>CALMVL010000170.1:0-2873 GCA_937873265.1 uncultured Granulicella sp.
CACGCCTCTCGCCCCCACCGCCACTGTCGTCTACCTCGTCGCCACCTGCCTCCGTTTCTACGAACGCACCATGCCCTCCATCCTCGCCCAGCTCGCCGCCGAAGGCATCCCGCCCTCCCGCATCAAGGTCGTCGTCAACGGCTGCGCCGAAAACACCGACCGCACCATCGACGGCATCGACTACGCCTTCTCCACCCACGACGCATGGGAGTGGTCCGCCCTCTTTGAAGCCCCCCTTCGCTGGCAGTTCACCTACGCCTTTCTCCTCCACGACACCTCCGTCATCTTTCCCGGCTTCCGCCGCAACGTCGAAGCCATCAACGGCCACATCCGCTGGGATCACCTCCCCGCCTCGCCCCTGGCCCGCTGCCTCCTCGGCCTCTACTCCCACGACTTCCTCACCCGTCTCAATCCCTGGCTCAAGAGCATCGACGGCATCGACAAGCGCAACGGCGTCATGGCCGAGGTCGCCGCCGAGCTCCTCCTCCGCGCCCGCTCCGCCCTCGTCATCGGCGACCCCGAGTACAGCGGCGCAGCCCGTCCCGCCGAGTGGCGCGAGCAGGCCGACTTCTACAACACCGGCTCCCTCCGCGGCCGCCGCGTCTTCCCCGCCATCCGGCTCCACAAGTTCATCCACACCGGAACCACCAGCGCCAATCTCCTCTAACCCATGTCGCTTCCAGGCTGAGCCGCACCATCCCGGCTCAGCTTCGGTCACCGCCGCGGAAAACGCTCTGCAGCTCTTGATGCTTGTTCGAGCGAGCACTGGTTAGAATCCTGACCAGATGATCACCAGGCCCACTTTCCTCGGCGCGCTCGTCTTTGCCTTCGGTCTGCTAGCCCAGTCCTCTGTCGCTCAAGTCTCTCCCGACGACCCGTCCGTACCAACGCTGCACGTGGGCACCTCGCTCACTCTCGTCGACGTCCTGGCCGACGCCGAGGTCAAAGCGTTGCGTACACGACAGCTCCTGACAGACCTCAAAAAGCAGGACTTCCGGATGTTCGATAACAACAAGGAGGTGCCAATCCTCACATTCGACTCCGGGCAGGAAAACACGGCGCGCCCCCTCGCCCTGTGGCTGATCGTGCAGTGTCGCATGGGATTCCAGGAGGACTGGGGTTCGGGGTTTTTGCGATCCCATGCCGAAGTGCTCGAACCCGCACTCGCGCGGCTTCGTCCAGCCGATACCGTAGGCGTCGCACACTGGTGCGATGACGGCACATCAGCCCTCGACCTCCTCCCTGGTACCGATGTCGCAAAAGCCCTCAACACCGTGAACGCCCTTATCGCCGACCAGACCCACGCGGGCAAGGATCGCCCCGGCGAACTGGCTCTGCAACTCATGGTCCACAAAGTCCTCGCTGCCGAAGACGAGGACAAAGGCAAGCACCTTCCCATCCTTCTCTTCTTCTATGGCGACCACAGCGCCACCTATCCGCAGGAAGCGGAAAACGTCCTCGTTGACCTGCTCGAGCATTCGGGCATCGTCTTTGGCGTAAATCTGGCTTCATCCGACACGGACCCCGAGCTAAACCTCGGAGCTCCCGGCCAGATCTCCCATGTCGTCCACTACTTTGCCGCGGAGACGGGCGGCCGGTACTACTCCTCCGAGCACATCGAACAGTTTCCCAACGCAGTGGCCTACATCCTCGCGCAAACGCACCTCCGATACGTCCTCGGTTTCCGGCCTCCAGCCCTGGACGGCAAACGCCACACGCTCCGGGTAGAGCTCACGCCGGAGGCTCGTCGCCGATACGGCTCACCCCAGCTACGACATCGACCGGAGTACATCCCTGTGCCCCCGAAGCCTTAGCTCCGTAGGCACGCAGAAGGCAAACATCTGTCGAGAGGGCACCGTCGCTTGCCACCAATCCGCACCCCGGACACGCAGCGCACCTAAAGTACAGCGCAACCAAACAAGCACGTCATCCTGAGCAAAGCGAAGGACCCCGCATTGGTCCTTGCCTCTGCGGGCTGAAGGCCAGCCTGGGGTGAAGCCCCAGGATCGAAGCACTCACCCTATGCGGGCTGTAGGCCCGCGCTACCCTCTAACAGGCGCAGAATCTGTCATCAGCAAGTCCGGGGCCGTTTCCTCCTTCCGCGGTGTCTATCGTTCGTAGAGAACTCGCCCCATGCCCCCGACAAAACCACTCCTGCTGCTGCTCGCGTTTTCAGCTTTACCCATCGCTAGCATTTCCGCGCTACCGCAGACGCCGCTTCTCGGATCCGACATAACCCACCCGGAAGAAATCTCCGGCATCTGGGAATCTCAGGACACCCAACCCACGTACGCTCTGGATGTCGAGCTGACCACAAAGGTGGTCGGCTTGCCGAAGACACTGGCCAGCGTTCCACAGCAGGTGACCAGTGTTTTCTTCGGGGTATACCAGGTGAAGACCATCGTGAGTTTTGCGGGAAGGCACTTCTTCTCGGGTGATTCCGACGGTGTACAGCTAACCGCTCGCACCATCAAGGTGTCCCACTCAAAGGTTGACGGCAGCCAGGCTGTTGAGCTTGATCTGACCTTTGATCCGCGCCGCGACCAATGGTCCGGCAAGGTTCATACAGATGACTTCAATGGACAAATTACCTTTCGCCGTCCGCACCCGAAGCCCGGGACCGCAAAAAGCCTCTTAGCCGGAACATGGGGACACTTTTCCCCGGTCAGCAATTGCCTTCACATAGCACAGCAGTCCGATGGCTCTCTGGCGGGCTGGTCGGATCAGCTGCAGATTCCTGGTCTCATCCGCTATGCAAACGGCATCAGGCCGCCTTCTGAAACCATCGAGCGTTATGGCGTACAAGCGCAGCTTGACCTTGTTTCGCCGGACGCGATGCTCATTGACCGGAACCCGTATGCCGCCGGTGGAAA
>CALMVL010000170.1:2973-4077 GCA_937873265.1 uncultured Granulicella sp.
CGCGGCCTCATCTGACCTTTTAGCCTCAGACTGAATCCGACACCACCCGAGCCGCGACCCCTACAAGGCGCGGCTTTTCTCTGCTCCAAACCGCATCGAGGACCCACCCATGAGCGCCACCGCAACCCCGTCCCTCACCTCCGAAGCGCAAACCAACAGGCCCGGCCGCTTCGGCGCCTACGGTGGGCGCTACGTCCCCGAAACCCTCATGGCCGCGCTCGAAGAGCTCGAGCACAGCTACGCCGAGGCCAAGGCCGACCCCAGCTTCCAGGTCGAGCTCGCCGACCTCCTCCACAACTACTGCGGCCGGCCGACGCCGCTCTACTTCGCGAAACGCCTGAGCGAAAACCTCGGCGGCGCGAAGATCTACCTCAAGCGCGAAGACCTCCTCCACACCGGCGCCCACAAAATCAACAACGCCCTCGGCCAGGGCCTGCTTGCCCGCCGCATGGGCAAGCACCGCATCATCGCCGAAACCGGCGCCGGCCAGCACGGCGTCGCCACCGCCACCGTCTGCGCCCTCCTTGGCCTCGACTGCCTCATCTACATGGGCGAAGAAGACATGCGCCGCCAGGAGCTCAACGTCTACCGCATGCGCCTCCTCGGTGCCGAAGTCCGCGGCGTCGGCGCCGGCTCCGCCACCCTCAAAGACGCCATCAACGAGGCCATGCGCGACTGGGTCACCAACGTCCGCTCGACCTTCTACATCCTCGGCTCCGCCCTCGGCGCCCACCCCTACCCCACCATGGTCCGCGACTTCCACCGCGTCATCGGCATCGAGGCCCGCCAGCAAATCCTCGAGCGCGAAGCGAAGCTCCCCACCGCCATCGTCGCCTGCGTCGGCGGCGGATCGAATGCCATTGGCGCGTGGTATGAGTTCCTCCCCGACACCGACGTCCAGCTCATCGGCGTCGAAGCCGGCGGCCGCGGCCCCACCCTCGGCGAGCACGCCGCCCGCTTCCAGAAACAAGGCGGCGGCCTCCCCGGCGTCCTCCAGGGTACGTACTCGTACGTGTTACAAAATGAAGCCGGCCAGGTCTCCCTCACCCACTCCGTCTCCGCCGGCCTCGACTACGCCTCCGTCGGCCCCGAGCACGCCATGCT
>CALMVL010000171.1 GCA_937873265.1 uncultured Granulicella sp.
GACGGCCCACCCCCCGCAGGCTCCTTGTTCACCGCGATGAACCACTGCGTCGAGAGCCGCGGCTCAATGACCGCTCCCGTTCGCTGGCTCACCGGCAGCGTCAGCGTATGGTCCTTCACCTCCACCAGCGCCCCCGAAGCTTGGAGATCGGCGACCATCCGCTCCCGCGCGGCAAACCGGTCTAACCCGTCATACGGCGAACCCTCCAGCCTGACCCGCCCAAACTCATCCAGAACGGTCAGCTGCGGCAGATCATGCCGCTTCCCAATGGCAAAGTCATTTGGATCGTGCGCCGGCGTCACCTTCACCGCACCCGTTCCAAACTCCGGATTGGCCCACTCATCCGCGATCACCGGAATCTGCCGATCCGCTCCGCCACCTACTCCGCTCAGCGGCAGGACCAGAAGCTTACCCACAACATCCTTGTATCGCTCGTCCGCCGCGTTGACCGCCACCGCCGCATCCCCCAGCATCGTCTCCGGCCGCGTCGTCGCGATCACCACGGATCCCGTCCCGTCGGCCATCGCATACCGCACGTGATACAGCTTCCCAGCACGCTCCTCGCTATCCACCTCCAGGTCGGAAACAGCAGACTGCAGCTGCGGATCCCAGTTCACGATGTACGCCCCGCGATAGATCAGCCCCTGCTGCCATAACCGGACGAATCCCTCGCGCACCGCAACGCTCAGCCGCTCATCCATCGTGAAGTATTCCCGCGACCAGTCCACCGAAACCCCAAGACGTCGCATCTGCTCCTCGATCGCCCCGCCATATTGCCGCTTCCACGCCCACACCCGCTCCGTAAACGCCTCTCGCCCTAGCTCCCGGCGCGTCGTGGTCCCTTCCGCCGCCAGCTGTCGCTCCACCATCATCTGCGTCGCAATACCCGCGTGGTCCGTCCCCGGAACCCACACCACCTGCTCCCCCAGCATCCTGTGCCACCGCGCCAGAATATCCATCTCTGTTTGTTCGAACATGTGACCCATATGCAGCCGCCCCGTCACATTCGGCGGCGGCAGCAGCATCACAAACCGCCCCGCATCGCCACTTGCTGCCTTGTCGGCCGGCGTATCAAACAGCCCTTCCCTCACCCAATACCGCGCCCACTTCTCCTCGATCGCCTGCGGATCGTACGCCTTCGAAAGCTCTCTGCTCATAGCCTTAAAGCCTAGCAGCAGTCCACCAGCGACGACCGTTACGCCCGCTGCAGCACCCGCCGCCGCACCGTCCCCAGCAGCCCACCGGAACGTAGGATCTGCCTCGTTCCCAGAAAAAAACCCTGAGAGACCTGAGCGACAGACAATTGATCCACCACGTCCTATCCGCGCCCGCCGTCAACTGCGCAAACCCTCCGACCCACAGGCGTTTTGCGCAAACACAGGGGCGGTTCTGGTAGGACAAAGCTCCCGTAGCTCGCCCAACTTAGAGGATGCCCAGAAAATCGTGCGTGCTCTCCCTAAAGTTTTGCCGCATCCTGCCGATAAGAAGGACATGCAGGTCGCTCGCCAAATAACGTCTCCCTCGCCCTACTCCGGCCTCCACGCATTAGCCGCCAGCAGCACCACCGTCTTCGCTCGGCAAAATACCCTGCCGTCCGTTCTCCACGACGGAGAGTCCACCCTCAACGAGACCTGTCGCCTTATCCTCGAATCCGCTGGCGACGGCATCTTCGGCGTGGACAATGAGGGCTTCGTCACCTTCCTCAATCCCGCCGCTCGCGAAATGACCGGCTGGACCTTCGAAGAACTTCGTGGCCGCAGCCCGCACGCCCTTATGCACCACTCCCACGCCGATGGTAGCCCCTACCACGAGCAGGACTGCCCCATCTACCACGCGGTCAGAGATGGCGAGATCCACCACTGCAGCGATGAGGTGTTTTGGAGAAAGGACGGCACCTGCTTCCCCCTCGACTACACGAGCACTCCCATCCTGCTCAATGGCGTCATCCATGGCGCTGTGATCGTCTTCCGCGACATCACGAAGAAAATCCGTCAGGAGCGGTGGGAAGCCAGCAAACACGAGATCTTTACCAGCATCATCGCCGGCGATGCCCTTGAAACCAGCATGGACCTCCTCGTGCATGCCTTTCACGCCATGTGCCCCACCTCCACCGTGCTCATCTCCCTCCAGAAGGAGGAGCGCGCCTGCCTCATCGCGCAGGCAGGCCCCATCTGCCCCGGCACTCTCTTCCAGCAGCAACTTCCGGACATCTCATCGCTTCACTACGCCAAAGTCCCGCACACGTCCCACTGGAGCCAACTCGCAACCTCCTGGGCCCACCCCATCGTCTCCGTCGCCGGAGACCTCCTCGGCACCATCGTCATCATCAACCCGGACCCAACCTTCGCCCCCGCCACTGACACTACGGTCATCGACTTCGTGCAGCTTGCCCATCTCACCTTCGAGCACACCGTTCTTCAGAGGCGTCTCGTCTTTGAGTTGCAGCACGACCACCTCACCGGCCTCCCAAACCGCGCGCTCCTCGAAGACCGCCTCTCCCAGGCAATCCTCGCTGCCCGCCGCCGTGGGACCTACGTCGGTATCTGCTACATCGACATCGATCGCTTCAAGCACATCAACGACACCCTCGGCCACGCCATCGGCGACGAGTTCCTCAAACGCATCAGCAAAGCGCTTTCGGGGGCCTGCCGCGCGGTCGATACCCTCGCCCGTCAAGGTGGCGATGAATTCCTCCTTGTGCTTCCGGATCTCGCCAGCCCGCACGAAGCCCAGGCCATCGCCGATCGTCTGCTCGAAGCCGTCCGCCGGCCTTTTCGCATCGGCGACGAAAACTTCGCAGCTACCGCCAGCATCGGCGTCAGCCTCTACCCGGAGCACGGCAACAGCGCTCCCATCCTGATGCAGAACGCCGACGCGGCCCTCTACGCCGCCAAACGCGCCGGTCGCGATCAGGCCCAGATCTACGGTGCCGTACTTGGCGAACAGGTCCGTCAGCGCGCCCACATCCACAATGACTTACAGCTTGCGCTTACCGAGCGCCAGTTCAGCCTCTTCTACCAGCCTCTCTACAGTACGGAAAAGAAACTACACGGCTTCGAAGCGCTGCTTCGTTGGAACCATCCCGAAAAGGGTCTGATCGCTCCAGACAAGTTCATTCCCGTCGCCGAAGAGACTGGACTCATCCTTCCCCTTGGCGAATGGGTGCTCCACGAAGCCTGCCGCCAGACCGTCGCGTGGCAGGCGCATGGCTTCGATTCCGGGCGCATCTGTGTCAACGTCTCCGGCGTCCAGCTCGGACGAGAAGATTTCGCCGCAAAGGTGGCCGCCACTCTCGCCGAAACCGGTCTTGCCCCCGATCGACTCGAACTCGAAATCACCGAAACCTGGATCGTCGCCGACCCTAAAGCCGCGTGTATTCAGCTGCAGGCCCTCCGCGATCTTGGCGTCGCGATCTCGGTCGACGACTTTGGTACCGGCACCTCCTCCTTCGGTTGCCTCCACCAGCTCCCGCTCGACACCCTTAAAATCGACCGCACGTTTGTCAACCGTCTCGACGGCTCGGAAAAGAACTCCTCCATCGTCCGGGCCATCATCAACGTCGCCCAGCAGCTTGGTCTTCGCACGGTCGCCGAAGGCGTCGAAAACCAGGACCAGCTCGACGAACTGCGCGACGCTCACTGTGATTTCCTGCAGGGCTTTATGCTCTCCAAACCGCTGCCGGCTCAGGCGGCGTCGGATCTCCTCGAGATGCTCGCGGCCAACCCGGCGTGAACCGCACTTCCAACATCCCGCCTCTCCGTCTACACTGTGGCCACGCACGCCAACGCCAAAGAGCACCGCTGGTGCCCATCCGCAGCGCAGCAAGGATGCATCACCGACAAGAAGGAAGTTGCCAGTATGGTCCCTCAGAACAGAATCCTCGCCGCCCTTCTGCTCGCACTTCTTCCTGCCGCCGCACACGCCTCTCATCACGACGGCGGCGGAACCGACCGCGTCAGCATGTTTTCCAACATCACCGTCACTGAGGACGAGCCCGCCGGCGACATTGCCTGCATCTTCTGCAGCGTCAATCTCAACGGAGATGTTCACGGCGACGTCGCCGTTCTTTTCGGCACCGTGAACGGCTCCCCCGACCGCACCATCTCCGGCGATGTCGCGATCCTGTTCTCTTCGCTCCACCTCGGGCCTGACAGCCACATCCGGGGAGATCTCGCGACCGCCTTCTCCACCGCCGACATCCCCTCTTCCGCCACCGTCGGTGGCGACCGCGCCATCTTTTCTACGGGCTTCGGCCTCACCGTCCTGCTAGCGCCCCTTCTCCTTCTCGCGGGCATTATCTGGCTTATCGCCCATCTCCTCCGCGAGAACCGGGCACGCTACACACCCCATCCTCAAGCTCCACGCCGGTTCTAGTTATTGCTGTTCGTGCCTCCGTTGCAGTCCAGGGTGCACTGGGCACTTTCTGGGTTAGCGCCGCCACCACCCCTCCTCCAGTCTCCTCGTCGGCGCTCACTCTCGTTCTGGCCTTTCTGCTTACCGCCCGCGTCCCGCCCGGCTCACCCAGGCCGTTGAATCCAACCGCAGAAAAGTTCGGCGCCTCCGATCACCCTCGCTGACGAGGAAACGAGACACACGACGGCGGCCACCGTCTGCGACGGTCCCTCAACACCGCGGGCCACCAACGCCGCCGGGATCAGAACGGGTTCAACTTATCCAGACCCTTCTTCTTCTTGTGCTTGCTCGAAGACTCGTCGCCCTTGTCATAGTCCGACTTTGCCTTCTTGCCATCCGCCGGAGCCGCCTGCGCCTTGGGCGTCGTCTGGCCGGCCACATCGTTCACCTGGTCCGGAGCCGCGCCAACCTTTTCGATCGGAGGCAGCGCCGTCGCTTCGGGCGCCGGTCCGCCCGTGAGGCCACCCGACTTGCTGTTCACCAACGCGTTTCCTGCCGCGCCCGGCGTCGCCACTGGCGGTCCAGAGGCTGCATCCGTTGCGCCCGGCGACAGAATCTCGACACCCACGCTTGTGCTCGGCGCGCCCGCCGGTGCCTGCGTCGTCGGCGTGACCACCGGCGTCACGTTCGTGTCCGGCTGGCCCGCGTTCGGTACATCCTGAAATGCCAGCGGAGCCGCGGGCGGAGCAGGCGGCGTCGGCGCGACGTCCGCCGAACCAGCCGGCTGCGTGGCCCCGTCTGTTGTCGCTGCCACCGGCGCCTCAGCCGCATGCAGTCCAGGATTCAGCGCCTCCTGATAGTCCCGGATGATCTGCTTGCTCACCTGCGGGGCAAGCGTCGCCTTTGGATCCACCAGCGACGGATCCCCTACGCGCGCCGCCGTCACCACGTCCGGTTGGTGCAGAAACAGGAGCTTCGCCCGATCTTGCAGACGGTACTGCGACCGACTGTTCTCCAGCGTCGCACTGGCCTCCATTTGCTCCGGAGTCGGCGTCGGGATCGGCAGGTTCATCGCCGCCAAACGATCCTTCGCGTCCTCGACATGCGCCGCCGCAGCATGCTCCAGCACCACCTTGCGATAGGCCGCCGCAGCTTTGTTGTCGAACTCCTCCTCAAGCTTTGCCTTCGGGCCCTCCGGTAGAGGCTGTGTGCGGATCATCCGCGCCTCCGTCTCATACGCGTCGCCCATCCCGATCAGCACATCATCCATGTGGCTGTACTGGGGGTAGGTGTCGACCACCGTCTGGTAACGCGCAATCGCCGCCGGCCAATCCGCACGGGTCGCGTAAAACGCGGCGATGTCCGCCTCGCGGAACGCCAAAACCTCCTGCACCTCGCGCAAGCGCTGCTTGGCCTGCGGAACCAGAGTCGACTGCGGGTAGTCGGTCAGCATCCTCCGGTACTCCTCCTCCGCATGCACCGCCTTCGAGTAGTCCCGGTCCGGCTTATCCATCTCTCGGAAATAGATGTCGCCGATGCGCATCTGCGCCTCGGCTGCCTCGGGCGTGTTCGGGAAGAAGACGCGGAAGTCGGCATACTCCTGCTCGGCCTGCGTCAGCGCCGCCGTTCCGCCCTCCTTGTACCAGCTGTCGGCGATCGCCAGCTTCGACCGCATCTGGTACTGCGAGTCAGGGTAGGTGTTCAGCAATGTCTGCAGATCTAGCCGCGCCACGTCGAAGTGGCCGGCGCGCGTCGCTGCCAAAGCCTTGTCATACAGCTGCTTGTCCGGAAGGCCCGCGTCCTTTCCGGCCAGCGGATCGACTTTTTTATCCTTTTTTGCCAGCTTGCGCGTATCTTTCAGCTGCACAACCTTGTCGGCTTTCCGCTCCTTGCGGCTCTCCTTGATCGATTTTTTCCCGTTTTCCGGAAGCGAGTTGATGGTCGGGTCCGTTTGCGCTGGGGGGCTCCCCGGAGCAGTCTCTTGAGCTGCGGGCGGAGCGGCCTGAGTCGCATCCTGCGCCAGGCTGCGCTGCGCGGAGCCGGAGATCAGAAGCGCGACCCCGGCAAAACCGGCGACGAAACCGGCACGGGCGTTTGAAAGAGAGGGCTTCCGGTTGGGAGAAAAAGACCGCTTACGGGAGACAACAAATCGCTGGTTCATCGAAGCTGTGTACCTCGTTCACCGCTCTGGTGCGCATGGAACGGTTGCATAGATTCTAGTCTGCTTTGGGCTCTTTGCGCTTCTCGGCCAGCAGGAAGTCGTTAGCCGCAACGCGGGAACCTCTCTCGGCGTTCGAGGCCTAAATCCGTACGCGATCCGGATCCGCCGCATAGGCGAGCTGCAGCAGATCGCGGGCGTTCTGTTCAGTTTTGCCCGGCTCGAACACGGCTGATCCGGCGACCAGCATCTCGGCTCCTGCGTCAACGACCCGCGCAACCGTGTCGTGAGCCACACCGCCATCCACCTCAATCCGGAAGTTCAGTCCCATTCGCGCGCGCATCTCGCGCAGCCGAGCGATCTTGCCCAGCGCGAGCGGCAAAAACTTCTGGCCGCCGAAGCCAGGGTTCACGCTCATCACCAGCACGTGGTGCACGATCGGCAGCACCTCGACGATCGTCTCCACCGGAGTCGCCGGATTGACCACCACCGCCGGCTGCATGCCGTTCTGCTCAATCAACTGCAGCGTGCGGTACAGATGTCGGCACGCCTCCTGGTGCACACTCACGAAGTCCGCGCCGGCCTCGGCAAACTCCGGAATAAACTGGTCCGGATCTTCGATCATCAGATGGCAATCGAGCGGCAGCTTCGTCACCGGCCGAAGCGCCTTCACCATCGGCGGCCCAAAAGTAATGTTGGGGACGAAGTGGCCGTCCATCACGTCGACATGGACGATCGTTCCACCACCCCGTTCGGCCCGCGCGACCTCGTCGGCGAGGTGCGCGAAATCCGACGCGAGAATGGAAAAGGCAAGCTCAATCACGGGACCGCACTCCTCACCAAAGTCTACCAGCGCGGGCGCTTCAGACCGCCGGCAGGTCGAGGTGCTTTGCATCGACGTCGGACGTCTCCGGAGCTATTGTTCTCTTGCGCATCGTGCCATTCCCCGACCTGCGGCTACGGAAGCTCGCCGGCTTCTCCGGCGGGGGCTCCGAGACCGGCACGGTGCGCTCCACCCCCTCGCGACCTGCATGCAGAACCTTCGTGCGTACTGACCTGGCGGCCTCGCGATCCGTAGCCTGCATGGCTTTCGGCTCGCCCAGTGCGGCGCGGGCAGCCGCGCGCAGAAGCTTGCGCACCGGCCAGCTCCCATCCGAACTCGGCAGCAGCACCTCACCCGTGCGCTGCTTCTCCGGACGGTAATACCAGCGGCGAAACAGCGAAAGATGGTCACTGAGGGTTGCGCTATCAAGTCGACCAGCGGAGCGCTCCGCTGCGGAAACCGATGCGGCCCGGGCACGATCCTCGAGCCGCTTCAGGACGGCTTCCGCGCGCACCTCCGGCGAATGGGAAAGGGCAGACGCACTGCCGGTCACCGCGACGGCCCCGCCGGTAAGCGGAACGGCCTGGAGCATCAGCGGCTGCGCAAACAGGCTGGAGCCGACACTGGTCTGCTCGCGCACGGCGCGTACACCCAGGGTGACGAGGTGCTCGGGACCCGCGAGGCAGCCGCTCTCCAGCAGAAAAATTGACGCGGTCTCGGTCGCTGCGGTATCCGCGACGCCACCCTCCCCCGCGGCTGGCGCAGCTGGTTGTGCGATAACGGCTCGCAGCTGCGGAACCGGTCGAACCAGATCGTCAGCCAGCGCGGCCGCGGCGCGCACCTTTTCCCAGCGCGTGTGGAGCTCAGCCGCGTCCTCGAAGTTCATCCGCTCGGAGGCCTGCTCGCGGGCCGCCGCGATCTCCCGCAGCAGGCTCTCGCCGTGGCTGTCGAGGAAGGCCTTCACGGCGCCGCTTTCCGCCGCGTACTCCTCCGCCGAGCAGCCCGTGTTGCACGGAGCCATGCAGCGCTTCATCTCGCCGTAGGCGCAACCGGGATGATCGGGATGCACCTCGAGGTCCTCATAGCAGCGGCGAAGACGAAAAAGGTCGAGGACCGCATCGGTGTAGCGCTCCGCTGCCAGCCGCGATGGAAACGGGCCATAGAGCTCCCCGAGCCGCGCGCGGGAAAGGCGGTTTGTGCTGTACAGCCGAGGATGCGCGTGCGTGATGTTCAGCCGGACGAAGTAGGGCGTTCGCAGCTTCAAACGGCGGCGCGCCTCGTCTAAGCCGAACAGCGCGGAGCTTGCGTCGTAGAGAATCAGCAGCGATTCAAACTCCGATCCAGTAACGGTCCAGGCGATTCGCCCGACGCGGTCGCGGAGGTTCAACCGCCTCGACATCGCCTCCGGCGCGTCGAGCAGGCGGGCAAGACGGCGGCGAAGATTGGTGGTTCGGGTCAGATACGGCTGTGGCTCGGCTCCGTCGGCGCCGGCGCGGCCAAAGAGCGCGCAGATTCCAGCCGCTTCCGGCACCCGCCGCAGCAGGTCGCGAGCCGCATCCGGCTGAAACGCGAGCTCCTCCCGGAAATGGAATGCGCCTGGGGCCACGAAGGAGATTGTAGCGGCCCTCTCTAGGGAGCGTGGCTCCCTCGGACGTGGCAGGATCTCGGTCCCGACCGCAATGGGCAGACACGGGTCGGCTCACCAGCGATCAGGCATGCGCGATCACAGACGGTGGCGACGAGCGCTTCTGCTTCCAGAGGCGGCGGAAAAGGCGTTGAAACGGTGGCTCAAGGAACTGAGAGACCACGAAGGCAAGCGCGACAAGTACGCCGATGGCCAGGAACATCGCCCAGCCGAAGCCGAGGCGCTTGTGGAAGTGGCCGATCAGGATATAACCAATCTGGCAGTGCAGGAGGTAGAGCGGGTAGGTCGCCATGGCGAGTTGACGGACGCGGAGCGCGCCGACGCGACCGATCCAGCGGTGCAGCACTCGGTTTGCCACCACCGAGACGACCAGCCCGGCGATTGCCAGCAGCCAGAGAACGACCGGAAGCGCCGGATGGTCCCCTGTTCGCGTGACCGTGGCGACATCGCGGCGGTGCTGGAAGATTTCCAGCAGCGCACCCGCGGCACAAACACCCAGCAACAGAACCCGTGCCGGCGTCACGCGGTCGAGCAGCACCAGAAACAGAAAGACGCCCAGCGCAAAGAAGCAGCCATGAACCAGCAGCAGGCAGGCCTTGGGCGGAAATCCGTACGCGTAGACCGACACCAGACGGCCGCCAAGGGCAAACCCGATTGCGCAGAATGCTGTGCTGGTGCTGCCCAGCAGACCGATCACGAGGCTAAGTCGGTGTTCCAGCCGGAACAGCAGAAGCAGGAAAATGAACAGGTAAAAGGCGACCTCGACGGCAAGCGTCCAGTACGGCAGATCGATCCAGGGGCCGACCGGAGAGAAAACGATACTTCGCAGCCACAGCGGAGCCAGACCAGCGAGGCTGCCGACGTGGCCGCGTAGATCGAAAGCAACGGTGATTGTTGCGCAGAGCAGCGCAGCCGGCAGCAGGCGCGTCACACGGTGCTGTACAAAGCGCAGCGGCGTAGAACCAAGCGTCGAGTAAGCGATGACAAAACCCGATAGGACAAAGAAAATCTCGACGCCGATCCAGCCGCACGCAACGAGGGGATCGAGCCCAGCAAACGGACCGGGCATGCGGATTTCGCGCTGCGCGGGAGGGAGCCAGCTGGGCTGTCCAAGATGAAAGAGCATCACCAGGACAGCCGCAGCAGCTCGCAGGAGATCGATACCAACAATCTGCCGGGATGGCTTGGGTTCAGACACAATCGATCTCGTTGACGTTCCCGACTAGGTCAAGGAGCGGCCAGCGTGCACGGATAAGTCTCTGTTTATAGATGCGACTGTGCCGAGCGACGGTCTGCTGCGTCATCACAGACCGTTGGCCGATCAGGCCCCGGCGATGGTCATGCCTTCGACGCGGAGCGTGGGAACGGCGGAAGAGCCGCGGAAGTGAAGATCGTTGCCAACCGCGGAGATATTCCGGTAGATGTCCTTGAGATTGCCGGCAATGGTGATCTCTTCAACCGGATACGCGAGTTCCCCGTTCTCGATCCAAAGACCGGCGGCGCCCTGCGAATAGTCACCGGTGACAAGATTGACGCCGAACCCCATCACCTCAGTGACATACAGACCGTTGGGGACAGAGGCGATGATCTGTTCAGGAGTCACGCCGCCTGGCTCAAGGAAAAAATTGCCGGATCCCGTGCCAGGGTTGCCGGCCAGGCCGCGGGAGGCGTTGCCGGTGGAGGGAATGCCGAGCTTCCGACCCGTGTAGGTGTTGGTCACGTAATTCTTGAGGATGCCGCGCTCAACCAGGACAGTACGTCGGGTCGGCAGACCCTCGCCATCAAACGGCGAAGTGCCGAAGCCGCCGGCAGGCAGGCTGCGCCCGTCGGCAAGCCTGTGCGGGAAGACGAGGGTGCCGTCGTCGACGACGGTAATGTTATCGCCGGCCACGCGCTGGCCGAGCATACCGTTGAACATGGAGGCGTTGCGGTAGATGGCGTCGCCTTCCGCGGCGGAGAAGATGCTGCCGATCAAGCTACGGGCAATCTCGGGAGAGAAGACGACCGGAACCTGCTGGGTGGGGACCTTGCGGGCGCCCAGATGGCGAAGCGCGCGCTGGGCGGCGATGCGGCCAATGTGCTCGGGGTCTTCAAGCAACTGGGTGGTGCGGGCAGAGGAGTACCAGTAATTGCCCTGCATGTGGCCCGCGCTGTCTTGAGCTATGGGTGCCGCGGAGAACCCGCAGTACGAGCGGCGGTACTCGCCGGTGAAGCCTCGGGAGTTCGTAAGCACCTTGTGCGAGGTGGCCGTATCGAAGTCGCCGCCCTTGGAGTTCTGAATGCGGGTGTCATATGCGAGCGCCGCGGCTTCGACGCGCCGGGCAATCTCGATGCGCTGGGCCGGCGGCATCCGGTGGACATCGTCGAAATAGAGCTGCTGCGCCTCGGATCCGCCGGGAACCTCGCCAAAGGCGGACTCATCGGGAAGCCCGGCAAACGGGTCTTCACTCGTGATGCGGGCGAGATCCAACGCGCCGGAGACGAGGCGGTCGATTCCATCGGCCGAGAAGTCGGAGGACGAGGTGGAGGCGACGCGCTGACCCAGAAAAACGCGAAGCCCAACCGCTCGGGAGCCGGACTGCTTCAGGGTTTCCACCTCGCCCAGACGGACCAGCGACGAAAACTCCTCGCCCTCGTACACCACCGCTTCGGCATCCGTGGCGCCGGCGCGGAGAGCGCGGCCAAGTACCTCCTGCGCCAGCTCCCTAAGATCAATCGATCCTACGACCTCCGCGGGCATCCGGTCTCCTTTGGCGTAAGCGACAGCAGACTGTTCTACGCCGAAGCGGAAGAACCGTGACCGGCGTGCTTTTAGTGGACGGGGGTAGACGACATGCGGGCTTCGCGGCCGTCGGTGGCCTTCAAGAAGTGCAGGCCGGCGCAGCAGTACTCGGAGTCGGTCTTCAGCTTGTGCTCGACATGGAACGTTTGCACATCGCCGGAGCGGCGCTTCACCACCTTCACCGCCCCGCCGCAATCCTTGCAGCGGAACTCCGTGTCATTGTCCTGGACGGCATCCGCAATGGGTTTAACCTTCCAGAAGGGCTCGTAGCCGCCGGAAGCCCGAACTCTGCGCCGTTTGACCTCGCACACTGTAAACATCTCGCGCTCTGTTGCCATGCGTCGGCCTCGGGGGTGGTTCGGCTCTGGTGCGTTTGGCGGAACTTTCTGGTGTGGTGCGGGACACCCTGTGTCTTCCAGCATACCTTACGCGACCGGCTTTTCCGACCAACGCGTCACCCGGCCGTCGGTGGCGCGCTTGAACCCGAGCCCGCTCGGGCAGAAGTCGCCGTCGGCGGTGTGCTTGTGCTCAACATAGGCGGGGGCTCCGGCTTTGGATGTCTTGCCGAGGACCTTGACTTCGCCGCGGCAGTCCTTGCATCGGAATTCGGTGTCGCCGTCCACCAGCGCGTCGGCGACTTTTTTCACCTTCCAGAAAGGCTCATACCCGCCGCCCTCTTTGACGCGCCGGCGTTTCACTTCCATGTCGTACATCTTCTCTTTCTCAGGCGCAGCCATCGTTCTTATCGTCCTGTTCCCCCGACCGTCATGCGGTCGAGTTTGATTGTGGGCATGCCGACGCCGACAGGCACGCTTTGGCCGGCCTTCCCGCAGGTGCCAATACCCTCGTCCAACGCGAGATCGTTGCCGACCATGGACACATACTTGAGCGCCTCGGGGCCGTTGCCGACAAGGGTCGCGCCCTTCACCGGACGGGTCACCTGTCCGTCTTCAATCAGGTACGCCTCGGAGGCGGAAAACACAAACTTCCCGCTGGTAATGTCCACCTGACCGCCGCCGAAGTTGACGGCGTAGAGACCGCGCTTCACGCTCTTCAGAATGTCCTCGGGCGCATCTTCGCCGGAGAGCATATAGGTGTTGGTCATGCGCGGCATGGTGATCTGCTGGTACGACTCCCGGCGGCCAGAACCGGTCGACCGCGTGCCCATGAGGCGGGCGGACATCTTGTCGGTAAGGTAGCCTTTGAGGATACCGTTCTCGATCAGAACATTCTCCTGCGTAGGCGTGCCTTCGTCGTCCACATTGAGCGAGCCGCGGCGGTTGGGCATGGTGCCGTTGTCGACCACCGTCACCTTCGACGACGCGACCTGCTGGCCGATCAGACCGGCGAACGCACTCGTTTTCTTGCGGTTGAAGTCGGCTTCAAGGCCGTGGCCGACTGCCTCGTGCAGCAGGACGCCGGGCCAGCCGGGGCCAAGAACCACTTCCATCTCCCCTGCCGGCGCTTCCGCCGCGCCTAGCTGGAGCATGGCGGTGCGGGCGGCCTCGCGAGCGAAGTGCTCGGGACTCTTCGGGCCTTCAAAAAAGTCCAGCGCCACGCGGCCGCCACCGCCCGAGGAGCCGCGAGCGGTGGACGTGCCGTCGGACGCGATCACCGCGACATTCAGGCGGGCGAGGGGCTGGGTGTCGGAGGCGTAGGTGCCGTCGGAGGCGGCGACGAGGATGCGGCGTAGCTCGTCATTGAAGCTGGCGCGGACCTGCGTGATGCGCGAGTCGTAGGCGCGGGCAGCGCGGTCGGCGCGCTGGATGAGCTTGAGCTTCTCGGAGATTTGTGCGTCGGAGGTAGCGCCAGCGACGGGGTAGAGTGAGGGCGCATCGGTGGAGTGGAAGCCCTGCTCCAGCTGTTTTGCCGGTCCGGAGGCAATCAGGGCGGCGGTGCGGGCGGCCTTCACGAGTCTTTCTGGAGCGAGGTCGTCGGTATAGGCGAAGCCGGTGCGCTCGCCGGACAGGACGCGGACGCCGCAGCCGACGCTGATGCCCTGGGATGCGGTCTTGACCAGGCCCTCATCGACGCCAAGCGAGGTCGAGGTGACGGACTCGAAATACAGGTCGGCGTACTCGCCGCCGGCCGAGAGAGCTTCGCCCAGGCAGCGCTCCATAAGCCGTTCAGAGATGCCGAGTCGATCGATGAAGTAGCGTTTGTGGTCGGGGCCGGGACTTGCCATCCCCCTATGATAGGCTTCGGGTCGGCTACGGTAAACGGTTTCGGTGATTTAGGGCCTGCAGGGCAGGGTGGATCCCAAAGTCGTCTCTCTCCCGGCGCAGCCTGCCGTCTTCGGTCGCGACGACCAACGGCCGGGCCGGATCACGGACAGATGCCCTTCACGATCTCCACCCGAGAAAGCCGGGCCGGCTGGCTAAACGCCAAGCAAGGCATCGTTCTTGGCGGATTCCGAGACGCCGATCCCGTGCTCATACACCATGTTGCCGCCGAGGTGCGCGGACGCGGAGCCGAGGAGATAACCGATCGCGGCGAGGGCGCGGCCAGTGGGACGCGACGTGCGGCGAGCGATCAACGAAGCAACAAAGACGCCGGTTGCAGCAATGTTGAGCATGGCATGGACGGAGCCGATGCGGCGCGGAGCAGGCCGCTTGATCTCCGCCCAGTCGTTCATGCCGGTAACTGCGGCGGCGACAGCGCCCGCGAGACCCAGAACCAGCGAGGCGTCGGCGGCGGTGTCGAGCTTGTCCGAGCCCGAGATCGCCGCAATCGCGTCAAAGGCGACCGTGCCGGTCCAGGCGCCGAGGGGAACGGTGACGATCACGGCGTGGAGGGGCTCGTGAAGCCAGGTTCCATGGAGGGCTTTGCGCAGCGGCTTGCCGCCGATGGCCTCGAGGGCGTCGCCGATGGTGCGCTGCGAGGCCACCTCGAACTCGGGGGTGATCCAGGTCTGTCGTTCGGCGAGGCGGGCGAGGGGATCTTTGCTGACGGGGTTCATAAACCGTGTTGCCTTTGGCGTGCGCGGGATAGGTTGATCTTGGCGTTGGATGCCTATCGGCCCTGCGAAGGATCGGCGGAATCGGCAACGCTGAGATCGAGCGAGAGGGCAGGCAGCTCGGCGAGCGCGCATGTGTTGTCCCGGCGGTACGTCTTGGCGCAGCTGCGAGTCAGCTGGGGGCGGCGCGGAGACTGGGCGTACTGCCAGATCGACGCTCCGGGAGTTCCGCTGGTGCGGAGAGACGGCGGCATGAGCGTGCAGCCCGAGGCGGGCGGACAGGCATCCTGCGCGATCCAGAGGGCGACCTCGTGAAGATGTCGCGTGCGGGTCAGGTCGCGGATGTTTTGGGCGGTGGTGATGCTGGTCGCGCCTTCCGCCACAGGTTGACCGCTGGCGTAGACACCTGGCCGGTAGCCCAGGCTGGCAAGCGCCTCGGTCCACGCGAGCAGGAAGGCAGCCTGCTCGGGAAGCAGCCGGCCGCCCTCTTCCTGGTCGAGAAATACGATCGCGTTGGCCGGGAACCGCTCAGCGCGGGCAGTCCGGGCGGCAGCGGCCGCCTCAGCCCGGCCGAGGGCTTCAGGAGAAACGCCAGACTGTTGGGCGGCCAGCAGTTCGCGGTCGAGTTTCCCATTCCAGAGCAAAAGAAATCCGAAGCCGGCGCGGAGCAGGACTTCGCGGTGGCCAAGCCAGGACGATGCGCCTTCTTCGGGCGGCGCATTGAGCCAGTAGCCGGTAAAGGCAAAGTGGCGATGGAGGATGTCGAGGGAGGAGTCGCCGGGGTAGTCGTTGCGGTCAAATCCGACGTGCTCTGAGGATTGCGCCAGCGCGGGCAGTGTGGCGAGCAGACACGCGAGGGCTCGGCAGGCGACGGGGGCCAGTCGGCGAGCGGCAAAGACCATGCGGTTATCGTCGCATGCGAACCGGGGCCACAGCACAGCAAACTCACCGGCAGCCGCGCGTGGCAAGCAGGAGCCGTGGTGACGTACGGGAGTGGAGATCGGGGTGGCTCGCTGTGCTAACGTCGGCTCAGGAGGGCTGGCATGGGAACTGGTACCGCAGCAGCGCAGCCGGATCCGCGGTATCCCGTCGGCAGTTTCGTACCGCCGGAGGTGGTCTCGACGGAGGAGCGGATCTCAGCCATCGGGGCACTGGCGGAGCTTCCGAGCGACCTGTACAACGCGGTGCAGGGGCTCTCGCCCGAGCAGCTGAACACACCCTACCGCGAGGGTGGCTGGACGGTGAAGCAGCTGGTGCATCACATCGCCGACTCGCACATGAATGCGGTGGTCCGGGTAAAGCTGGCGCTCACCGAGAACTGGCCGAAGATCAAGCCGTATGACGAGAAGGCGTGGGCGCACCTGCACGACTCGGTCGCTGCTCCGGTCGAGTGGTCGCTCGAACTGATCGAAAGCCTCCACGCGCGGTGGGTCATGCTGCTGCAATCGCTCGATGAGGGGCAATGGAAGCGCGGCTTCCGGCACCCGGAGCGGGGCGAGATGACCGTGGAAACGGTCACCCTGCTGTACGCTTGGCATTCGCGGCACCATACGGCGCACATCATGCATCTGCGCCGGCGCGAGCGCTGGTAGGAGATCTGCATTGTAAGTGGGGTGATCGGCTGGGCAGATCCCGCAGACGTGCTATGCCGCGCGTTCAGGGCGGGTTGCTATCGTGCCAGGGATGCCCCTATCGAGCGCACCCACGGGGAGTGTCGCCGCGCCGAGTCAGACTCCGGAGGAGATGACGGAGGCAGTTCGCGCGTTTGTGACCAAGTACCCGGAGGCCCTTCTGCTCGAGGATGGCCGGGCCATCTTCGATCTGCGGCGCGCACAGCTCCGCGTCTCCGCGGAGCACGGACGATGTGCGCTGCATCTGTGGAGCGAGGATCGCAACCTGGTGCGGCGAGTCCTGGGCGTGGCCGTGCGGCCGGGCGGGGTGTTGCGCCTCAGCGTTCAGCGGATGGGACAGGCGCGCCCGCAGATGCTGGAATTGGTCAGTGAGGGAAAGCGGCGGACGCCGTCGACGCGCGAATTGACGCGGCGGCGATACCTGGGGCTGCTGGAGCGGGTCTTGGCGCGTGCATTTCCGGACGAGCGACCGGAAGGCCTGCGGACGGCGATGGATCTCGAGCGCTCCTTTGGCCCGGCGTATGCCCGGGGAGTGCTGCGGCGAGGACGCGAATGCTGGGCCGTCATTGCGGTAAACGGGGCGGAGTCGCAGGCGACGGTGGATGGCGTGCTGACGCTCGGCGTGCTGTGGCTGGCACAGCTCCGGGAACAGGCGAGTGGGCGCCGGCTGTTTCAGGGTTTGCGGCTGGTCCTGCCCACGGGCATGGCGGCGACGACGCGAGCTCGACTGGCCTGGATGGACGCGAAGATTGCCCGATATGAGCTGTTTGGGCTGGACGAGCGGACCGAAGAACTGGAGCGGCTCGACGCCGCCGACAATGGCAATCTCGCGACGCGCCTGCTGGACGCTCCGAATCAGGTGACGGCCGTGGCTCCCGACGGGCGGTTTGCGGAGGCGATTGCGCGCGTGCTGGCGCTGGTGCCGCCGGGCACGCGGGTGCTCGGCAGGTGGGGGTCTGAGGCGCTGGAAAGGGTTGGAGGCGACGTTGGCTCGGCGCACAAAAATACGGCCCGGATCGACGCGGATGGGCCGGTGGCGGAGCTGCGGCTCCGGTCGGCGGGAGAGTTGGCTTTTCTGGTGCACGGATTGGAATTTGCACGGGCTCGGGCGGGGTACGTCGGGCAGAGCTTCAACCGACACATTGCAGTGACGGTCGGCTCCGGAGCGCAGGAGACGGCGCTGACGGCAGACACGGAGGCAACGCTGCGGGAAAGGGTCTGGGCGTTGTTTGCACGCCGGAGGGCAAGCGGAGACCTGCGGGACGTGCTCTTCCGATCGGCTCCGGAAAGCTGGCTGGCCAGCGTGCTGCGGGGACGCTTGCCGGAGATCGACGCGGCGCTTGCGGCAGAACCGGTGTACACCGAGGTCGCGGCCATGACGGGCGGTGGACGCTCGCTCGATCGTGGCATGCTTGACCTGCTGGGGGTTACGCGCGATCGGCGGTTGGCCGTCATCGAGATCAAGGCGGCGGAGGACCTCCAAATGGCGCTGCAGGGGCTGGATTACTGGATTCGGGTGCGGCATCACCACCTGGGGAATGTCGACGCCGCGACAGGGCTGGGCGAGCTGCAGCAGAGCGGATATTTTCCGGAGGTGAGACTGGCGGCGGAGCCTCCGCTGCTGTTGCTGGTAGCGCCGGCGCTGGACATCCATCCAGCGACGGAAACGGTACTGCGGCACCTGGACCCGCGAGTGGAGTGGACGCTGGTGGCGCTCGATCAGAGATGGCGAAGCCGGGTGCGGGTGGTCTGGCGAAGGCGCAGCGGCGACGGTTTGCGGGCGATCTCGCCGACGGGGAGCTAGCCCCAGGAAGCGACTGCGTTGTCGACAGGAATCGGATCCGGGTCGCGATCGGCCATGGGCTCCTCTGCGCGAAGGGCAAAGAATCGCTCAACGGCGGCCAGTACGTCGGCTCCGCGCTTGGCCTCAAAGATCGAACGGCGCAGCGCGGCCCCGCCGGGAACGCCGTGGGTAAACCACGAGGCGAACTGCTTCATCTTGCCGACCGAGTCGCGCTCGACGCTCTTGTTGGGGCAGGCGCCGAGTACCGAGCCGGCTCCGCGCTCGTCCGCCGTCGCTTCCCGAACGAGCATCTCGAAGTAGGTGCGGATCATGCGGTAGCGGTCGATATCGGTCGGGCGGTCGTAACGCCCGGTAGCGGTGTATTGCGCGATCTGCCGAAAAATCCAGGGATTCGCCGGCGCCGTTCGCCCAATCATCACCGCATCGCAGCCCGTCCGGTCGACCATCGCGGCGGCATCCTCCGGCGTGCGGATGTCGCCGTTGCCGATCACCGGAATCGTCACGGCGTCCTTCACCTCGGCGATGTACTCCCACCGCGCCTGGCCGGTGTAGCCGTCTTCTCGGGTGCGAGCATGGAGCGCAACGGCGTTCAGGCCGCAGTCCTCCGCCATGCGCGCGAGCTCGACGCAGACGATGTGTGCGTCATTCCAGCCCATGCGGAACTTTACGGTAAAGGGGATCCCGACCGCGGCGCGGACGCGCTCGAAGATGACGCGGATCGCAGGCAGGTCTCTCAGCAGGCCAGAGCCGCCATTGCAGGCCACGACCCGCTTGGCGGGACAGCCGAGATTGAGGTCGACAAGATCGAAGCCGGACTCTTCGATAATGCGCGCCGATTCAGCCAGGGTCTCCGGGTTGGATCCGAAGATCTGCGCCGAGATCGGGTGTTCGTCGTCGTAGTAGGTGAGGTAACGCTTCCGTTTGGACTCGCGCATGCGGGCAAGCCCATCGGCGGAGGTGAACTCCGTCATGATCAGTCCGCAGCCGGACTGCTGGTTCGACCGGGTCTGCTCAACGTCAGCCGGTAGCTGCGTGTCGGCCGAGAACATGGAAGCGTTCTTGATGAAGCGGCGGAAGACCGTGTCCGTGACGCCCGCCATGGGCGCGAGAACGGTGGCGGGCGCAACCCTGACGGGGCCAATCCGCAACTCGGCAGGAACGCGGGTCCGCTCGGGCATGGCGTGCTCGTGCGGCGAATCCCACCTGTTCTGGTCGAGGGTGTAGCGCTTCTTCATGGGCGAGTAGGTAGCAATGCAAAGGCCTCCGTGTTTGGCGGAGGCCTCGCAGTCGTTCTCGTGCGATTTACTTGGCCGCCGCGGCGGCCTTGCCGGCGTCGGACCGCTCGAATTTGCGGCGGAAGCGTTCCACGCGGCCGGCCGTGTCGACGAGCTTCTGCTTGCCGGTAAAGAACGGGTGACATGCAGCGCAGATTTCCAGCACAATGTCGCCCTTGTGGGTCGAGCGCGTCTCAAAGTGATTGCCGCAGGCGCACTTGACCGTGGTGGTGTGATAGTTCGGGTGAATTCCCTCTTTGGGCATCTTCTTGATCCTTTCAGTGGCACGGAATCCCAGGGGTCGCGGATCGCTTGCAACGGTGCGGTCACGTCACATCGAAAATCCTGTCGCGTCGTCCCTGGAAGCGGGCCTTTCCTCAGTTTACTTTGGATTCCCACACCGGGCAATTGGATTCGTGGCTGCGATACTGGAAAGCAAGCTATGGCTGAGGCGTGTTCCATCTGTGAGGGCACCGGCTTGCACGTGGTCACGGGCGAGAACGGCGACCGGTTTGCCCAGGAGTGCTCCTGCCAGCTGCAGCTGCGGATCAATCGGAAGCTGGAGCGGGCAGGCATCCCGGCGCGCTTTCGCGGGAAATCCCTGGAAAGCTACAAAGCAGAGGGGAAACACGCGTCGATCTTTGCAGCCAAGAACTTCGCAAAGCGCTTCGTCGATACCTACCCCTTTGGTATGAAAGGGATAGGGGTCGTGCTGGTGGGCTCAAGCGGGCTGGGAAAGACGCATCTCGCCGCCTCCATGCTGCAGGCCCTGATCGTGGAGAAGCAGGTCCGCGGGTTGTTTTTCGACTACCAGGAGTTGCTGAAGCTGATCCAAAACTCCTACAACCCGTCGGTCGCGGCAACCGAACTCGGCGTACTGCAGCCGGTCTTCGAGGCCGAAGTGTTGGTGCTCGACGACCTGGGGTCGACCCGGCCAACGGACTGGGTTTGGGACACGGTGTCGCACATCGTGAACTCGCGCTATAACCGGGACCGAACCACGATTCTCACCACAAATTTCGCGGACGAGCCAGCGGTCTGGAGCGAGTCGGCTGCACAACCGGCGGGCGCGTTCGCCGCGATGCGTCGGGGAGAGACGCTCGGGGACCGGATCGGCGAGCGGATGCGGTCGCGCCTGCATGAAATGTGTGAGTTCCTCGTGCTGGAGGGCGAAGATCAGCGGCAAGGGGAGTACCGAGCGCAGTTCCGACCGCTCTAGGAGCGATCGGCGCATCTCAGCCTTTCAGCCCATCTGCGGTCGCGCTAGAAGATGGATGTGAGCAGAAGGAACGCAGCTGTGGCCGAGACAAGGATGTACAGATTCTCCCCGCGGGGCAGGCGGCTCCGTTCGGCCTTTCCCGGACCGACGGTTTCGTCGCGGCAATCTGTCAGCGGTGCTGGTGTGGACTGGCTTCGCATAAACGTCACCTCGTTGCTCGTGCAGCTCTGTGGAGACCTCGAAGTTGCCTGTTCAAGATGATGCGGCAGACAGGCCGCGAGGCGCGGAGAAATTTTGATGAAACAGTGCGAAGTGCGGCGCAGCGGGCGCCAGTGCGGTTCGAAGCATGCAAGGTGGATCGGGCGCACGTACCGACGGGGTGAAGGTAAACTCTGCGCATGCAGGGTTCAGAGCGAACGACCAGCGACGGGAACGGAGCGCCGGAAGGGCCAGTCTTCGGGGGAAGCCAGCCGAGGGCCTCAGAGCAGTCGTATGTGCCGTGGATCATCGCCGGAGTTGTGATCGTGGGCTTGCTGGCGTTTCTGGCAGTCCTGGGACGGGGCCATGGCGCGGCGAACCCCAACCGTCTGCTGCCGCTTGATGCCCATGCGGGTGACCTTGCTCTCTCGGGCGTCGCGATGAGCGAGTCGACCAGCCTTTCCGGCGGCAAGAGCACCTTTATCGATGGGCAGATCCGGAATATCGGGTCGCAGACGATCTCGGGTGTCGGCATGCAGGTGCTGTTCGGCAACGATGAAGGGATGCCGCCGCAGATCGAGACCGTGCCGCTGATGCTGATCCGGACGCATGAGCCCTATGTGGACACAGAGCCGGTAAGCGCTGACCCGCTGAAGCCGGGCGATCAGAGGGAGTTTCGGCTGACGTTTGAATCCTTGCCGGGAAACTGGAATCAGCAACTGCCGGAGATTCACGTCACCCGAGTCTCGCAGCGGTGATGGCGCGACTTCACCCCTTTCTACCCGGCGAGCCGGAACAAATTTCTTTGCGGGCCCCTTTGGTACCGGTAGGAACACTCCTTCCCCTCTGGCTCTAAGTCTTGCAATGCAGCTACTTACCGTGAAGGCACGGGTTTGGCATGGTGCTTGCTCTACCTCAGCCGTCACGACACGAGCACTGTGTCACGATGACGAGGATTCGAGAGATCATGACCCAATCGGCCAGCAAACTTTCCCTATCAGCTCTGGTACTCAGCGGAGCCTTGAGCGTTTCCGCGCTCGCCCAGACGAACGCTCCGGCGGCACAGCCGCAGACCCCCGCGCAAGATCCGGCGGCGGCGAGCACTGCGAAGACTCCGGCAGACGACAGCACCACCTACGCGACCGGGAAGCCGCTCGAGCAGCAGTCGAAAGAGGGCTTCTGGGGGCACCTGAACCCGCTTGCGCGCAAGAAGTGGGTGAAACGGCAGGTGGATCCGATTCGTGATCGCACCAACGAGCTCGACCAGTTGCAGGCAAAGAATCGCAACGACATCCGCGATGTGGATAGCCGGGCTCAGGCTGGAATCAGCAAGGCAAACAGCGCCGCTGCGCTGGCTGACCAGCACGCACTCGACGCGGGCAACCGGGCAGGCGCGGCAAACACGCTGGCAGGCAACGCAAACACCAAGACCGACTCGCTGAACGGTACCGTAAGCAATCTCGACCAGTACCAGACAGTTGCCAGTTCGGCGGTTCCGTTTCCCGCGGGCCGGACGACGCTGGGACCGAAGGCGAAGGCCGACCTGGACGACATGGCGACCAAGCTCGCCGGCGAGAAGGGCTACATCATCGAGGTCCAGGGATACAGCAGAAGCGGCGTGGCGGCTTCGCAATCCATGGCTGACTCGGTTGTCCGCTATCTCGTAACCGAGCACCAGGTGCCGATGTACCGGATCTATCGGAGCGGTTTGGGTAAGGCGACGACCACCGCTTCCACCGATGGCGAAAAGGCTTTGACCAACGGTGTGCGCGTGACGCTGCTGCACAACAGCCTGGCAACCATGGGTAACACCACGGCGAGCAGCACGGCGCCGAAGTCTCCGCAGACCGGGGTCAGCAATCCGCCGACGAATCAGTAGGCGGTCAAGTTTAGGGCTGCCAGCAGGGAGCCCGCGAAGTTTGCAGAGCGGCGACTCAGAGCGCACTCGCAAAACACTCTCCTAACCAGAGAGAACCAAGGCAGATTGGCCCCTCACGCGAGGGGCCGTTTTTTTTGCTCCTGTCCCGACTGCTTCCCGTGGGAGCAGTGTCCGGTTTCGAGGGTACCCCCCCCGGGGTATAGTCTTGCCGAAGTCCTTTCCTATCAGCAAGTTGCGCTGGGTGGGTA
The DNA here is from genome assembly GCA_937873265.1 of uncultured Granulicella sp. GTDB lineage: Bacteria > Acidobacteriota > Terriglobia > Terriglobales > Acidobacteriaceae > Edaphobacter. The sequence goes on from CALMVL010000171.1 coordinate 22,971, forward strand.
GCCGTAAACCATTGCATCCAAAGCAGATGGGCGTAAAATATTCAAAACGAAAGACTTAGGGGAGATTGTGCCTTCGTCGGACGAAGGCTGTTCGTGGGTACGGTTTCAGTATAGGCGTACGGCGCAGATGTTTGCGCCACAGGGAAGTGCTTCGATCTGTTGGACTTTGGGACGGATCGGGATTGACAGCGCGATGGGAGCCGTTGCCAGGACCCCCGCTACGGGAGGTTGCGCCAGTACGCTTTCTGCGGAGGAGCGCGGTTCAGCAGTTTGTGCCCCTGAGGCTACAGCCCATGGGAAGGCTGCGGCGGTTCGACGGCGGAGCGCACCCGTAGCAGCTGCTCCAAAACGGGGCGGAGGTTGTCGAGGCGGAGGGCGTTGGCTCCGTCGCTTTTGGCGCAGGCGGGGTTTTCGTGGACTTCGAGGAAGATGCCGTCGATGCCGGCGGCGGTGGCGGCGCGGGCGAGGGTGGGGATGAACTCGGGCTGGCCGCCGGAGGTGCCGTTTGCGGCGGACGGGGTTTGGACGGAGTGGGTGGCGTCGAAGATGACGGGGGCGAACCCACGCATGGTGGGGAGGGAGCGCATGTCGACGACGAGGTTGTTGTAGCCGAAGGAGGCTCCGCGCTCGGTGAGGCAGACGCTGGGCTGGCCGGAGTCCTGGACCTTCCCGACGGCGTGCTGCATGTCAGGCGGGGCGACGAACTGGCCTTTTTTGATGTTGATGCCCTTGCCGGGGAGGTGGCGGGTGGCTTCGGCGGCGGCGATGAGGAGGTCGGTCTGGCGGCAAAGGAAGGCGGGGATCTGGAGGAGGTCGACGGCCTCGGCGACGGGGGCGCACTGCCAAGCTTCGTGGACGTCGGTGAGGGTGGGGAGGCCGGTGGTTTCGGCGATGAGGCGGAGGATGCGGGTGCCTTCGGCGAGGCCGGGGCCGCGGAAGGAGCGGATGGAGGTGCGGTTGGCTTTGTCGAAGGAGGCTTTGAAGATGTAGGGGATGCCGAGGTCGGCGGTGATGCGCTGGATCTGGTCGGCGAGGGTGCGGGCGTGGGGTTCGGACTCGAGGACGCAGGGGCCGGCGATGAGGAAGAGTCTGGGGCCGCCGATGTGGACGGTTTGGGGGCCTCGGCCGATGGGGAAGGGAGTCATAGATTCGTGACAGCGCGAGACCTTCGCGGTTTGGACAGATACAGGTTTAGCTGTGCGGCGCCTACGATCAGGAGGGCGACGAGGTTTGCCTGGAAAAAGCCGACCGGTGTTCGGCGAAAGGACTCAGGAAATAGATTGAAGAAGGAGATCAGGAATAGCCAACTCGTCACGACGGGGATCCACGGAAGACGTCTCCAAAAAATGCAGGACACGAGAAGACACAAAAAGACCGAGTCCGACAGTAGCACCCTACCTGTGGGGTTCATGGTTATGACATCTCGTGCCCATATCCACGCTCCTTGCAAGAAAAGCAGCAGGGCCATTAGCGTTCCGGTGAAGGTCTTCATACGTGTCTTCCGTCGAGGTAACGCTCGAACAGGAACGTCAACTTATGGTAACCGAGCTTGGCAGACCGAGGCCGGGACTTGCGACTGGTGGCGCGACCCTTGCGGTGGATGCGGCAAGCGTAAAGGCGGAAAGGAGGGTTTACTGCATCTTGGGGGCTTTGTTTTTCATGGATTCGCCGAGGCCGGAGAGCATGAGGGTGAGGAAGGAGAGGCCGCGGCGGCTGTCTTCGGAGTTGAGGCGG
>CALMVL010000172.1 GCA_937873265.1 uncultured Granulicella sp.
CAATTATGAGTGGTGATTGTGGTGCCCGCTGAGGTGTAGTTAGTAATCGAGTTGGGTTCCCCCGAGCCGAAAAGGATGCACCATGACCTGTATCATCATGCCCGCTAGCTCCGCTGATATTCGTCAGCTGTGGTAAGCCTTGACAGAAGGAATTACTTCCATACTCGTCATAGGTACGGGTCTGCTTGGCGAGAAGATTGTTATTTCCGTCGAACACCTGAAGTAGAGTTGGATAGTTCGACATATGATATATCGACTGGTACGGTATAAGAGGTGTGTCCTGTTGGAATTGAACGGTCACCTTTCGATATAGTGTTCCATTCAAGTATTCATCTTCTTCGGAGAGGCTGCTGTTCGTATAGGTGTAGTTTTTAGTATCCGTAGCGCCCGTCTGCGCCCAGCTTACCTGAACGGAAGACGGGGTTGCGGTTGGGCCTGTGACGGTCGTTGTCTTCGTGAGAGTGCCAGCAAGGTAATCCTGCTTTGTGTAGCCGCCTCCAAAACCAGTGCCGGATCCACCGTTGGCACCCCACGTATAAACGCTCTGGTCACTGACAGTGGACGTTAGATTAGAGGGATCTGTCGGGTGCGGTGGCCGGGTTACCGTCACAGCCAACGACGAGTTGGTGGATCCGTAGTAAGGAGGATTGCACGCGTAGCCGAAGTTACCCGACCCGAACCCTTGACAGTGTGGCGTCGGCGAGACGGACAGATTTGTGGTTCCACCCTGATCCGTGACACTCTGGACGTCCAAACGGAGCGAGGCGCCCGTGCCGTCCGGTGGTGTGTAGCTATAGCCAACCGTTCCTCCCGTAGGGAGCGTGATCCCGGTTAATTCTCCGTAATGCCCCGGAGTGTTCCCCTGATCATAGGAAAAGGTGTACGCGCCCTGGTTACCCGGCAGTTGTACGGATTGGAGCACCCAGATCGATTGGCAGATGTCCGCGCCAGTGGACGCTAGACCCGCTAAAGGCTGTGTCTCTTTGGCAAAGAATGCAGTGCACGTGGGAATGACGCCCCAGATCGAGGTGTAGGATACAGTTCCACCGGCCCCGTTCCAGGAAGGCATTTGTAGTATACACGTCACGGGCGCTGAGTTGGGAGCAGGGTTGTAAGTTATGAAGTTAGAGCTTAGAACGGCGCCGTTCTGAGAGCATACGGCCTGTTCGGAATAACTCGTGCCTTGTAGCTCATCGAGACCCACGTCACTGCTGGACACGGTAGTATATTGATTTCCGTTTGTCGTCGATCAGAGTGGAAATAAAGATCCAGGTCGCGAGCTCCAGCTCGATACTTGGAACCTCCGTGGTCCCGACGTAATCCGTGAACTCAGGTCTATTAACTTGCGGTACTTCACGTGGGCATGAGTCGGTTGACTCACCAGGTGTGCGACAAAGGTGAGGTGGTCTGTATCCCTGACGTACTCGTACGCACCCCGGTTGTTCGCGATTACATCACGGAGAGCGATTACAACTGGTGGATAAGTGAGGAGAGAATTCGCGGAGGCCTCTCGTCAGCCTTTCTGGACTGCATTTGTTGAGTCACGTCAACAAGAGAAGGCGTCGCGACGACAGTTTGCCCTTGTACCCGGAAATGGTGCCCGCAGATCCGTTCTGAGCCCATCGTACTGAGCTCGGAGATCAGCAAAGAAGGCTGGCACAGACCCTCTGTAACTTGAAATCTGGTTCGATACTGAGACTCGCTTACGCCAAGCGCCCTCTCTGCAGCGTCATCCATGCCTTTCCGTTAAAACATAGGTCGACAGCTTAGGATGTGTGTTCGTTCAAACACAATTTCTCCCCACCGTACTCAAGTGTGCAGTTGAGAAGGATGCAACCGACAAAATGTTTGCCATCGAGAACGATTTATTGCTGTCTATGGTGACGTCTGAAATGACATCCATTCGGGCATGCTCCTAAGGAAATCGGCTAACGTCCCGAACTGGCCGAGATGTCAGGCTCGTGAATAAACAGCACGCGTCTGTTAGCTACAGTACAGTCCTTCGACGGCAGCCATCAGTAATCACACCAACTCTTCCCTGGGCTCCCTCCAGTCTACGGAGGGCGAAGCTCGCCCGCGTAGTGTCTGGCCTAAAGTTTCTGACCTCAGTCGAAATCTTAGGCTCGGTGTTTTGGATAGGCAGGCCTGCTCTGGTCAAAATGTCGCTAACATCTTGGACTGTTTTTCGGGCAGCAGCTGCTACGGAACGAGTTTCCGCAGCGGCGTCGTTGGAGTGGATCGGACGTTTTACAGGCAAACCAGGCCGTTCTTCGATCGTTGCCATCCGGATCTCCGCGAGACGATAAGGTACTTGCTAAGGCAGAGTACGAATCAACCAGGGTACCGCAATCCCGCAAAGGTGGGGTTCCTTGACGTTCTCACCGAGGAGCTTGGGTTCCTGAGGTCAGGGCGTCCGGACTGACGCTTGAACGTCTCAGCTCCCAATGAGCTTGGACTGATAGGATTGGTGCAGATCGACGACGCTCTCCGACGCCTACGCCCGCTCTCGAGAGATGGAGGCAAGGCGTTGTATGCGCGAACCAACATGTGACCATGACCAGATTCTCGCGTGGGCAGCGAAACACGATGCCGTTCCCGCCGAAGTCATCCCTCGCAAATGCGACAGCGAACCGGCAATCCTGCACTTTCTTTTTGGAAGCGCGAAGGGAGGCTTGCCCGAAATCGAGCCGATCTCCTGGGAAAGCTTCTTCGCGCGATTCGACCTAATGCGCCTCGCAATGGTGTTCGACGACACTCCCACGTTCAAGATCCTGCAAGAAGACCGGCTTTCGATCTACCGCTCACGTTCACCGCTACCGTAACCCTCCCACAATCCATCCAGATTTTCCGAATCATCAATGAAATTGGGCCCGAGTGTCGTTTCCTGTCGATGCCTTCGTGTCTCGAATCCCAGATCCTACGCTGTACGTGGCTGTTCTGAGCCTGCCTAATTTCCACTGACGGCCAAGGGGACCGAAGTCCCCCTTTAGGGTTGCTTGTGGGTTGTTGCAACCAGCGCCCGGCCTAGGGCGAAGCTCATGCGGCAACTTGATTGGTTGATTGCTTGATTGGGTGATTTCTGATTCTTGATTTTTGATTGAGAGATACAAGACGGGGGTGTCCGTTTCAGACCCGCTTTGAGGAAACCACTCGCTTTACGTGGGAGTACGCCTCCGCTGCCGGCTTCGGCTTTCCGTCCGAGTCCCGACCGCATAGCTCCACTTCGACCTCAAACAACTGACCTTCGAGGAAGATTTCGAGGGTCATCTCTCGGCCCTTGCGTGGATGCTCTCCATTAGCGATCACCCAAGCTCGGTAAAACCGGGA
>CALMVL010000173.1 GCA_937873265.1 uncultured Granulicella sp.
GCGCTGATCAACCCGCCCTTCCTCGCGGCTCACTTCCACCAAGGGGCCTCTCCCGCGCCGTCGCGGCTCGTGGCTTCGCATCGTCCTCACATCTGACCCTGTCAAACGCGGCCGAGCTCCTCATCCCACCCGAACCTCGTCAACCCCAAAGACGCATATCCCCAGCGGACTCAGTCATTTCGCCCTGGCGCACTACCCCCGCCCGAACCTCTATACTTGGGTCAAGACCATCGCGACTGAAAGCGAAGCACCTGCCCGCACACCTTCGAATAATTTCTTCGGAATCAGGATTTTGGCTGTATGTGTCCTGGAATGACGATTTTACATCCGGAACTATAACGTAAGTCCTTGATTCGAGAGATTTTGCTCCAGGGGAGGTAGACCTAACCCAGTGGGGAGGGGGTAGACCTCACCCCAGACACACCGAGGCCCCCGCCGCAGCGGAGGCCTCGCGATCCAAACCTGTACCAAACCTAGCTCGTGCGCAGAAACAGCAGCACAAACGTAAACAGCGTCAGCGACTCAATAAACGCCAAACCCAGAATCAGAAACAGCTGGATGCCCGGCCGAGCGCCCGGATTGCGCGCCAGCGCCTCTGCCGCCGAAGCCGTCGCGCGGCCCTGTCCGAGGCCGCAAAGTCCAGCCGCAATGCCCATGCCGATACCGACGGCCAACGCACCGTAGTTCGGTCCAGCCGGCGCTCCAGCAGCCGTCTGCGCAAACGCAGGCGAGGCCAGAAACAGCGCCGACATCGCCATAAAGAAGTACTTCGAAACCTGCAACAAACGAACCATCACTTGCTCCTTGCTCCCGTTAGGTGTCGCCGCCAGTGGGTGGTTGAGACTCACCGTGCTGGTCCCCTCACGCTGTGCAGCGCTACAGCACCGGAGTTCGAGGGAGCGCCCCAAACCCGGCAAGTCCAAACCTAGTGATCGTGCGCAATTGCCAGCGAAAGGTAAACCGTCGCCAGAATCATGAAGACGTACGCCTGAATCACCGCCACTCCAAGATGCAGCCCGAGAAAGATTAGGGGAACGCCAATGGGGATGAGCGAGAAGAACGCCAGCGTGACCATGTCACCGGCAAACATGTTGGCGTACAAACGCACGGTCAGCGAAAGCACACGCGCAAAGTGCGAGATGATCTCGATCGGCAGCATCAGCGGATACAGCCACCAAACCGGCCCGAGGAACTGCTTGATGTAGCTCCACCCATGCACGCGGATGCCGTGATAGTGGTAGTACAGAAACGTCACCACCGCAAATCCCAGCGGAACCACAGGATTCGACGTCGGCGATTCCAGCCCCGGAACCAGACCCATCAGATTCCCAATCAGGATAAACAGCAGCAACACGGTAAGGTACGGCACAAACCGCTCGAAGCCGTGCCCGATGATGCTCTCGCTCTGCTCCGAGACGAACTCATGCGTCATCTCGGCGGTGTGCTGGATGG
>CALMVL010000174.1 GCA_937873265.1 uncultured Granulicella sp.
GAGTTCAGCGCCACCACCCGGTCTCCCACCCGAAATTCCGTGACGCCCTCTCCAACCTCCGCCACCACTCCGGCAACCTCGTGCCCAAACAACATCGGCGGCTTCAGCATCGCCGCGTGGTACCCCCGCCGATACACCTTCAGGTCCGTCCCACACGTCAGCGCCGCCCCCACCCGCACCACCATCTCACCCGGACCCGCTGTCGGTGCCGGAACTCGCTCCAAACGCAGATCCTCTCTGCCATACAGCACTGCCGCCGTCATCTCACGCCGCATCTCTCTATCTTCTCACTCCCTCCACACGTAACTCCGGAGTCACGCGGAAGACCTTTCGCAACGGGGAGATACACGACGCATCTGATACCCTGACCCCAGAGAACACATGCCCTTCGTCTCCCCCGAGGTATTTGCCAAACAACTCGTCTCGTCCGTGCAGGAGTACTCCCTCCTTGCCGGTCGCGCCGTCGGCAACCTCTTCTCCAGCCCCCGCTACTGGGCCGATATCTACACCCAGATGGACTCCATCGGCTTCGGCTCCCTTCCCATCGTCGTCCTCACCGGCTTTTTCACCGGGGCCGTCCTCGCCCTCCAGTCCGCCACCTCGCTCCAGCAGTTCGGCGCCGTCAACATGACCGGCAACCTCGTCGCCCTTTCCATGGTCAAGGAGCTCGGTCCCGTCCTCACCGGCCTCATGGTCTCCGGCCGCAACTCCTCCGGCATGGCCTCCGAACTCGGCTCCATGAAGGTCACCGAACAGCTTGACGCCATGCGCGCGCTCGGCACCGACCCCGTCCGCAAACTGGTCACGCCACGGCTCACCGCCACCGTTTTCATGGCCTTCTTCCTCACCATCCTCTCCGACGCCTTCGGCATCACCGGCGGCGCCGCCGTCGCCATCTTCTCCCTCGGCCTCAACGCCACCTCCTACTTCCACAACTCCTACCAGGCGCTCGTCTACGCCGACGTCGTCCAGGGCCTGATCAAGCCCATCTTCTTCGGCTTCATCATCGCTTCGGTCGGCTGCTACTTCGGCATGAACACCAAGGGCGGCACCCAGGGCGTCGGCCGCTCCACCACCCAGGCCGTCGTCGTCTCGTCCGTCTTCATCATCGTCATCGACCTCATCATCACCCGCACGATGATCGGCATCTTCGGCCGCTAACCGGCCGGAAGGTCTCTGATCGATCCAGTGTCACGGAGCGCCCGGCCGCTGCCACGCCCACCGGCCGTTCTCAAGCGGTGTAGACCGCGAGGCTTGTCACACCGAACTCCCCAACCGGCACGGGTGCATCGCCGCCCCACGGACCCCACCGGGAACCGTCCCGCCTTTGGTAAGCTCCGCGCTATCTGGCCAGCTAAACCGCCTGTCTCCCGTCCTCCGCGTTCAGCAACGCCGCCTTCTGCACCTTGCTGTGCTTGCGGCTGTACCCGAAGTACACCACCAACCCAATCAGCAACCACCCCACCAGCCGGATCCAGTTCCACATCCCCAGCTTGTACATCATGTACCCGTTGAACAGAATCCCCAGAATCGGCACCAGCGGCACCAGCGGCGTCCGAAACGGCCGAGCCCGCCCCGGGTCGGTCCGCCGCAGCACGATGATGGCGACGCACACAATCACAAAGGCAAGCAGCGTCCCAATGTTCACCATCTTGCCGATGTCATCGATAGGCGTAACGCTGCCCACAATCGCCGCCAGGCACCCCGCCAGGATCGTTCCCTTCCATGGCGTCCGAAACCGCGGGTGGATGTCGCCGAAAAACTTCCGCGGCAGCAGGCCGTCATGCGCCATCGCGTACAACACCCGGCTCTGCCCCAGCAGCATCACCAGCATCACCGACGTCAGCCCCGCAATCGACCCGATCGTCACAACGTTCGCGGCCCAGCCCACGTTGTAGTCCAGAAACGCCCGAACCAGCGGAGCCTCGATATTCACCGATCGCCACGGCACCATGCCCGTCAGCACCGCGGCAATGCCGATATACAGAATCGTGCAGATCGAAAGCGAAAGAATAATTCCGATCGGCAGATCCCGCTGCGGATTCCGCGCCTCCTGCGCCGTCGTCGAAACCGCGTCAAAGCCGATGTACGAGAAGAACACCAGACCCGCAGCCAGACCAATGCCGCTAAATCCCGCCGGCGCGAAGGTGTGCCAGTCCGTGCCCCAGTTCGCCCGGTTCACATAGTGCGATCCCAGCCCCAGCACAAACAGCACCACCCCCAGCTTCAGAACCACAATCCCCGTATTGAACTTCGCCGACTCTTGAATGCCCACCACAAGAATCGCGGTGATGAGGAGAGCAATCAAAAACGCCGGCAGGTTGAATCCAAGCTCCATACCGAACAGGTGTGGTGCGCCGAGCATCGCATGCGCCCGCGCCAGCAGCTCCGGCCCCGGATGTGCCGTCAACCCCACCAGCGCGTCCGTAAACGCACCGGTCCCCGGCTTCAGCTCAGGCCGCGTTGCCAGAAGCGACTGCCGGCAGACCGCCTCGACCGATCTCCGCAGCCCCGTCCAGTGGTCATAGGCAAGCCACAGCGGAAACTTCAGGTGAAAAATCGCGAGAAACTCCACAAAGTTGTTCGACCAGCCCGAGCTCACCGTGCTCGCGCCCATCGCGTACTCAAGCGTCAGATCCCACCCGATGATCCACGCCACCAGCTCGCCCAGCGTCGCATACGCGTAGGTATAGGCCGAGCCCGCCAGCGGAATCATCGCCGCAAACTCCGCATAACACAGACCCGCAAAGGCGCACCCCAGCCCGCTCAGCACAAACGACAGCATCAGGCTCGGCCCCGCTGTCTGCGCCCCCAATCCGCTCAACACAAAAATGCCCGCGCCAATCACCGCGCCAATCCCGAGAGCCGTCAGCTGCGCCGGCCCAAGCACACGCTCCAGCGAATCCGAGCCGTGTTCGCTCGCCTCGGCCAACAACGAATTCATCGACTTCTTCGCCAACAGGTTCGCCATGGTTCTCTGACCCTTCTCTCTTCCCGCAACAAGCTCGTCCTGCACCGGCAACCGCGTGCGCACACCCGTCGCGTCGCCGCAAGGCGCCCAGACAGGAAGCGCGCCCAGACCGAAGCGCCACACACCGCGGATCCGCTACAGGTACTGAACTTTGTAACGCAATACTAATGCACCATTCCCGATCCGCACCCTGGAGCCGCACCTCCCCGGCTTACGTCAGTCGCCTCAACCCATCCAAACCCGTCGAGCATCGCACCGCTGCATCCCCTCCATCCACACCGTCTGCCGTTGGCCGACGAATTTCACCGGATCCGTAGAATGGGAATCAGCACCTCCAACAAGGCCACAAGCAGCACCGCCCCCAACGCTCCGGCCCGACTTCCGTCGCATGGGGGCCGCTCCGCGCCC
>CALMVL010000175.1 GCA_937873265.1 uncultured Granulicella sp.
TCAGCAGATACGGCCGCATCCCCGTGTGCTGCCCCGGCAGCGCAGAGATGTTGCCCGCCCACATCATGATGACGTCTTCCCCAACCTCCGCCAGGCTTCGCCGCTGCCCCGACCGAAATCCCTCCCCCAGCCCAATCAGAAGCAACAGCGACGCCACCCCCCACGCAATGCCGAACATGGTCAGAAACGACCGCAGCTTGTTGGCTGTGATTGACTGGAAGACCTGCACGAAGATGTCGACGATAGTGCGCATGGCGCTTTCGGCTGGTACGCAGGCGAGCGATGGCCGGTTCCAACCGACCTACGGTTTTCAGTGCTGGAAAGCAGTTTTGGTGAGCATCGGTTCGCTGGCGTCCGCCGCGACGGTGATGGTTCGGCCGAGGCTTCGGAGGAATCTGCTCGTCGCTTCGATCGTCTCTTCCGATGCGGCGGACGGGACGACGATGCGGATGTCAGCCTCGGCGAGACGCTCGACCGCGATGCATCGATCGGGGCGGTAGACACAGGACGCAAGATCCGAAATGCTGAGCGCCTCGGTCGGCGTGCACAGAATGGTGCGCGGGGGGGCCATCCGGTCCGCCATGCTGAAGATCTCCAGCTTGGACTCGAGCTCATCGGGCACGAAGTCGACCACAAGATCCGCTGATCGAACAGCATCTTCGACGGTGGCGACCAGACGAAGCGAGCCGAGCCCGAGACTGCCGACGACTTCAGTGAGTTCCGCTGCGGCTTGCCGCAGCTTCTCGGGCATGACGTCCTCTAGTGCAACCGCATAGCCGGCGCGAACGCATTCCCCGGCGAAATCGCGCCCGGCGCGACCTGCCCCAATCACACCGATTGTGCGAATCACCGACGAGGCCGACGCGGCAGCGGAAGTCATTGACCGCTCGCAAGCGCCGAAACAACTGATTCATAGCTGGGGTCAGCGCTCTTGATATGGTCTGCGACCCGCTGGCGCTCTTCTTCGGTCAACGACGGCAACACCGTCAGAATGCGTCGCAGCGTTACCGAGATATCGTCGACGTAGTTCATGGTGCGGATGGCTTCCCCGGACAGTGGCATGCGAAAACTCCTCAGATGGTCTGTCCCAAGTCTAAACGCTGGAGCCGAGCTCTGCTCGAAGATGCGCGTCCTCGGTGGGCTTGCCCGCGTCGGTGCCTTCGATTGGCTGTTCGTATCCGTCGCGGTCGGTGACCTCCATCAAAGCGGCCAACTGAAAGGCAAAGTCCGGATGCAAGGCGTCGGGAGCGTAGCGCCAGGTCCAGTTCCCTTCCCCTGCGGACGGGCGGTTCATACGAGCAGCGCCGTCGAGGTGGAGCACATCCTGCAGCGGATAGATGGCAAGGTTCGCGACAGACCGAGCCGCAGCTCGAATAAATGCCCAGACGATCTCGCCGTCGTGGCGGATTGGCTGAAGGTAGTTCTGCACGCAGGTGCGCTCCCACGGAGTCGCGTCCTGTTGCCACCAGCCGAGCGTGGTGTTGTTGTCGTGCGTTCCGGTGTAGACGACTGTGTTCGGGACGAAGCGGTGCGGAAGGTAGAGATGCCCCCCGCGATCGGCAAAGCCAAACTGCAGGATGCGCATGCCCGGCATGCCGAAGTGTTCGCGCAGTTCGTCGACCTCAGGCGTGATCAGGCCAAGATCTTCAGCGATAAAGGGGAGCTCGCCGAAGACTTCCTTGAGCCGGCGGAAGAGCTCCTGGCCGGGCGCCTTGATCCATTGGCCGTTTATGGCGGTCTCTTCGTCGGCCGCGATGGACCAGAAAGCCTCGAAGCCGCGGAAATGATCGAGCCTGACCATATCGTAAAGGGCAAGCGCTCGACGGATGCGACCGACCCACCAGTCGAAGCCGCGCTCCTGAAGGAAGCCCCAGCGGTAAAGCGGATTGCCCCAGCGCTGTCCGGTCGCGGAGAAGTAGTCGGGCGGAACACCGGAGACGCGCGTCGGCATCCGATTCTCGTCGAGTTCGAAGATCTCCGGATTGGTCCAGACATCGGCGCTATCGAAGCTGACGAAGATGGCGACATCGCCCATGATGCGGACGTCGCTCTGGCTGCAGTAGGCGCGCAACGCGGCCCACTGCTCGTTGAAGAAGAACTGTACGACCTGCTCAACCGCGAGTTCGCGGCCGCTCTCGTTCAGGAGCTTGGAAAGCGCGTCGTCCTTGCGCTGGGCAAATTCAGGCGGCCACTCGTGCCAGCTCGCATAGGCGTAGCGCCGGCGCAGCACACTGAACATGGCGTAGTCCGGCAGCCAGGAGATGTTTTCATTGCAGAACTTCTGGAAGCGCGTGCGTACGTCGCCCTCGGCGCGATCGAGAAAGTTCGCCGCAGCTTCCTCGATGAGTGGCAGCTTGCGTTCGGTGGCGCCGCCGAAGTCCGCGGGACCAAAGTCGCCGGGGAGACCCCCGATCCGATCACGCTCGATCCAACCGTCGCTGACCAGGCGTTCCAGGCTGACAAGCAGCGGATTGCCGGCAAATGCGGAGAGCGCCGAATAAGGAGAGTTGCCGTATCCCGTGGGACTAAGCGGAAGCACCTGCCAAAGGCGCTGCTTGGCCGAGACCAGAAAGTCCACAAAGGCGTAGGCCGCGGGACCGAAGTCTCCCACACCGCCGTAGGACGGCAGCGACGTGACGTGCAGCAGAACGCCTGACATGCGGCTCTTGCCCGGTCGATCCATGCTCATGCTTTCTCCTCCGGAAGCATCGCTGCTGGGTCACGATGCCGCGTCTCTCAAATGTCTGTAACGAAAGGGCCCGTCCGGTGAGAGAACGGGACGAGCCCTGGTGTACGTACAGGAGGCGAGCCGCGCGAAATTAGCTGCCGAGCGGAGCCGATCCCGGTCCGGCCGGCTTCTTGGAGTAGCGGATCGCTCCGCTCTTCTGGTACTTGTCCGAGAGCGTTCCAAGGTAGATGCGGAAGATCTCGTCGTGTTGGACGCTCAGGAGTTGTTCGCGGGTCTGTGCGAAGTTCTTGGCAATCTCCTCGGGCGAGGGCTCCTGCTTGTCAAGCACGGTCAGGACGACACCGACACGACCGGTATCGATTGGCCCGGAGATACCATTCTTGGGCAGCGAGAAGGCGACGGCGCCCGGCCCGGTCATCGCGCCCAGATCTGGCACCTGTCCGTCCTTGGCGACAAGGTCACTGGTCTTGACAGGGATGTTCATCTCGGTAGCGGCTTTGCGCAGATCGTTGAGGGTTTTGGCGCGGTCATCCAGTTTGCGGAGCTGCGCGCTCAGCAGTTGCGGCACCTGCTGCTCGCGGTAGTCGCTCAGGATGTGGTCCCGATAGGCGGCGAACTCGGGTGCGTGCGCGGGCTTGATGTCGGCGACCTGAAAGATCGCAAAGCCATCACCGGTCGCGACCGACTCCGGCTCCGCTCCTTTGGCGACCGCGAACGCTTTGGTCAGCAGCTGCGATCCATCCGCCACACCGGAGACTACGCCATTGCGCGGGATGTAATCCGTTGTCTCGGGATGGAGGCCCTTGGAGAGGGCCGCCTTCTCCAGCCCATTCTTTTTGGCGTCGTCAACCAGCTGTCCGGCAAACGTCTGCTCCGCCGCCGCGGCGCGCTGTTGCTCCAGAATCGGAACGATCTCAGATTTGACCTCAGCGAGCGGCTGCGTGTGCGCTGTCTTCTTGTCCTCAACCTGAAGGATGTGGTAACCAAACTGCGTCTTAATGACGTCGGAGGTCTGACCGGGCGCGAGCGAAAAGGCGGTCTTGTCGAACTCGGGTACCGTCTGTCCGCGGTTCAGCCAACCGAGTTCACCGCCCTGTACCTTGCTGCCAGGATCGTCGGAGTTCTTGCCGGCCAGATCGGCAAAATTCGCGCCCCCGTGAATCTGCTTCAGCAGATCTTCGGCTTTTGCCTTCGCGTCGGCGTCCTTCTTTGCGTCGCCCCCGGGAGCGGCGATAAGGATGTGGCGCACCTTGACCTGTTCTTTCACCTGGTACTGCGCCTGATGCTGGTTGTAGTACTGCTGAATCTCGGCATCGGTGACCTGAGGCTTGCCGCCGGGCAGGTTGTTGGCGTCAAAGGTGACATACTCGATCTTGCGCGTTTCTGGAATCGCGGTGGCGTAGCGGGCCTGGTTCTGTTTGAAGAAGTCCTGGAGCTGCGCCTCTGTGGGGCTGATCGTCTTCGCCACATCCTCGGACGAGATGACGGCGTAATCGAACTTAATCTTGGTCCCCTGGACGCGCTCGGCTTCGCGGACGGCGTTGTCGGAGACGGTAACGCCTCCGGTGATAAGCGCCTGAAGACGATTCAACTCCATATCGTTCTTGACCTGCTCTTCAAAGTCCGAGCGCGATGTCTGGAAGGCGGACTGGACAAAGTTGATGTAGGCGTCGTCGCCGATGTAGCTGCCATTGGGGAAGAGATACTGGGCGAAGGGACCGGTCTGCAGCTCGCGTCGGAGGTCGGCGTCGCTCACCTGCAGGTGCATCTTGTCGGCCTGCTGCTTCAGGATTTCTCGCTGCACCAGGATCTGTCCGGCGCGCTGGGCCATGTACGGCAGAAGAAACTCGGGCAGGCGCTGCTGTTGAAGCTGCCGCTCCGCAAGCTGGTTGACCTCGGTTTGCTTTATCGGGTCGCCGCTTGAGAAGCGGCCGAACCAGCCCGGCTCGCGAACCGTCGCGAAGGTATTGGCGTTGTCGCCGGAGGCGCCGTCGAAGATGCCCGGGACCAGCGTGATCACCATGGTGACGATGGCGAAACCGATAATGATGGCGAACAGGATCTTGGTGGCGCTGTTATTTTGCTGCAGAAGGCGGATCATGCTGAGGTCGTAACCTTTATTTCTGGCGCGGGCGGTCCCGTCATCAGGACCTGGCCGCGTGCCCGGATTTTGCTGGACTGGGTGGACGGAAGGATGTCGCCAGCCCCGAGCAAGGCAAGCCTGAGTATAAATCAGCGAGGCGGGGCAACTCGGAGCTACAACAAAAGAAGAAGCTGGCCTCGGCCAGCTTCTTCTTTTCATACGAGGACGCCTCGCATTTAGTAACGGTAAGGATAGTAGCCCGGGCCATAGTAGGCAGGTACCGGACGACGGCGGACCAGCGTACCTGGCTGCACACCACTTCCCAACCGGTCCATCTCGGCCTGCGAGACCGTCTGCAGCGAGGCTGGTTGCGTTAGATGGAAGGTGAGGATGGCTTCAGGGGGGACCACGGCCTGCCCGCCACCTGAAGCGGCCGAGGTCCCGACACCTGCCGCGCCGCCTACGCCGGCGCCTACCGCTGCTCCAGCACCACCACCTGCCGCCGCTCCGACAAGGGCACCAAGCGCGCCGAGGCCGATCGCGTTACCGACCGTGCGACCCGTCTTATCCGGCCCGAGATTCGACCAGGTGTCAGTGCCGAGCGGGTAACTTCTCCCAGCGAGCGTCACTTGGGTGAGCTTCAGGATGAGTTCGCCACGGCCGCGCAGCACTCCTGCCTTTTCGGCATCGGTAACCACTCCTTGCACGTCGGCTCCGCGTGGAATCGCGACAAAGCCGTCGGCAACGACGTCGTTCAGCACAGTCGCGTCGAAGGTCGTTCCGGGCTGGGTGTGCTTGCTGTCGAGTCCCTGGTTGATGCGGATCCGCAGCATGGCCCCGGGAGCGACGGTAACCGATTGACCGCCCACCTGAGCGCCGTATGGCGGACGGGAGGCATAGGCAGGCTGACCGGGATATCCGCTCTGTGGGGTTCCGTAGGGCTGCTGTGCCGCATACGGCTGCTGACCGTTATAAGGCGGCTGATTGTTGTAGGGAGGCTGTCCAGGGTAGGGCTGCTGGTTGCCATACGCGGGCTGCTGTTGGGGGTACGGCTGCTGCTGTGGGTCGCCTTGCTGCGCCCCATACGGTTGGGTGGCCGGCTGACGCGAGATTGGCGCAACGCCGTTCTGACTGTCGGGTGCCGGATACCCTGGCGATTGCGGCTGCCCGTAGCCCGGACTCCCCTGCGGATAACCTGGCTGAGCGTTGTTGCCGTCCGGAGGCGCTGCATTCTGCGGAGCGACGCTTCCGTCTGACATCAGCTGCGGATTCGATCCGTCATTCGCACCTCCACCGGCAGGCTGCTGCTGCGCGACCTCGCCCGGCAGCGTCAGCTCGTCGATCACCTTCTGCACGCCCGATGTGCGTGAGACCACGGTCTCGGCAAGCGTTCGTGTGGGCTCATCCCTTACCGTCCCGCTCAGGGTTACCGCGCCGTACACGGTGGTCGAACTGATCTTTTGGTCTGCCAGTTGCGGCGTTCCTGCTAACGTCTTGAGCACATTGGATTCCACCTGCGCATCTGAAACGGAGTTCTGACCTCCTTGCGCAACTGCGACCGCTGTTGAAATCACCAGCACCGCAGCAGCTGTCCCCACCGTACGGTGCCCGCTCCATCGTCCCTGACTCATCTTGCAACCCTCCTACCCTTGCACCCTTTGGTGCGTATGGACGCTTGCCCACTCTCTTGCAGACGCAGATTGAGGTAAAAAGTTCCGGTGTCCGACGAAGATCCACCGTACATGCATCCGCTCCTCTGTGGTGCAGACGCGCTCCAATCAGGAGCGAGTCGGGTCATCGTCCGGGTCCGGCACGCCCTGCGCTGGGCGGAGCGTCTCGGGCACGTTCCGCAGGTTGACCCGGATGCGATACCAAACGTACGCCCGGCCCCGCATTCGATCCACCAGCACGTCATCCTCGGCCAGAAACATGGCAGCCTCAGCGTGGCTGGCCTTCCAGCGCTCCAGGCCAGCCAGCGCGGCGTCCTTCTCCGGCGAATGACTCACAGTGACGAGGGGGAACTTTGGCCTGCGCTTTCCGATGGCGCTCGGTCGGTCCGGGAGCGGAGCGCTCGCCTCCGCGGCTGGTGCAGGTCCGCCGGCAAGAGACTTCGACCGGCGGCGAAATCGTTGATTGCCGAAGCCCTCCCCTAGCTGATGGGCGAAGTTCTTGGCCGGCGAAGCTTCCACAGCTCCAGGGTGGACTTGCGCTCCCTTTGCCTTGGATGGTCGAACCCGAGGCGGCTCGCCCGCGGCCTTCGCGAAATGCGGCGGCCACGGAGCGTCGCCAACGCCGTCCGCTTCATCGCGTGTCGCCATCTCCAGCAAGCCGTCGAGCGTACCGGGACTGGCCGGCTCCCCATCGCCCGGTAAGTCACCGATCTGATGGAACCGCGCGGGCATAGTCAGCACGGTGAAGTCCGCGGGATCGCAGAACGGCACCTCCTCCCAAAGAAGGGGTGCGGAGACGCGAGCGTCCGGCAACGGCCGGACGGAGTACGCAGACGCAGTGGTGCGGTCCTTTGCGTTCTGGTTGTAGTCGAGGAAGACGCCGTGACGTTCCTCCTTCCACCACTTGGAGCTTGCAAGGTTGGGCGCGCGGCGCTCCACCGCCCGGGCCAGAGCAAGCGCTGCCCGGCGCACCTCGGCGAAACCCCAGCGCGGCTGGATTGGTACGTTGATGTGGAGGCCACGCGATCCGCTCGTCTTCGGGTATGCCATCAAGCCGAGTTCGTCGAGAAGCGTTTTCACTTCGAGGGCGACCAGTCGCACCGAGGCAAAATCCACCCCAGGACCTGGATCGAGATCGATGCGCAGCTGGTCCGGGGTCTCAAGCGCGAAGGTTCGCACGGGATGCGGGTGCAGCTCCATACACCCAAGATTCACAATCCACGCGAGTCCCGGCGCCGTGTCGACCACCACCTCTTCGGCTGTCCGCCCCGACGGGAACGAGAGGGTTGCGGTGCGCAGGAAGGGCGGAAGGTCGGCCGGGGCCCGCTTCTGATAGAACGGCTCTGCATCCGCTCCATTGACGAACCGTTTCAACACAATTGGTCGATCGCGAATGCCACCAAGCGCACCGGGAGCTACGGACAGAAAGTAACGAACCAAGTCAAGCTTGGTAAGCCGCACCTCGCGTTGGAAGTAGAGCTTCGCCGGGTGGGAGATGCGGACCTCATGTCCGTCGATCGTGAGCACTTCAGCGTCATCAGCTTTTGGCACGAAGGTAGGGTACACCGGGCATGGATCGAGGTGTCCGTAGAAGTACTC
>CALMVL010000176.1:0-18109 GCA_937873265.1 uncultured Granulicella sp.
CGTGCGCGCGGAGGTCGAATGGAGCACAGATTTGCTCGCGGCAGGGGGCGCGGCGGTTACTTCCTGCGTCGGCAATCGAGGGGAGGCGTGGACCTGCTTCCACTTTGGAGTTACCTGTGGAACGGCATTCGCTGGCTGGAAGGCTTCGCT
This sequence comes from uncultured Granulicella sp., assembly GCA_937873265.1. GTDB lineage: Bacteria > Acidobacteriota > Terriglobia > Terriglobales > Acidobacteriaceae > Edaphobacter. The sequence continues at coordinate 151 of CALMVL010000176.1, forward strand.
CCGCTGAGGTGTCTTTCTGCCCTGTGTGAACGCGATGGCGACGACAACGGCGAGGATGGGAAAGATGCGCAGGACGGGATGAACGCGACGAGCTGGGGAGTTCATGTGCGGAACACTGTAGCAGAGTCGAAACCATAGTGGAAACTTTAGTACTGTCCGGGCTGATGGCGGCGGCGTCTTGCGGCTTTGTTGAGCATATGCATCGAACGGACAGGCTGGAAGAGCGGCAAGTAGCTGGACAGAGCTGAGGAGAGCGCATGGAGTACAGGACGTTGGGGAAGTCGGGGCTGCAGGTCTCGCGGATCTGCCTGGGATGCATGACGTACGGCAAGCCGCCGGCCGGGCAGGAGACGGGGCCGGGTCGGCATGCGTGGACGTTGGATGAGGCGGAGAGCCGGCCGTTCTTCCAGCAGGCGCTGGATGCGGGGGTGAACTTCTTCGACACGGCGAACGTGTACTCGAGCGGGGCGAGCGAGGCGGTGTTGGGGCGGTTCTTGAAGGACGCGGTGCGGCGTGAGTCGGTGGTGATTGCGACCAAGGTGCAGGGGGTGATGCGGGATGAGCCGAACGGTAAGGGGTTGAGCCGGAAGGCGATCTTGTTTGAGCTGGAGGAGAGTTTGCGACGGCTGGGGACGGACTACGTGGACTTGTACCAGACGCACCGGTGGGATCCAGCAACGCCGATCGAGGAGACGCTGGAGGCGCTCCATGATGCGGTGAAGGCGGGCAAGGTGCGGTACCTCGGCGCTTCGTCCATGTATGCGTGGCAGTTTGCCAAGGCGCTGTACCTCGCGGATCGGCATGGGTGGACGCGGTTTGTGAGCATGCAGAACCACTACAACCTGATCTACCGGGAAGAGGAGCGGGAGATGATGGGGCTGTGTGTGGAAGAGGGGATTGGGGTGCTGCCGTGGAGTCCGCTGGCGCGTGGTCGGCTGGCGCGGCCGTGGAAGGCAGAGGCGACGGAGCGGTCGGAGACGGACCAGTTTGGCAAGGCGATGTACGCCAAGACGGAGGAGGCGGACCGGGACGTGGTGGATCGGCTGCAGCAGATCGCGGAGCGGCGAGATCTGCCCATGGCGACAGTGGCGATGGCGTGGCTGCTGGGACGGCCGGGGGTGACGGCACCGATCGTGGGAGCGAGCAAGCCGCGGCATCTCGAAGACGCGGTGAGGGCGCTCGACGTGCGACTTTCGCCGGAGGAGGTGGTGGAGCTTGGGGAGGGGTACGTGCCGCACCCGGTGCTCGGATTCAGCTAGCTGGCTCTCTGCAAAGAGCTGCACTGCACCGGAGTCAGCGCGCGAATACTCTTTGGTCACTCATCGATGATCGTAGGCGACGGAGTGACATCTCAGACTCTATGGTGGGGATGGGAGCTGCACGATGCCGATCTCTGAGAACGAGTTGATGTGGAGTACGGCGGGAGCGGAGGAGCTGTCGGCAGAGACTGGAGGTCGGGGGGTGGACGCGACGGATGTCGAGCCGACGGTTGCGCCGGGTGAGGCGCACTCCCCGGAGCTACGGACTCCCCTGCTTCCGACGGACGCGGCATCGCGATTGGAGGCGACACTGGCCCGGCTGGAGATGAGTTCGCTCGAGATGAAGCTCTATCTCGACGCGATCGAGCAACGGATAAGCCGGATGGAGCCATTTTTGCAGGCGCTGCCACGGGAATCTTCGTCCTCACGGTCGGAGCGTGTCTCGGACTCGCCGCACGCTACCGAAACTCGCTTGTTTGCTCGCGAGGCGCGATTGCCTGAGGCAAAGCTTGAGCCGGAGGCGGGTCGAGGAATTGGCGAAGCGCCTGGACCGGGGTCGCTTTCGGCCCCTTCCGGAACGCCTGGTATGGCGAAGGAGGGGCGGTGGACTCATCTGGTGGGGCACGATCGGGAGGAGGTACGGGTGAGCGAGCCGGTTCAGGCTTCTCGTCCGCTGCCGAGTCACCGGCTGCCGGATGAGGAGGTGCCAGGCCGCGCGGCTGGAACATTGGGGACGCTCCCCGGAGGACGGGAGGACCGCTGGTCGCAGATGCTGGATCGGGAGAGTGCCACGCGTCTCCCGGCCGCACCGGAGGAGGACAGGTCTGAGGCAGATGCGCGGAGCGGGCGTTTGACCGGACTGGAGTCCGTTTCCGGTTCTGAAGAATCCTGGGATCTGCTGAGTCTTGAGGAAATGGAAGCTGCCGCACGCGAGGGGGAACGTGCGGCAGAGTTGTTTCGGAGGCGGGCGGAGGCTGCCGATGAACAGAGGGCCGCTGAGACGGGCGGATCTCCGGTCAGCACCGAAGTGGCTGACGTAACTGAGGTACTGCCGTACTCCGACGAAAACCCAGCGGACGTGGCAGGACTAAACGACAGGGCTCCGGCTCCAAGGATGTGGCGAGGCTACCGGGTGTTTCATCTGGTGCTTGGGGCTATCTTGCTGGTGCTCGGGGCCATTCCGGCGGTTCTGTGGTGGCAGGCGAGCACGGCGTCGCACTCCGCTGACGGAGCGGACGCGCCGGCGGTTTCGATACCTGAGGGGGCGACAAACGGTGACGCGACTTCTGCGCGAGGGGAGAGGAAGTCTGCCCTGCCCACACCAAAGCGTCCTGAGACGGCCGTCGCAAGCAACAAAGGGTTGAGCGTGGGCGCGGTCGATGGGGGCGGTCAGGGAAGGGGGCAATCGGCGGTTTCGGGAACTGCGCAGCCTTTGGGAATGGCTGCGCCCGTTATCCGCCGGCAGCCCGCACCGGCTGTTGCGGCGAGCGAAGGGGCTCCGTCGCCGGTGGCGCGAGCGGGAGCTGGAACGTCGGCTCCGGCCATTGCCGGGAGGGACGTGAGCGATGAGCGCAAGGGTGAGGATGTTGTGGGGGGAAGTTCTGCCCACCGGGTGCGAGTGCCGAGTGATGTCATGTCGGCTCGGTTGTTGCCGGTCGACGTGGCCGCAAGCGGCGGTGTGGCGGAGATGCCTCATGAACAGGGCGAGGTAGAGGTGGTGTTGTTCATCTCCAACACCGGCCGTGTTGAGGAGGTACAGGTCGTTTCCGGGCAGAGATCGCTGCGCGAGCCGGCCCTGCGGGCGATCCGGAACTGGCGCTACGAGCCGTATGTACAGGACGGGGTTCGCGTACCGGTGGTGACGACGGCGTCGCTCCGTTTCAACGGTGGCCAGTAACGCGCACGACGGATTTGCAGACTCATCGGGGATCGCTGGCTAGACGTGCCTGATCGTGCGTGGGATGCTTGGACACGGGGTGCTAGCAGGATGAGGACGGGGCAGGAACAAACGGCGGCGACGGCGTTCGCGCGCGAGCAGGGTGAGCGGTTCGTTGAGGAGCTGAAGGCGCTGCTGCGGATCCCCTCGGTCTCGACCGATCCGGCGCGGGCGGCGGAGGTTCGACGGGCAGCCGAGTTCTGCGCGGACGAGCTCCGGCGCATCGGCATGGGTCACGTGCGCCTCTGGGAGACCGCGACAGCGGAACGGCCGGGAGGGCATCCCCTGGTTTTGGCAGAGTGGACCGGCGCTGCGGGCAAGCCGACGGTGCTGTTCTATGGCCACTACGATGTGCAGCCGGCCGAACCACTGGAGGAGTGGGTGTCGCCGCCGTTCGAGCCGGAGCAGCGGAACGGCAACCTGTATGCACGCGGCGCGGTCGATGACAAGGGCCAGATGTGGATGCATGTGAAGGCGCTTGAGTCGCTGTTTGCGGCTGGGAGTGGACGGCTGCCGGTGAATGTGCGGGTGGTGCTGGAGGGTGAGGAAGAGGTGGGCGGCGAAGGGATTGCGGCGTTCGTTCGCGAGCACGGCGACGAACTGGCCGCCGATGTGGCCCTGGTGAGTGACACGGAGATGTTTGCGCCGGAGCTGCCTACGCTGTGTGTGGGTCTGCGCGGCATGATCTACACGGAGATCGAGGTGCGCGGTGGGCGAACGGACCTGCATTCCGGGATCTATGGGGGAGCCGCGCCGAATGCATTCGTCGCCCTGGCGCAGATCATTGCAGGGTTGAAAGATCGGGACGGGCGGATTCTGATTCCTGGGATCTATGACGCGGTGGAAGCGCCGACCGGGGCAGAGTTGGAGGCGTGGAAGGCGCTGCCGTTCGATGAAGAGCTCTACCGAACGACTGAAGTAGGGTCGCCTGAGCTGACGGGAGAGCCCGGGTTCTCGGTTTTGGAGCGGACATGGGTTCGGCCGACGCTGGATGTACACGGGATGCCGGGCGGCTTTACGGGGGCGGGCGCGAAGACGGTGATTCCGGCCAAAGCGACGGCGAAGGTGAGCCTGCGACTGGTGCCGCGGATGAGCCCGGCGGAAACATTCGCACAGTTGCAGGACTATGTGGCAAAGCTGGCCCCGAAGGGAGTCGAGGTGGAGGTGCGAATGATTCATTCGGGCGACCCGATCGTGGTAGATACGGAGAATCCGTATGTTCGGGCGGCGACCGAGGCCATGCATGAGGTTTGGGGCAAAGGGACGGTGTTCGTGCGCGGTGGCGGATCGATTCCGATCGTCGGCGACTTTGTCCGGGTGCTCGGGATGCCCACGGTGCTGATGGGCTTCGGGCTGCCGGACGACAACCTCCATGCACCCAATGAGAAGTTTTCTCTGGCGAATTTTCATCGTGGGATCCAGTCGCTGATCGGGTTTCTGGTGCGCGTGGGCGCCCATGGCTGAGGTGTTTCCTGGGCTGACCGGGTATGTTCTTGCCGGAGGTCGTTCTTTGCGAATGGGGCAGGACAAGGCGGAGCTGGTGTTGAACGGCAGCACCTTGCTGGAGATTGCGGTCCGAAAACTGCGTTCTGTGTGCGGCGAGGTCGTTGTGGTGGGCGAGCGTTCCGGTGTGGGGGCCGATCGCGTGCTTCGCGATCGGCATGCGGGATGTGGACCGATCGGCGGCATCGAGACGGCGCTCGGCGATGTGCGTGGGGAGTGGGCGATGTTTTTGCCGGTGGACATGCCGCTGTTGCCGCGAGGTTTGGTCGAGGCGCTTTGCGCGACGTGGAGGGACGATTGCGCGGCGGTCGCGCGGGTCTGCATGACTGTTGCGAACAGTGTTGTGCAGCCGCTGGTGAGCGTGGTGCACCGGCGAGCTTTGGCGACGGCTGAAGACGCTGTTTCGCGTGGGCAGTTGAAGGTGCGGCCGATGTTTGAAGCGGCGGCCGCGCGGATCGCCGCCGATGCGGGGATGGCGACGGAGGCGGTGCTGCGCCGGACGGAGGTCCGGACGATCGACGACGGCAGCTCCGGTCCGGGCACGGTCAGCGTCGGGCAGCATCGGATATGGCGGCCGAGCGCGGCGGAGTGGCGGCTCCGACACCTCTGGTTTTCGAACCTGAACACGCCGGAGGAGTTCCGTGCGGCCGAGCAGCACGCCGCGGCTCTTGTCGAGGTCGCCTTGACCGATGCGCGTCCTTCGGGTGGCCGCTCAGGCATCCTAGCGGAAGAGGGCTGAGGACGAGATGGCGGCAGAGAACGAGACAGCACGGAATCGTGGCGGCGGTGACGAGACGTCCGGCCCGGCGAACGGTCAGCACGACAGCCCAGTGCGGGACAACAGTGGGCATTCTGTGCAGGAGAACTCCGGCGCCGACTCGCGACACGCGAGCTACGACCCGAGCGACGGAAAACATGAGGAGGCGGGAGCGCCGGGGTCGCTGACTGAGGGTATCTCGGAGGACGTGGCGCCGGTGGTGGAAGAGTTTATGGAGCAAGCCGCTCAACAGAACGAGGCGGCTGCTGAAGATCTGCCGGCCGAGGGCAACCGTTCCGCGCCGTATATCTCGTTTGAAGGTGTGTCGAAGTCGTTCGGCGACTTTGTTGTGCTCAAGGACGTGAACTTTTCAGTTAACGCGGGTGAGACGCTATGCATTCTGGGGCGAAGCGGAGTGGGCAAATCGGTGTCGCTGCAGCTGCTTCTGGGATTTCTGAAACCTGATTCGGGGAGTATTCGGGTCGCGGGGGAGGACATTTCGAAGTTCACCGAGGAACAGCTCCAGGCGATCCGGCGTAAGGTCTCGATGGTGTTTCAGAATGGTGCTTTGTTCGATTCGATCACGGTCGGCGAGAATGTAGCGTTTCCGCTGCGGGAGCGAGGGGAACTGCAGGAGGATCAGATCTTTCAGGTGGTCAAGGGATTGCTGGAGATGGTGGGGGTCGCCGGTATGGAAGGTCTGCTGCCGAGCGATCTCTCGACGGGCATGAAGCGTTCCGTGGCAATAGCCCGGGCTCTGGCAAGCCAGCCGGAGGCGGTGCTCTACGATGAGCCGACGACGATGGTGGATCCGCTGATGGGGCACCTGCTCGGCGACCTGATCGAACGGCTGAAGCATCAGTTGCACCTCACCAGCATTGTGGTGACGCATGACATGCGTTTTGCGAAGAAGCTGGCAGATCGCGTGGTGTTTCTCCATGAAGGCGCGGCGCGCTTCTTCGGCACCATGGAAGAGATGGAGCGGAGCGAGGATCCGGTGCTCAAGGAGTTCCTGTCCCTGGATGAGCTGGTCTTGCCGTCCTAGGTGAACCGGGATCGTCTGCCAGAGATGCGAAATGGTGATTGCCACCCGAGCCGTGCGAGGTTATGTTCATTGTTACTACCTGGGCGGTAATTTTTACCGGATGTGTTACCGTCCTGAGTGATTGTTCGTTGCCTGGATGGAGATGTGGGATCGATAGCTTGATTCGGCCATCTCAGGCGTACGTAGGGAGTGGCGCCCAGGCTGCTACTGGGCGGCGAGGGCCGGGTTGCTGTGGCGACACCAGACTATTTGCAGCAGGTGATTGTCTCCGGACACGGGCACGTAGGCACGGATCGGCGAACCGTCCACAGGCGCTTCGGTCTGTTTCGACGGCCATCTGGAGCAGGGCTGATCTGGGCGCTGCTGGATACGCTGACCGCCATCGTCGCGTCGGTTCTGGCCGCCGAGCTGCGCATCGCCATTTCGCCCGGTGTCCACACGCGGGCCGCTCTTTACCTCCTGATGCACACGACACCGCCGGTTCTGGCGCTGTATGTGGCCTGGTTTTCGGTGTGCCTGGTGTTTTTGACGCGTTCGTACGGCCTGTACACCGATATCCAGTATCGCAGCGGGTTGCACGAACAAAGGATGACGGTGCAGGCTACGCTGACGGCGGGGCTGCTGCTCTGCGGAACGCTGTACCTGTTCCGCGCCGTCGAGATTTCCCGTGCGGTGGTTGCGCTTCTGGTCCTGTTCACGGGCGGTCTGCTCTGTCTGCGAAGGGCGATCTGGCGCGGGGCGGTTTATCGACGGTACCGCGCAGGCATTGAAACACGCAACGTCATGATCGTAGGAACGGGCCGGGTAGCGCACGCGCTGCGGAACCACCTTGAGGCGTTGCAGCACTTCGGCTTCCGGTTCAAGGGCTTCATCGCGATGACCGATCTTGAGGCCGAAACCGGCGATGCCGACGTTGTCGCCAATCTGCGGAACTGCCTTGCGATCGCGCGGTCTCGGTTTGTGGACGAAATCTTTTTCTCGGTTCCGGCACAGAAAGAGGTGGTGGTGGATCTGGTCGAGGAGGCCCGGGCGATCGGGATCGATGTGCGTGTCGTGCCTGACCTCTATGACGGCCTGGCGTGGAACGCTCCGGTGGAGTACATCGGCCAGTTTCCGACGATCCCCCTGCACCGGCGCGAGTTTCCGATCGGAGCCTTCGCATTCAAGCGAACCCTGGACCTGACGGTCTCGCTTTTGACGTTGCTGCTGCTGGCTCCGGTTTTGGCGTTGATCGCCCTGGCGATCCGACTGACGTCAGAAGGACCGGTGTTTTATCGAGCGCAGCGCATCGGACGCAAGGGACGCACGTTTGTCTGCTTTAAGTTTCGCACGATGGTGAAGGATGCGGACCGGTTGAAGGCGGATCTGGAGCACAGAAACGAGCGCGACTCCGTGTTGTTCAAGATCACCGATGATCCGCGCGTAACGCCACTGGGACGATGGCTGCGGAAGTATTCGCTGGACGAGCTGCCACAGCTGATCAATGTTGTCCGCGGCGATATGAGCCTGGTTGGGCCACGGCCGCCGGTCGCGTCCGAGGTGAAGCAATACGATCTGCCGCATCTTCGGCGGCTCGATGTGCTGCCGGGGATTACGGGTCTGTGGCAGGTGGAGGCGCGGCAGGATCCGTCATTCGACAGTTACATTTCGCTGGACACGGCGTATGTCGAAAAGTGGAGCCTCTGGCTGGACTTGAAGATCCTGATGCGGACCATCAGCGTCGTTCTGGAAGGAACGGGCAGCTAACGAGGCGACTGCGAGACGGTAGACTGGTGCAGTGAGGATAGCGCTGGCGCAGATCAATCCGACGGTGGGGGACTTCACCGGAAATACAGCAAAGATCCTGCAGTTTGCGGAGCGTGCCGCGGCGATGGGCGCCACGCTTGTCCTGTTCCCGGAGTTGGCCGTTTGTGGCTACCCGCCGGCGGATCTGCTGGAAAAGGACTCGTTTGTGACGCGGGCCGGGGAGGCCGTCGAGGAGATTGCACGCTGGACCGCTGTCCGGGGTCGACCGGCGCTGTTGTGCGGCACAGTCATGCCCGCAGTGACTCCGGGGGGTAAGCACATACGCAACGTGGCTGCGCTGCTTGACGGCGGTGACGTTCGCTTTATACAGCAAAAGATGCTGCTGCCGTTTTACGACGTTTTTGATGAGCAGCGATATTTTGAGCCTGGGGCAGGGCAGGAGTTGACCGTCCTTGGCGGTCAGCCTTTGGCTATCACGATCTGCGAGGACGCGTGGAACGACAAGGGTTTTTGGCCGCGGCGGCTGTACGACGTCGATCCGGTCGAGGATCTGATGGGTGAATGGCAGCGGCAGGAGCCGGAGCTGGCGGCAAAGCCGCGGGTGATCCTGAATATCTCCGCGTCCCCCTTCTGGCAGGGCAAGCGTCATTTACGTCAGGAGATGCTGGCAGCGCTGGCGCGACGGCACGGGGCGGTTGTGGCGATGGTGAACCAGGTCGGGGGAAACGACAGTCTGATCTTCGATGGATCCTCGCTGGCGGTTGGTCCCGATGGCGTGCTGATCGCGCGGGCGGCATCGTTCGCGGAGGACCTCGTGATGGTCGAGACCGAGCGGGCTCCGGCAATCCCGCACGACCATGAAGCTTGGAGCCTCGCACATGAGATCGGCGCCGTGTGGGATGCCTTGGTGCTCGGTACGCACGATTACCTTCAGAAATGCGGATTTCAGAAGGCGCTGGTCGGACTTAGCGGCGGGATCGATTCCGCGCTGGTTGCGGCGATCGCCGTGGAAGCGCTTGGCGCGGAGAACGTGACGGGACTGGGGATGCCGAGTGAGTACTCGTCTGGCGGCTCGGTCGCGGATGCCAGGGCGCTTGCGGCGAATCTCGGAATCCGGTTTGAACTGATCCGGATCCATGAGGTCTTTACCGAGTACATGGAGGCGCTCGATCCGCTTTTTGCGGGAACGGAGTTCGGCCTGGCCGAGGAAAATCTCCAGGCGCGTATCCGTGGGGGGCTGCTGATGGCCGTCTCGAACAAGACAGGCGCGCTGGTGCTGACGACGGGAAACAAGAGCGAGATGTCGACGGGGTATTCGACGCTGTACGGCGATATGGTGGGTGGCCTGGCGGTGATCGGCGATGTATGGAAGACGCGGGTGTACCAGCTATGCGCCTACGCGAATCGTGAACAGGAGAGGATCCCAGAGACAACCATGCACAAGCCGCCCTCGGCCGAACTCCGGCCGGGGCAGATGGATACCGATTCACTACCGCCGTACGATGTGCTCGACCCGATGCTTGAAGCGTATGTGGAGCGGTACTGCTCCGCTGAGCAGATTGCTAAGGAGCAGGGCCAGGATGTCGATTTTGTGCGGCAGGTGCTGAAGCTGGTGGAACGCAGCGAGTACAAACGGCAGCAGGCGGCGCCCGTTTTGAAAGTGACGAAGAAGTCCTTCGGCATGGGACGGCGGTTTCCCATCGCGGCAAAGGTTCAGGTTTAGCGCAAGTTCAGGAGAGACGCCGCGTTGAAATGACGGTGGCGACGAGGAGCGAGAAGTGAGGACTGGATATCGAGCAGCAGCAATGGCAGTGATCGCGATGGGAGCCGTCGCGAGCATGGCGGCCGCACAGGCGACAGGGGGTGGAACGACCCCGGCATCGCCGGCGGCGAGCCCCGCCCTGAGCTCCTTACAGCCGTCGGCGGTGAAGGATCCGTTTCCGCCGACGGACCCGAGGTTCTTTACGGCAAAGTCTCCGACGACCGAGACAGTGAATGGGTTTTTGCGATCGATCTGGGGCTACGATCCCAACCGGATCTGGCGTGTGGCTGCCATCCAGGCCACGCAGGCCCCCGGAGTCAGCAAAGTCACCATTTTTGTGGCTGAGAAGTCTGCCGATGCAAAGGTGCAGACCTCATCGTTCTTCGTGACGCCTGATGGCAAGCATGCGATTGCCGGAGATGGCATCGTCTCCTTCGGAGCGAAGCCGTTTGAGGACAATCGGAAGCTGCTGGAGCAGCGCGCCGATGGACCGTATCGCGGCTCCGCCAGCAAAGTGCTGGAACTCGTCGAGTTTTCCGACCTCCAGTGCCCGCACTGCAAGGAAGCGCAGGGAACGATGGACCAGCTGGCGAAGGACTATCCCAACGCCCGTATCGTTTACCAGAGTTATCCGCTGAGCGAGATTCACCCTTTCGCCTTCAAAGCCGCGGCCTACGGCGACTGCATTGCCAAGCAGAAGGCATCGGCGTTTTTTCCCTATGTCCAGGCGGTGTTCGACACCCAGGGCGGCTTGACCCCGGAGGATGGTGACCAGACGCTGAAGAATGCCGTGACCAAGGCCGGGGCGGACCCGACGGCAGTCGATGCGTGCGCCGCGACCCAGGCCACCAAGGACGCGGTCATGAACTCGGTCAAGCTTGGCACGGATGTCGGCGTGGATCAGACGCCGCTCCTCGCCGTCAACGGGCACCTCCTGCCTTTGACGCAGATTCCTTACGAAACCCTGAAGCAGATGATCAACTTCGAGCTATCCGAGGAAAGCGCAAAATAAGGCATTTGCGGGGGCAAGGGCAGGCACTGATTTGCCTGTGTGACTGCCTGTTTGCTTATGTGTGCGTGATGTACGCAAACCGGATCAGGAACAGCACCGCCAGCGTGTACAGCATCCAGTGCCGCCGGTCGCCTCGACCGGTTAGCAACTCGAGTGCGGCGAAGGAGATCAGCCCGAACGAGAGCCCGGTCGCGATGGAGTAGGTCAGTGGAATCGTCACGAGCGTCAGGAATGCCGGGACGGCGATGCGGGGCTCGTCCCATTCAATCCGGGCTGCGCTCGCAACCATGAGCGCCCCAACCAGCACCAGCGCGGGCGAGGTTGCAAAGGCAGGGATTGCCCCGGCCAACGGAGCCACAAAGAGCGCGGCAAAAAATAGAAGGCCCGTGGTGATTGCCGTCACGCCGGTGCGCCCACCCACGGCGACGCCGGCTGAGCTCTCGATATAGCTGGTCACGGTCGATGTGCCAGCTAGTGATCCGAAGACTGTGGCGGTTGCGTCGGCAAAGAAGATCCGGTCGAGCCGCGGAATGGTGTGGTCGGCGGCAATCAGCCCGGCACGGTCTGTGACCGCCACCAGCGTGCCGATGTTGTCGAACAGATCGACAAACAGGAAGACGAAGATGATCTCAAGCGCATGCAGACCGAGGGCACCGCGGATATCCAGGTGGAGGGCGGTCGCGCGGATCGCCAGCGGCGACAGGGACGAAGGCTGCCAGGGCACCTGGTGCAGCAGGGCGCCGACCACGGTGGTGCCGAGTACGCCGAGCAGCATGGCTGACCGGATCCGGAGGGCTTGCAGCACCGCGATCAGCACGATGCCGAAGAGCGCGAGGGCCGTGGTCGGGGCATGGAGGTCCCCAAGCGTGACCGTGGTAGCGGCGGAGGGTACCACGATACCGGAGTTGCGCAGCCCAATGAACGCGATAAACAGGCCGATGCCACCGGCCACGGCGGCATGCAACTGATGCGGAATGGCGGCAAGCAGTTGCTGGCGAATGCCGGTGAAGGTAAGCAGGAGAAAGATGACGCCGGAGAGGAAGACGGCGCCGAGAGCGGTCTGCCAGGGGATGCCCATCCCTTTGACGACGGTATAGGTGAAGTACGCGTTCAGGCCCATTCCCGGGGCGAGCGCGAGGGGGTAGTTGGCCAGCGCACCCATCAGAATCGATCCCGCCGAGGCGCACAGGCACGTGGCAACGGTGACCGCGGCGAGCGGCATGCCGGTCTCGGAGAGGATGGCCGGATTGACGAAGATGATGTAGGCCATGGTGATGAACGTGGTCAGGCCGGCGAGCAGCTCCGTGCGCCAGGTTGTCCGGTGCTCGGCGAAGCGGAAGTACAGTTCAAGACGGGCGCGCATGGCCGACTTTGACCTCGGGTGACGGTATCAGGTACGGGTGTCGCATCAGAATAGCTGAGGAGCCAGGGTGACGATGCGATGGACGTCTGCTTGCATCCGCGGGAGTTGCCTGGGCCGGCATCACTGGCACGGCTCGCACGGTCCCCTTGGGGCGGTAACCGCTCAAATGTGTTTGCCGGGAGTTCGCTGATGGCTTCCACTCCGCTGCCCAGCCTGCGCCGGCGCCAGGGGCTCACGCTTTCCCTGCTGTTTCTCGCCGGCATCATCAATTTCTTCGATCGCTCGTCGCTGTCGATTGCCAACAACACCATTCGGAGCGAACTGCACCTGACTGCTACCGAAATGGGCTGGCTGCTTTCGGCGTTTTCACTGGCGTATGGTTTTGCGCAGCTGCCGCTCACCGGCCTTCTGGCGCGCTCCGGAACTCGCGCGGTTTTGGGCGCCGGTCTCGGCCTGTGGTCGACAGCTCAGCTGCTCACCGGCTTCGTTCGTGGGCTTCCATCGTTTCTTGTTTTTCGCGTTCTGCTGGGCGTGGGAGAAGCGCCCTTTTATCCGTGCGGCGTCGAAAGCGTGCGTGAGTGGTTCCCGGAGCGCACCCGCGGTCGCGCCACCGCCGTGATGAGCATGTCGCAGACACTGGGCCTGGCCGTCGCTCCGCCTGCTCTCAGCCTTCTCATCCTCCACTTCGGCTGGCGTGCCATGTTCGTGGGCCTTGGCGTTGCGGGTCTTCTTGCCGCCATTGCCTGGAGCATGCTTTACCGCTCGCGCGACGCTCCGGGAGACAGGGAACTCTCCACAGCGACCCATCTGCCGGCAAGCACCACGGTGCGGACAGAGAGTGTCTGGAGATTGCTTCTGCGCCAACGAAGGGTGTGGGGCATGATGCTCGGCTTTGGCGGCATTAACTACACGAACTGGCTCTACACTGCATGGCTGCCCGGCTACCTGCAAACGGCGCGGCATCTCTCTCTCGCAAAGACTGGTTGGGTATCCGCGATTCCGTTCCTTGCCGGCGCGGTGGGTATGTTTGCCAGCGGGCTTACTGCCGATCGCCTCGCCCAGGCTGGCGTCGATCTGGCTCGCGTGCACCGGTCCAACATCATCGCCGGAATGGTGCTTTCGGCCTGCAGTACCTTTGTCGTCGCTCGCAGCGCATCGACTCCGGCGGCGGTTGCCGGAATCAGCTGCGCTCTGCTTTTCATTCACTTTGCCGGCACCTCCGGCTGGGGTTATGTGCAGGCCGTGAGCCCGCCCCGTCTGGTGGCCTCGCTCAGTGCCTTGCAGAACTTCGCCAGCTTCCTGATCGCGTCGGTGGCGCCCGTGCTCACCGGCCGCTTACTCGATCGCACGCACACCTTTACGCTCGCCCTGCTTGCGTGCAGTTTGGTTACGCTACTGGGTGCGCTCAGCTATGCGACCCTCGGTGCATCTCCTGCGTGGGGCCGGACGGGCTAAGTCGCAGCGAGCACTCAGTGAGGGAGTCTTACGAGGAGTCGTGTTTCGCTTCAGGCGAAAGCAGATGCACTCGCGCCCTTGCTAATGCCCGATGCCCTTGCAAGTACACTGAACTTAGGAGAGAAGATGAAGGGCGATCGCTCGCTTAGCCGCCGGCCAAGGATGCAAATTCTTTTGCTCCTTTGCGGCTGCCTGACGTTATTTACAGCGATCGTTCCGCTACTCCGGATGGGCTACCGCGGAGAGATTACGTATAACGAAGGGTGGAATGTCTATAACGCTCAGACTGTAGCGCAGGGCCGGCAACTTTATCCCGCGTCATTTGGTTGGACAATGGTGAACTATCCCATGTTGTCATTTGTGATTGCCGCGCAGCTGCATCGAATGACTCACGATTACCTTTACTCTGCACGGGCGGTATCGTTTGCCAGTCTGCTTGTATCTGCTGTCCTGATCGGCAGCATTGCTCACACATTGAATGCATCGAAGGCAGCATCCTGGCTTGCCGGACTCTTCGCCATCGGCGTTTTCTGTGCGGATGCAAGCGTTTATGTGGGCCAGGATGATCCCCAGCTGTTTGCGCAAGTTTTTTATCTTGCCGGTCTGCAGGTCTATCTGCTCGGGCGGAAAGATTTGAGGCTGCTGGCCGTAGCTGCTTTTCTCGTACTGATTGGGACTTCGATTAAACACAATCTGGTCGACATCCCACTTGCTATGCTGCTCGATCTCTTTCTTCTCTCTCGCTGGCGAAGTCTGTGGCTGGGCGCATGCTTTCTGCTCTTTGGCTTGCTAGACGTTGAGCTTCATTTTCGGTATGGCGGCCCCGCGTTTCTGCGTGAGTTATTAGCCCCTCGGGATTATGTCTTCTCTAAGAGTCTGGATCAATTGTTGGTTGTGATCGGTCCTGTACTGATCCCGTTCTCGCTTGCGATCTACACTGGCTTGAAGATCGCCCGGCGGGACGATTTGCGGATTGCTCTTCTGCTGTTAGGGTGCGCACTTGGCATCGGTGCTTACTTTGGCGGCGGGCAGGGGGTTTCTATCAATGCCTTGTTCTCCGCTTTGCTGGCGATGTGTCTTCTGCTTGGCTTGACGTTCGATGGCTTGTTGGCCCTTGAAGGTCTAACGGGAGCTGGGGTAATTACCGCGCTGTTCGCCTCTCTGCTTATTCCGATGATCGTAAGCGGTACGGTAAATCCGGTCGCTAGCATCCGGGCAGTACGTCTCAACGAGGAGCAGTTTGATCAAGAGGTGCGGCTGCTACGTTCGCAGCCTGGACCCGCGCTTTGTGAGAGCTTACTGCGGTGCTATGCCGCGGGAAAGCCATATGTCTACGATCCGTTCAACGCGACACGTCTGATTGCGTACGGAAGACTGGACGCAAAGCCGCTGGTCGAAGCTATCCAGAGAAGGCAATACGGGAGCATTCAGTTTGATGGTGCTCTTGACCGTGAAGGAATATCCGATCGCTTTGCGCCCGAGATACTTGCGACAATTAGAGAGAACTACCAACCGCTGCTAGTTCGCAAGGACGCCGTCATCTATGTGCCGAAGCTTCCGCAGGCGTCAGGCGCCAGCGAGAGTCTGAGATGACAGGCGGTGCTCCGGGTCCAAGGAGACACAGTCGCGTTGCTGATTGCTCGTTGCGTCTGGCTGTCGGAGGAGGTTCCAGACCCCGCCGAGAAAGAAGGCGACCAGCAGTGGACCGTCCACAAGCTTCCGGAGATTCCAGCTGTAGAGACCTGCGACATTGGCCACGACGAGGAAGAGAGAGAGTACGAGGGCGGCTTTCCGGGCGGGAAAAAGGGAGCTAACAAACCGCCAGCCAATCAAAGCGAGAGGTATCGTCAACGGAGCGACGTCATACTCAATTAAACGGGGATTAAGAAGGATCGTCCCCAGAAGAAGAACTGGAATCCATCGCTGCAAAGAGAAGTGTCCCCGAAGGAAGCGACGCGATAGGTAAAGCATGACGCCGAGTATTGGCAGAGCATAGCCAAGAAAGAAGAGGAAAGAGCCACGCGAGTAAGACAGTTGGTGGTCAAAGAGAAAGCCTGCAAACAAGCCGGCCGGACTGCAGCCGAAATCGCGGTTCAGGCTGAACTGCAGTTCGACGGCCTGCAGGTAATGCTGAAAGAGGGAAGGCCAAAGCAAAGGCTGGATACTGAATAGAACGAGACCTGACAGTAAGGTGAGGCCTGCTGGCACCCACTGTCGTCGGGCCGAAAAGACAGGAATGACAAGCAGGGAGAGCAGTGGCGCCTTCAGGCACGACGCCGTGAGGACGGCAAAGTAGAACCACCACCATGCACGACCTTTCCAAGCGGCAATCGCGCTGGCAAGGATGAGCCCATAAAGGATGTAAGCCACGTTTCCGCTGAGGAGGATGCCGTTTGCAAGCAGGCCCGGGAAGAACGCGGCGAGGGGAGCCAGATAAAGAAAGACCCGCCGCTCATGGCGCTCGGCGGCACAAAGGCCGACCCACACCTCAAGAAGAACACCTGTCCCGTATGCGAGCCAGTACATGAATCCGCTCACGGCGGTTGGAACTCTCCCAATTATGCGAAGGAGAGGCAAAGTGATGGGAGAATAGACGTAGCTGTATGGCGGGTCTGTTCCGGGTGTGAGTCCGCGGGTTTGATGTACCAGCTGTTGAATCGCTGTAGCGTCTGCATAGGGATCTCTTCCGGCAAGAAGAGCCCTTATGGCGTTGCGGTAGACAGCCACATCCCATCCCGGAGTGTCGAAAGCCGCCCACACGGGAATAGCCGCCAACGTCAAGAGCCAAAACCCGAGGAGAACGTTTGTCGGAACGAGGTCCTTCCACTTCGTTATGAGGTAAAGGCGAGGATGCACACTCACCGATGCCCGTCCGGGAGGTCAACCAGGTGCTTGGACGACCGTTCGGAGCCCACAAACGACAGGACCTGCGACGCCAACAGAAGAGGACGGCTCACAAGGAGGTTCGCTGTCGCGCCCAGCAACGCGCCCGCCGGTCCAGCAAGGTACCATTGCACTCCGTCTCGCCACAAACTATGTGCGAAGACCAGGTTTATGACGGCTCCGAGAACGCAGGCAAAGAGCAGCACAGAGGTGCCTTCGAGCCGCCCGAAACGCTGTTGTCGAAGTACCGCGAAGTGCGTGAATACGATCGTTCCGGCGACTCCGCATGTCGTTGCGAGCACCTGTGCTTTCATGAACGATGCGTGTGTGATACGTGTCGTCATGAAGAACACGCTGAGATGAGCGGCAAAGCAGAAGAGTGCCGCCAGAAGCGATACCGTGTGCTGCATCGGCAAAAGTCGACTGAGCCCCCTGTTGACGATCGTGTGGAGGTACTCCAACCCGACGAGCGTGTCGAGTTTACTGTTACCGTAACGCCGCATGCCGAAGGTGTACCCCACTTCCCCGCAGCGTACCGGCCGCTTTGCCGCGGAGAGCATATCGACGAGGAGCTTAAAACCCTTCCCGTCGAGCCCCTCTACGACTTCAAGGAAGTAGCTTTTTCGCACCACGAAGAAGCCGCTCATGGGATCAGAGAGTTCGCAGCTGCACACAACGTGGCTCACGGCGCGGCCGAGCTGGCTGAGCAGTACCCGATGGGGCCGGAAACATCCCATGCTGCCGCCCTTGGCGTTTCGGGTGCCTACGACGACATCGAGCGGATCCTGTTGCAGGCGCGCCAACATCTGCGGCAGGATCGTTTCGTCGTGCTGCAGGTCGGCGTCCATCACCGCAATGAAATCAGCATCTGTGGAGAGCATACCCTCGATACAGGCCGACGACAGCCCCCGGCGGCCAACTCGATGCACCAAGCGGATCTTCGGATCCTGCTGTGCCTGCACCGCGATAGCCTGTGCAGTCCCGTCGGGCGAGTCGTCGTCGACGAAGATTGCTTCCCAGGCAAGTCCCGTGAGAGCAGTGTTGAGACGAGCGACGACGTGAGGGATGTTCTCTCGCTCGTTGAAGGTAGGAAGAACGATGGCGATTTGCAAGGGAAGACTCCGAGACTTCAAGCAGAAACTACGTGATCGACGTTCGGGGCAAGGATTAAGCCTCACCGTGGTCCTTGCTTGCAGATCCGCCTATTTCTGAGCATACTTCATGCCGCGACCGTTACG
>CALMVL010000176.1:18209-30126 GCA_937873265.1 uncultured Granulicella sp.
GCTTTGGAGCGGTGTCTCGGATTCTTTGGCGATGTGCGGGGCAAGCATGTCTTGGACATCGGGTGCGGTTTAGGTCGGTACGCGATCGCATTCGCTCGTCGGGGGGCGACAGTCACTGCGGTGGACACGTCAGCAGTGGCGACCCGCAAGCTTCAGGAGTTTGCCGACCGGAACGCCCTCGACATCACGTGCCGCTGTGACGATGTGCGAAACATCGGTGCATTCGGCTCATTCGACTTCGTTTTCGGTGCGATGATCCTGCACCATCTTGAGCCGTTCGACGCCTTTGCGTCAGACCTGCGACAGGTAATGAAGACGGGTGGCAAGGGCTTTTCTATGAGAACAATGCCGCGAGTCGGCTACTCGTCTGGATGCGCCAGAACATCGTTGGAAGGCTGTGGGTTCCGAAGCATGGGGACGCTGAAGAGTTTCCGCTAACCCCCCAAGAGGTAGACACCCTCCGCGAGCACTTCCATGTTCAACAGGAGTTTCCCGAGTTGGTCTTCTTTCGGCTGATTTCGACGTACCTGTTGAGAGATCGGTTGACACCGGTCTTCTCAGCCGCGGACCGCTTCTTTTACCAGCAACACTTTCTGAATCGTTACTCCTACAAGCAGATCTTGATGACGCAGAAGCGATAGTGCCCCGGGTTCTCATGAACTTCATGCGGCATGCTGAGCTTGGTCTGTAAGCTTTGCTAGAGGAAGACTGCCGCACGCCACCAAGGTCCAGGCGCTTCTTCCAGGGTACCGTCCCCCAACGGTTTAAAGGTCGCTTCCGGCTTCGTAAGCTGTTGACTCCATGGTGCCCGGAGGGGGACTTGAACCCCCACGACCCTTTCGGGTCTGCGGATTTTAAGTCCGCTGTGTCTGCCGATTTCACCATCCGGGCCTGTTGTCCTGCGAAGGTCGATCCGCGCGCTCACCGTCCGGCCAGGGTGATGGCCCGGTACATTTCACGGTTGCGCAGGATGGCCTGAACGTAGTCGCGCGTCTCTGTGTAGGGAATGGACTCCACAAACTCCGGAACATCCTTGTAGTCGCTGCTCGCCATCCACTGCCGCACCGGTACGTCCCCTGCATTGTAAGCCGCGAGCGTGTACTCAATCTGCCCACCGTAGCGATCGATGACCTCGCGCAGATTGACCGTGCCGAGCCGGAGGTTGACTGCCGGGTTGAGCAGCTGGCTGGCATTGAAGCCCTTCACGCCTTGCCGCTTCGCGATCACCTTTCCGACCGAAGGCAGCAGCTGCATCAGCCCATACGCGTTCGCCCGGCTCACGGCACCCGCATTGAACTCCGATTCCTGCCGGATCAATGAAGCGACCAGGTAGGGATCGACGCCGCTTGCCTGAGAGTCCTGCGTGATATCCGACCAGTACGGCTGCGGAAACAGAAGACGCCAGTACGCGATCGGGACCTCGCTGAACGGCAGCGCGAAAAAGGGAATTCCACTGTGCTTCATGGATTGCAGCGCGCGCGTGTGCTCGCCATAGGATTCGTAGATCTGCGCCTGCCCGAGCGCGCCCCACTCTTCGGCTGTCGCGCTCGACTGGATCTCCGGCCCGATGTATTCATTCAACGCCGCGTTTGCCAGCAGCTTTGCCTTGATGTAGTGCGGATCGTTCTCCGGAACGAGGTCGGTCAAGGGCGGGATCTCGGGTGCGTGGACACCCCTCAGGACGGCTGAGGGAGCTGTCGCCGGTTGATCCCGCAAAACCGCCAGGCGCTTGCGCGCCAGCAAGGCATAGTAGTAGTTCACGTAGGCGTCGGAGACTGCGCGGTAGAAATTCGCCGCCTGCGATAGATTGTTCTCCGTGTCCTCGTAGATGCGCCCGCGCCAGTAAAGCGCCGATGGAACCTCGGTGCCTCCCGTGTAGTGCTCAATCTGCTCGTCCATCAGCCGGGCTGCTTCGGCGTATCGACGCAGGCGGTAGTTCATCCAGGCCACGCGCCAGTGCGCCGAGGGCGCGTAGGTACTGCCGGGAAACAGCTTCAGCAGCAGGGAGTAGTGATAGATCGCCTGCTCGGGGTCGTGTCGCAGCAAATACATATTGCCGCCCGAGTAGAGCGCCTCCTCGGTCCATCGGCTGCCTGGGAACTGCTGCACCATCTGGGCGATCAGCGTGTCGTGTCCCTGCCGATCGTTCTCGCTGCGCGAAAGCTCGGCCTGCATGTACAGCTTCAGCGCCGCGCTGTCATCGGTGGTGGCCGGCAAGCGTTCCACATCGCGCCGGCTGAGATTCTTCAGCTTCAGATCACAGACTGCCGCATAGATCTCGAGCGCGTTCCTGTCTGCCTGACTCAGGCTGGAGTCGCTGCTCTCGATTGAGTGATACTCCGCGCTTGCATCCCCGTACCGTTTTGCGTTGAACAGCGAATCGGCATGCACTTTGCGTTCGGCAGCCGTCAGCGGAGCGCCGATCACCTGCAATTGCGATCGGGCCTGCGCGGCTTCCGGGCTGAGGGGCAACGACCGGTAGAGCGCCCGGTACGTCACCGTCGCCTGCTGTGTCGCTCCGTTCATCTGATAGGCCCGACCAAGCACCAGGAGGAAGTCCGCGTGGCTGGCCTGCGGCGAGGTCAGCAGCGGTTCCAAGACTGCGAGAGCGCCGCTCGGGTCGTTCTGCTGCAGATGAGCGTTGGCCAGCAGAATCGGCGCATTTGGGTCAAAGATACTGTCCGGGTGCCGATCCGCGAACCGGTCGAGCAAGGCATAGGCGTCTGCCGGCCGGCTCGCCTGCAGCGCCGCCTGCGCGCCGAGGTAATCGGCGTAGTCGCTCAGAGCCTCGCCGCTTGAGGCCGCCAGGTGAAATGCCGTGACTGCCTCGGCGTACCGGTGATCCAGAGCGTAGGCGTGAGCGACTGCCAGGTACGCCGCGGAAGCTGCTTCGCCGGGATGCGACGAGGCATACGCCTGCACTCCCGCGTACGCCGCCGCGGACCGGTTTGCCGCCAGCTGCTGCGCCATTGGCCGAAGCTGCTCGGATGCTACAAAGGCCTGAGTCAGCTTGATGCTGCGAGCCGTGGGCGGAACCGACCTTCCGCGCCCGGTCCGCGAAACGGCCCGAGTGCCGGACCCGCGAGCAGCGGCGCCCCCTTTCCGGCGACTGCCGCCCGATGCTGGCTTCTTAGCTGCCGCGGACCTTGAACCGCTCCGCATCTTCGCACTTGCCTTGCTGCTCGTCTTCGTGTGCGTGGAGCGAGTACTCTTTGCTGTTGCCGCAGTCCCGTGCTTCCGCTTGTTCGTCTGCCCGAATCCCAAGCTGAGCGACAGCAAGAGCAGGAGGGCCGCTCCAGTCGACAAACCTCCCATCCATCGCCTCAACGACCCATTCTCCTCAGACGCATCGCAAAACCTGACATGCTCCACTCTATCGCTGCCGTGGGTAGCTCATGGCCGCCGAACCTGCTGCGGAATCTGTTCAGATATCCCACTCTGCCGTTCCCGCGTGTTTCCCCTTTGCATCGCGACCAGCCCCGCTGCGTTGCTCCGCGGAGCCGCCCCATTTAGTATGGACTTTACGTCAGCTGTTTGGACGCATCGTTTGCTCATGGCTGCCATCCAATCCTCCATAGCGGAAGAGGTTCATCCCGACATAGCGCTTGTTGAGCGCGCCAAAGCGGGAGATACCGCCGCGTTTGAGCAGCTTATGCGACAGTACGAGCGGCAGATCTTCCGCGTCGCCCAACACATCACGCAAAACCGTGAGGATGCAGAAGACATTACGCAGGACGTTTTTCTGAAGGCTTACGAGAAGCTGGAGCAGTTTCAGGGCAACTCGAAGTTCTCCACGTGGCTGGTGCGTATTGCCGTGAACGAAAGCCTGATGCGGCTACGCAAGCGCAAAACCAACCGAACCGTTTCGATGGACGAAGACGTTCATACTGAGGATGGTTCCATTCCGCGAGATTTTGCCGAGTGGCGTCCCAATCCGGAGCAAATCTTCAACCAGGGTGAGCTCGGCGACATCCTTCGACGCACCATCCAGGGGCTGCCGCCAGGGTTTCGCACCGTATTCACCCTGCGGGATATTGAGAATCTCTCTACCGAAGAGACGGCTGAGGCTTTGGGGTTGAGTGTTCCGGCGGTGAAGTCCAGACTTCTTCGCGCGCGCTTGCAGCTACGGGAGCGGCTCAGCCGGTATTTCCGGCAGCAGAAAAAGGAGACGCAGCCAGCATGACCTGCACAGACTTCCTCAGCAAGCTCACGGACTACTTCGACGGGCAGATCAGTTCGGAGCTCCTGGAAGAGGTACGCGCCCACACCGCCGGGTGCCGTCACTGCGAGGTCGTCCTGAGCACCACCCGCCAGACCATCCAGGTCTACCGCGACAACGAATTGTATGATCTGTCGACCGAGTTTCAGGAACGTCTGCACACGGCCGTCATGGCTCGCTGCCGTATGAAGTAGGCGCTTCGTTCTGCAAAATCCTGCAAACATCGTCACAGCAAAGCGATTCCATCCAGCTTCAGCGACTTTTCGCCATGCAAGTCGTCCGTATCATAAGTAGCCCCAACGAGATAGTGTGGTGAGGCATGTGGATTGTCAAGCTGGCGCTGCGGCGTCCTTACACGTTTGTCGTGTTGTCGATCCTGATCTTTCTCCTGGGTGTCGGCTCCGCTATTGAAGCGCCCAAGGACATCTTTCCGTACATTAACATTCCGGTCGTCACCATTGTCTGGACATACACCGGCTTGACTCCCACGGAAATGGAAGGCCGCATCGTCACGGTTTGTGAGCGAGCTCTCACCACAACCGTCAACGACATCGAGCATACGGAGTCGGAGTCTTACCAGGGCGTCTCCGTCATCCGCGTGTATTTTCAACCGTCCGTCAAGGTCGAGCTTGCCGTCTCGCAGATCACGGCGGTTGTTCAAACCATCCTCCGTATTCTTCCACCCGGCACATACCCTCCCAATATCCTCAAATACGACGCGTCGAGCGTACCGATCGTGCAGCTCGCCCTCAGCGGCGACGGCCTCTCCGAAGAGGATTTATACGACCTCGGCCTCAGCTTCATCCGACCCCGCCTCGCTACCGTCAAAGGCGCCTCTGTCCCGTTGCCCTACGGCGGAAAGGTGCGTCAGATCATGGTCGATACCGACCCCAATCTGATGTACGCCAAGCACCTCTCTGCAACCGACGTTTCAACAGCCATCAACCAGCAGAACCTGATTCTCCCCGCCGGAACGGCCCGCCTCGGCGACCGCGAGTTTGTGGTCAAGCTCAACAGCAGTCCGAACGATGTTTCCGCGCTGAACGACTTGCCGATCCGGGCCACCAACGGATCGATCGTGTTCGTCAAAGACGTCGCCCAGGTGCGCGAGGGTTATGCCGTCCAGACCAACATTGTTCGGCAGGACGGCACGCGGTCAGCGCTTCTGACCGTGCTCAAGAACGGCCAGACCTCCACGATCGACATTGTCAAGCAGACGATCGCTTCCATCCCCCGCATCAAGGCGGGCCTGCCTTCGTCGCTCAAGATCACTCCGCTTTTTGATCAGTCCGTCTTTGTCCGTGAGTCGATCTCCGAGGTCGTTCGCGAAGCCTCCATCGCTGCCCTGCTCACCGGGCTCATGATCCTGTTATTCCTCGGCAGCTGGCGCTCCACCCTGATCGTCTGCACCTCCATCCCGCTCTCCATTGCAACCTCCATCGTGATCCTGACCGCGCTCGGCGAGACGATCAACGTGATGACGCTCGGCGGACTCGCTCTCGCTGTCGGCATCCTCGTCGACGACGCGACGGTCGAGATCGAGAATACGCATCGCAATATGGCCGAGAAAAAGCCGCTGGTGCGCGCCATCCTTGACTCCGCTCAGCAGGTCGCGGCGCCGGCATTCGTCTCGACGCTCTCCATCTGCATCGTCTTCATCCCAGTTGTGCTGCTCACCGGCGCGGCCAAATACCTGTTTACGCCCCTCGCGATGGCCGTCGCATTTGCCATGCTCGCCTCCTACTTTCTCTCGCGAACGCTCGTGCCCACCATGATGCACTTCCTGCTAGGGGCTGAGATTGACCTCTACCAGGATGAGGGTGAGTCTGAGCGCGAAGCCAGACAGAACTGGGTGTGGCGGTGGCATCTTCGCTTCGACCACCACTTCGAGCGCATGCGGAACCAGTACAAGAAAGCGCTTGAGTGGTGTATCTACCACCCCACCGTGACGCTCCTTCTTTTTGCCGGCTTCGTCGTCCTCTCCATCCCGCTCGTCTTTGTGATCGGCCGCGACTTTTTCCCGTATGTTGACTCCGGCCAGATGCGCCTCCACGTCAACCCGCCCTCCGGTCTGCGTATCGAGGACTCCGAGCAGTATTTCGCTGCCGTCGAAGAGGAGGTCCGCCGCGTCATCCCGGCCGATCGCATGAAGCTGATCCTCGACAACATCGGTCTGCCGAGCGGCGGTATCAATCTTGCCTTCGCCAGTAACGCCACCATCAGCAACACAGACGGGGAGATCCTGATCGCTTTGCAGCCAGGCAAGAAAGATACCGAGGCGTACATGCGCCTGCTGCGCTCCGACCTGAAGCAGAAGTTCCCCGACGGCACGTTCTTTTTCACCCCGGCCAACATCACCAATCAGATCCTGGATTTCGGCCTGCCCGCGCCGATCGACGTGCAGGTCGTTGGCCGCGGCAAACAAAACTTCGGCATCGCCACCGAGCTTCTGAAGAAAATTGCCGCCATCCCCGGCGCGGTGGACGTACACATTCACCAGCAGGTCACCTATCCAACCATGCTTGTCGACGTTGATCGCAGCCGTGCGCGGCAGATCGGCCTCACCCAACAGGACGTCGCGCAGAGCATGCTCATTTCGCTCACCGGCACCGGCCAGACCGCACCCAACGAGTGGCTCAACCCGTTGAATGGGGTCAACTACCAGGTCGTCGTCCAGACGCCGATCTACCGCGTCAACACGCTTCCCGATCTCGAACGAACGCCGGTCAGTTCGGCTTCCGGAAACACGAGCCAGCTGCTCGGCAACCTGGTCGACATGAAACGCGACGCATCGCCCATTGTGATCGATCACTACAACATCCAGCCCACGTTCGATATTTACGCTGACGTTGACCGGCGTGATCTTGGCGGGGTCGCCGATCAGATTCGCAAGATCCTGGACGACACCAGAAAAACGCTGCCCACCGGCACCACCCTTGAGCTTCGCGGCGAAGTGCAGACCATGAGCGACTCCTTCCTCCGCCTCGGTATCGGCATCGTCTTTGCGCTCGGCCTTGTTTACCTGCTCATGGCGGTGAATTTCCAGAGCTGGCTCGACCCGCTCATTATTCTGATGGCGATCCCCGGCGCGTTCTGCGGCATTCTGTGGATGCTCTTTGCCACCCAGACCACCTTCAACGTTCCGTCACTGATGGGCACCATCATGACGATCGGCGTTGCCACCTCGAACTCGATCCTTATGGTCGTCTTTGCGAATGACGAACGCGTGGCCGGCAGGGACCGGTATGAGGCCGCGCTCAACGCCGGCTTTACCCGCATCCGCCCGGTTATCATGACGGCCCTCGCGATGATCATCGGTATGCTGCCCATGTCGCTGGCCTTCGGCGAAGGCGGCGAGCAGAACGCGCCGCTTGGCCGCGCCGTGATCGGCGGCCTGCTGCTGGCTACGGTCGGCACCCTCTTCATCGTTCCTGTCATTTACTCTCTGCTGAAGAAGGACGTACCTATGGATTACGACGCCGAGATCGACCGGGAGTATGGCGAGCCCGCCAAGCAGGAGCAACACGCGTGAGCGACAAGCAAAAGCCTTTGTTAGAGGACGGTCGGCACGACCTTGGTGAGGACTTCAGCCGTGCTCAGACTCCTGAGGATCATGCATTAGGAAGGGCCTTTGTCGCGCAGCAGCACGCCGACATCCAGACGGTTGGGGACCAGTTCGCCGATGCCGGATATGCCGATCGCCAGCAGCTGGCGCAGAGCTTTGCCGACCCGAATGCCCAGGACGATCAGAAGCTCGGCCGCGCTTTTGAAGAGTCGAACGGTTCCGGCAGGAAACGCAAGCCCGCGCAGCCGAAGAAGCCCACCAGCTATCGTCTGCTGCTTCTGCTGCTCGCGGGCGTCGTGGTCGTCTTTGCCCTTGTCTTTCTCGTCGGCTTTCTCCCGCGTCATAACCGCAACAAGCAGATCGACCAAGGCGCCAACCAGGAAAGAAGCGCGCTGCCCATCGTTGAAGTTGAGCAGGTCAAACGCGCCGGCGGTGGCGGCGGCCTGGTCATTCCTGGCACCATCACCCCGCTCACCGAGGCCTACGTCTATGCGCGCGCCAGCGGCTATCTGAAGCGCCGCCTCGTCGACATCGGCGATCATGTCCGTCGCGGCCAACTGCTCGCCGTCATCGACTCCCCGGATCTCGACCGTCAGGTCGACCAATCGCGCCAGCAGCTCCGCCAAGCCGAGGCGCAGCTGATCCAGCAGCAGGCCCAGCTCGCTCTCACCCGCATCACCGTCGAGCGGTACCGCGTGCTTGTCGCCAAAGGAGCCGTCTCCCGGCAAGACGCCGATCAGCAGGAGACCAACTACGGCGCACAGCTGGCGAACGTGGCTGCAGCCGAGCGTAATGTGGAAGCATTTCGCGCCAACCTCGACCGCAACATCACGCTCCAGGCGTACGAACGCGTTACCTCCCCGTTCGATGGCATTGTCACTGCCCGCAACGTGGATGTGGGGGCGCTCATCTCCACGCAAGGATCCGCCGGCGGCGATACGGGTCAGGCCAGCGAGCCCGGTCCATCCGCGCTTGCGGCAAGCAACACCGGCGGCGTGGCCGGCAGCCCAGCTACGTCTGCCACTCCCATGAACGCCGGCGGCCAGGGCGGTCCGCTCTTCTCCGTCGCCCAGGTTGGTCGTCTGCGCATTCTCATCTCGGTTCCCGAAGGCTACGCTGGATCCGTGCACACCGGCTTGCCCGCCGTCCTCCACGTGCAGGAGTTTCCCGATGCGGCCTTCCGCGGCACGGTAACCCGCACGGCCGGTTCGATCGACCAGAACACCCGGACCCTGCTCACCGAGGTTCAGGTTGACAACCGCGATGGTCGCCTGCTTGACGGCATGTACGCCGTCATCACCTTCGCCCCAAGCGGCGGCCCGCCGCCGATTACCATTCCCGGCGACGCTCTCGCCGTGCGCCAAGACCACAACGTGGTGGCCGTCGTGGAGAACGGCAAGATCGACGTTCGCCCGGTCAGCGTTGGCCGGGATTACGGTCCCGTCGTGGAGGTTCTGAGTGGCGTGAAGGAAGGTGACCTCATCGCTTCCAGCTTCACCGACCAGGTTCAGCAGGGTGTTCAGGTCCAAACGAAACAGACCAGATCTCCCGGAGCTGCGACGGCGCAGCAGGGCGCACCCAATCAGAACCAGCCACCCGGCGGAACGAGCCAGTATGGCAATCAGGCCATCACCGACGCCAACATGCTCGGGCAATCTGCCAAGCAGCAGCAGGGCGGGAAGGGAAGCGGCGGGGGCGGCGCGCAGAAGCAATCGAGCGGCGGTGGCGGCGGATCAAAGCCATGAGTTTGCGCCGAACCCGCCACCATGTCCGCCATTGGCAGTTGCTCCAGGTCGCCACAAGCGTCCTGCTGCTCACGCTTGTTCCAGCGAACGCCGCGGCTCAGGTGGTCTCGTCACCGCCGTCCGGCCCCGCTCCGCAGCCCCCGGCGCCACCCCTCGGCGGGGTCGTCATTCCCGCGATTACCCACCTGGCCCCTCCGGCACCTCTGCGCGACACGCATGCCGGGGAAGAACGGGCCGCCTCCACCAACCGTCTCGATCCCTCAGGTCTCGCGCCGCGAACCCTCGGCTTCCTCGGACCTTTCCGCCGCCCCACTGTTCCAGAACTCTTTCCCGGATCCGGAGCGCGTCTGCGCTCGCTCGTCCGCGACGACAAGCTCTACCTGACGCTCCACGACGCCATTGCCCTCGCGGTGGAAAACAACCTGGATGTCGAGATCGAGCGCCAGAATTTGCAGCTCGCCGACACCGACCTTGTCCGAGCCAAGGGGGGTGGCTCCCTCCGCGGGATCGACTTCACCATCGAAGAACCGCCCAATGGTGTCGGCGGTCCTGGAAGCCCGTTGCTCGCACTTGCCGCCACTGGCAGCAATCCCACCGCGCCCTCGCTCACCGATCTCACCTCCCTCAATTCCAACACGCAAGCCCAAACAAATCTCGCGACCACCACGTCCGTCGAGAGCTACTCTCCCGGGCCCACTGTCCCGCTGTTCGACCCCAACTTTATCCTTTCCGCCGGTTATCTCCGCCGTTCGGACACGGTCTCGCTCGTCAGCACGACCGGCACCGGCGCGGGCAGTACATCCGGCACAGGAGCGGGCGGCAATGGCAGCGGCGCCCCCGTGATCACCCCGCCGCTTCACTACATTGCCGCCAACGCTGCCTACCTCCAGGGCTTTTCCACCGGCGCACAGCTTGAAGCAATCGTTAATAACGACGCTCAGGTCGTCTATTCCACGACGTCCGAGAACGATCCTTTCTACTCCCCCAGCACCTCCGTGACAGTCACCCAGCCGCTCCTGCGCGGCCGTGGTCGAGCCGTCAGTCTGCGCTTCGTCCGAATCGCGAACCTCAATCGCAACGTGTCCCGTCTCCTCTTCGAACAGCAGGTTCTTGAAGTCATCTACGGCGTGTCTCGCATCTACTTTGACCTGGTAAGCCTCGGAGAGAATGTCGCGGTGAAACAAGAAGCTCTCCGGGCCGCCGAGAAGCTTCGCCAGGATGACGCCGAGCAGGTCATTCAAGGGACCCTCGCGCCTATCGAGCTCACCCGCGTTGCCGCCCTTGTGAGCTCAAGCCAGTTTGATCTCGCCCAGGCACAGGGGCTGTACCGGCAGGAAGAAGTGATTCTCCGTAACCTGCTCGTTCGCGCCAGCTCGCCCGTATTCAATGCCCTCTTTAGCGAGATCGTGCCCACCGACCGCATCATCGTTCCTGATCTGCTTGAGCTGCCCCCTGTCGCCGACCTGATAACCGAGGGTCTCAGCAAACGGCCCGATATTGCCCAGTCCGAGCTGCAGATCAAGACCGGCCAGATCAGCGTCCAAGCCTCTCGCAACGAAGCGCTTCCACAGCTTAGCCTGTACGCCAACTACCAAGGTCGCGGAGCGTCCGAGGCTCCGTATGAGCAGCTTGGCTCGACCGGTACCGGCCTGCCGACCATTCCCATCAATCTCACCACCGGTGGCCTCCGTACCTCGACCATCTACCAGGCCGGCGTCCAGCTCACACTTCCACTGCGGAACCGCGTCGCCGCTTCCGATGCCGCGCGCGACGCCATTCAGCTCCGGCAGGCCGAAGCTCGCACCGAAAAGCTCGACGAGCAGATCCGCCAGGATATCGAAAACGCCGTCATTGCCCTCCAGACTGCTTTTGCTGCCTATAAAGCCGCTGTCGCTAGCCGCTCCTACCAGGAGCAGCTTCTCGAAACCGAGCGCGACCGCCTCTCCGTCGGCGAATCCACCAATCTCAACATTGTCCAGGACCAGTCCTTCGTTGCCCAGGCCCGTTCCACGGAGATCGCTGCCCGCTCCAACTGGGCCAAAGCCCAGGTCGAGTTGGACCGGGATATTGGCGATCTGCTCGACAAGAACCATGTTCAGCTCGAAGACGCTATCCAGGGCGCGCTGCCGTAACCGAGCCGGCCGCACTCCCCTGAGCGACCGCCACGACTCAGTCCACCCGCTCAGCCGCGGTCTCACCAGCTCGCTTGATCTCTTAACCGTTCCGCCAATGGTCTTTCTGGTAGACTCGCTCTTGTGGGCGAAATCCGGACGCGTCTGCCGCCGGAAACCGCCCTCGGTTTGGGGACGTAGCTCAGTTGGTTAGAGCGCTGCCCTGTCACGGCAGAGGTCGCGGGTTCGAGCCCCGTCGTCCCCGCCATACAAAGCG
>CALMVL010000177.1 GCA_937873265.1 uncultured Granulicella sp.
TGGACATTGAGACCCTGCTGGGAGGCACAGAAACGCTCTAGGTGCGCACGGCAGAGGTCGCGGGCAGAGGTCATTAGGGCAGAGGACGTGGGTCAATAAGGGTCCAACCAGGCTTCCCAACCGTTCCCCAGGATTCCCAGAAGCGCCAGTCGCTGCGCCCTGTTTACAATCACTTACGTGTCCCGGGGGTCCTGTCACGGGCAGAGGTCACGGAGCCAATGTTCCTCGATTTGAGCCGTGCTACTTCTCACACCGGCGTTTCTGGAGACTGGTCCTTCGCTCCGAGTCCCCTGACGGCAATTGCGAGAATCCGCTGAACCTGCGCCTCGCCCGCGGCAGAAGGGGGGATACGCCACAGAAGACCTACCATCAGAAGAAAGTCCTCAGGGGCAGCTTCGGCATCGATCGCGCCGGCTGCCTTGCAGGCATCCATCAGTTGCCGAACCGCGCCGAGCATCGGTGCGTAGGAACTCTGCGCATCTCCCTCCGACGCCGCTGCGTGGACGATGTCGGCTACGCCGTACTTCATCCTGCCGAATTTTGCCAACCTGCCGCACCAGATGCGGAAGGCCTGAAGGGGCGGGTGCTTGGCAAGCAGTGCCGGTGCGAGCGCCACAAGCGTTTCGATCTCTTTGCGGTACACCGCGAGGATAAGCGATTCACGGGTCGGGAAGTGGCGGTACAGAGTACCAGCACCTACTTCAGCCTCCTTGGCGATGGAGTTGAGGGAGGCATTGGGCTCAGCCGCGAGCGCATCGCGCGCCACGGCAAGGATGCGGTCCCTGTTCGCCTGCGCGTCCGAGCGCAAAGAGTTTTCGTGAGCCATGGGCCTTGACGTACCGGAGAGTTCTCCGCTACGCTCCTTCCTAACCGGAGAGTTGTCCCTTTGTACCCCGGCCCGGAGGTTCGATGCAATACAAAAAGCTTGGTCGTTCAGGACTCGACGTGTCTCCCATCTGCATCGGATGCATGGGGTTCGGCGATCCCTCTCGCGCTTACCCCAACTGGTCGCTCGATGAAGATGCCAGCCGTGCGCTGATCCGCCACGCCGTTGAGGCAGGAATCAACTTCTTCGACACGGCCAATATGTACTCAAACGGCGGGAGCGAAGAGATCGTTGGCAGGGCGCTCAGGGATTTCACGAACCGGGACAGCGTCGTCATTGCAACCAAGGTCGCCGCTGCCACGCATGATGGGCCGAACGCCATCGGTCTGTCCCGCAAGGCGATCATGACCGAGATCGACCGAAGCTTGACGCGGCTCGGTACGGACTATGTGGACCTTTACCAGATCCATCGCCGCGATCAGCTGACGCCCTGGGAGGAGACGCTGGAAGCGCTCCACGACCTTGTAAAGATGGGCAAAGTTCGCTATTTGGGAGCGTCTTCCATGAAGGCGTGGGAGTTCAGCAAGGCGCTTCACCTCCAGCGAGAAAACGGATGGTCCCGTTTCATTTCGTTACAGGACACCTACAACCTGGTGACACGCGAAGAAGAACGGGAGATGCTGCCGCTCTGTCTGGAGGAAGGCGTGCAAACGCTCGTATACAGCCCACTCGCGCGTGGTGTTCTAGCCCGGCCATGGGGATCGACTACCGCACGATCCGAGGCGGAAGCGGCTGCCGGGTACAAGAATGACACCAACGCGGCCAGCAACCAGAAGATCGTAGAGGCGGTGAGTACGATCGCCCGGGATCGTGCCGTCAGCCAGGCCGTTGTCGCGCTGGCATGGTTGCGCAGCAAGACAGTCGTCGCCGCCCCGATCGTGGGCGCCCTGAAAGCGGGACATATCGACGATGCCGTGGCTTCACTTTCCTTCACGCTGACGCCCGACGAGATCGCAACGTTAGAAGCACCCTACACACCCCGTATGGATTACCAGGGTGTGTCCGACCCGGGAATGCTGGCGCAAGCCATACAGGCCACCACAGGATTCAGAATATCCGCCTGACGTAACAGGATGTCCGCGCCGAGTACATCGGGTGCGGACTTCCTGATCCTCAGGATGCTTCTTGGCAAGCGAT
>CALMVL010000178.1 GCA_937873265.1 uncultured Granulicella sp.
TCCGGGTATCGAGCGCGATGCCGAGGATGTCAACGGGCTGCTGTTGGGCGAGGGTGGATAAGAGGGGCATCTCCTGGCGGCAGGGGCCACACCAGGTGGCCCAGAGATTTAGGAGAACGATGTGGCCGCGGTGGTCCTGCAGGCGCCAGAACTTCCCGGAGAGGAGCGCGAGAGAGAGCGGCGGAAGTGGGACGCGAGCTGCGGGGGTGATGAGGGAGAGGGTGGTCCGCCGGGGGCGAGAGGAGAGCGTGAGGGCGAGAGCCAGACCGACGAAAAGGACGGTGGCGGCAAATCTGCGGAGAGCGGTCTCGCGCTGATGCGGCGACTGGAAAGCAGCGGGTTGGCCGGGCTGGAGTTGATTTCTCACGCGTGTGGTTGGTTTTGAGCGGTGGTGGATCAAGGCAGCGTGCAGAAGGTGGAAGGCATCGAATGGCTACATCCTGAAAAGAAAAGAGAGAGATGGACCGTACACTGCTGCCTGGAAGACCTTACCCGCTTGGGGCGACGCCAAGATCGAAGGGGACCAATTTCGCGCTGTTCTCAGAACATGCCACTGCTGTTTCGGTTTGTTTTTTTGACGAAGACGGGAAGCAAACGGATTGCGTGCCGCTGCAAGAGCGGACGGCGTTTACGTGGCATGGCCTGATCCGTGGTGTCAAGGCCGGACAGCGTTACGGGTATCGCGTGGACGGGCCGTGGGCTCCGAACGAGGGACATCGATTCAATAAGAATAAGTTGTTGGTGGATCCGTACGCGAAGGCGCTGACAGGAGACGTTGACTGGAAAGCACCGATCTTTCCCTACGACGTACCGAGCGGCGACGACCTGAAAATCGACACGCACGACTCGGCCGCTGGCGTACCGAAGTGCATTGTGGTCGATGAGCGTTTTGACTGGGAGGGCGACTGCCCTCCAGATACGCCGCTGGCGGAGTCAGTGATCTACGAGATGCATGTGAAGGGGTTCAGCGAGCGCAACAGCGCGGTTGCGGAGAAGCTGCGGGGAACATACGCGGGGCTGGCTTCTGAGCCGAGTATTGCGTATCTGCAGCAGTTGGGCGTGACCGCAGTGGAATTGCTACCGGTGCACCACTTTATTGACGAGGGACACCTCGTGGATCGTGGATTGCGAGATTACTGGGGCTACAACACGCTCTCGTACTTCGCCCCCATGTCGCGATATAGCTCAAGCGGCGATACGGGCGGGCAGGTCAATGAGTTCAAGGAGATGGTGAAAGCGCTGCATAAGGCCGGCATCGAGGTGATTCTGGATGTGGTGTACAACCACACCTGCGAGGGGAATCGGATGGGGCCGATTCTGTCGATGAAGGGCGTCGACAACGCCGTGTACTATCGGCAGGTGGCCGATAACCCGCGCTACTACATGGACTACACGGGCACGGGCAACACGCTGAACGTGATGCATCCGCAGGTTCTGAAGCTGGTGATGGATTCGCTGCGGTATTGGGTGACAGAGATGCACGTGGACGGCTTCCGGTTTGACCTGGCGAGTACGCTGGCGCGGGAGTTGCACGAGGTTTCGAAGCTGTCGAGCTTCTTCGACACCATTCATCAGGACCCGACGCTTGCGGATGTGAAGCTAATTGCCGAGCCCTGGGACGTAGGGGACGGCGGATACCAGGTGGGGAACTTCCCTGTTCTGTGGGCAGAATGGAACGGCAAGTACCGGGATACAGTACGTCGCTTCTGGAAGGGCGACGGCGGATTGCTCTCGGATTTTGCGTACCGCATTACGGGGTCGTCGGATCTTTATCAGTCAGATGGACGGAAGCCGTACGCTTCGATCAACTTCATTACAGCGCATGACGGGTTTACGTTGTGCGATCTGGTGAGCTACGACAAGAAACACAATGAAGCGAACGGCGACGACAACACGGACGGCTCGAACGATAACGATAGCTGGAATATGGGCGTTGAGGGACCGACAGAGGATCCGGCTATCAACGAGATGCGTGAGCGACAGACGCGGAACTTCCTGGCGACGCTGATTCTCTCGCAGGGCGTTCCGATGCTGTGCGGCGGCGACGAGTTTGCGCGGTCGCAGATGGGCAATAACAACTGTTACTGCCAGGACGACGAGCTGACCTGGTATGACTGGAATCTGGACGCACCGCGGCAGCGGCTGATGGAGTTTACGGCGAAGCTGATCCAGCTGCGGCGGTCGCATCCGAACCTGCATCGGCGCAAGTTCTTTCAGGATCGGACGGTGCGTGGGTCGGTGGTGCGGGATATTGCGTGGTACGGGACGAATGGGGAAGAGTTTCCGGAGGAGAGCTGGAACTCGGAGTGGAACCGTTCCCTTGCGATGCTGCTGAACGGGCATACGCTGGGGGTGACGGATGACGATGGCAAGCCGGTGGTGGACGACAGCTTTCTCATGCTGGTGAATGCGTCTCCCGAGGGTGTGGAGTTTTGCCTGCCGGAGCCGCCGAACAAGACGCCATGGTTTCAGGTGCTGAATACGGAGAACATTGAGGATCCGTTTGCGGAGGAGGTGCTGGCCAAGTCCGTGATTCTTGGTGGGAGATCGATGCGGCTGTTCCGAGACGGGAAGGAGTAGGAGCTTGCGGCTGGAGAGGAAAGGCGTTGCTTGGCTCGTCTTGCCGGAGCAAGCTGTGTTAACGTGAGATGTGGTGCGCGAGCGCTTCTGCTCGGCTAACGATGCGTCCCCGTCGTCCAGTGGCCCAGGACACCGCCCTTTCACGGCGGTAACACGG
>CALMVL010000179.1 GCA_937873265.1 uncultured Granulicella sp.
TGCCCGACCAACCCGCCGGCATCGTCCTCCCCGCCCCCCAAATCGCGCCACCCAACACCACCAACCCAACGCAGCCCGGCGAGGTTCGATAGGTGCGGGTCTGCTATGCGTATGCTTCAATGGGAGTGCTTGGCCTGAGTATGGTCACGTTGGTTGGAGGTTGCTCACCTCAGCCCTCAACGACGCCGACCACCACCGAGGGTCATCCTACGTCGACAGCTCCGCCGACCGCTTCTGACCCAGCTTCATCGTGGAAGGTAAGTAAAGACGTTAGCGAGCTTGATCACAAAAAGAGGGTAGCCCTCTCAAGCTCCAACGTCTTCCTCCGGTGTGCACCGAGATTCGAAGCCTATATCGTTCCATACATTCCAAGTCTGGGTAACAGGCTGGAGGCCGAGGACGGGCGTAGGCAGACCGTCAGGTACCGGATCGACGATTCCCCGATCCACCGCCAGAGTTGGGCCATATCCGACGACTTTACCGCATTGTTTCTACCGAACCAGACAGTCAGAGCCGCGCTGAAAGGCAAGAAGCTCGTTGTGGAGTTCAAGCCTGATTACGTCTCACCCGATACTCAGACTTTCGGGTTTGACGGTTTGGAAACCGCAGCTCGTCGAGAAGGCTGCAAGCTTTGAGCAAAACACCAGTCCTTAGGTAAAGATCATGCCAATACCCCGAATCATCGTCGTAGGCGGAGGCCTCGCCGCCGTCATCAACATCGCCGAAACCGGCAGCCATGACTCCCTTTGGACACGCGTCCGTTTCGAAACGCAACTCATAGGCAGTACAAGATGACCTACTTCGCCGGCTTGTTCCTCTGCATCCTCGTCCTGCTCCTGGCCGGCATCGGCAAGCAGGTGTTCGGGTCCCGCCTGCGGCGCGAAATCGGCAGCGCCGAACCTGAAGGGAAGTACCCTGCGCACCGCATGCTCGCCTCGCATCGCTTTCTCCACCCGCACAGTTGCATCCGCTACCTCTATCGGTTTGCGGTTGGCATCTGGTTTCTCGCTGCCATCACCGGTCTCGTCGTCATCGTAGCCGCGCAACGTCATTGGCACGACACTCTCAAACTCACGCCACAAACCAGGTAAGGCATTCACAACACCAGCAACCCCCGCACCATCGACGTAGGCACAGTTACGATGGCACTCGGCACATCAACACACCTCAGGAGGTCCGGTCGATGATTCCTGCCCCGCAGCTTATGTGGATCGCCTTTGTCGTTGCCGGCGTCTGCTGGATCGCCGCAAACGTCGTGCTTTTCCTTGTGTTGCGTCAGGTCAACCGATACTTGCCCATCGCCGATCAACTCATCCCCGCCCCACACAGCCCAAAGTTCTGCTACACCCTCTGGAAACAGCACCGCTTAAATTATCCGGGTAGCTCCCTGCGATCCACCTTGATGGTCAATTACGTCGCCTGTGGCCTCGCTCTCCTCACCGGCTTTGCCCTTCTCCTCACTCGCGCCCACTAAGCGCACGGAAGACCTCTCATGGCAGCAACACCCCGAATCATCGTCGTAGGCGGAGGCCTCGCCGGCCTCGCCGCCGTCATCAAGATCGCCGAAGCCGGCGGCAAGGTCGACCTCTTCTCCATCGTCCCCGTCAAGCGCTCCCACTCCGTCTGCGCCCAGGGCGGCATCAACGCCGCCAAAGACCTCAAGGGCGAGGGCGACACCGTCCTCAAGCACTTCGACGACACCATCTTCGGCGGCGACTTCCTCGCCAATCAGACCCCCGTCAAGCAGATGACCGCGCAAGGGCCCGCCATCATCGATCTGTTAGATCGAATGGGGGTTCCGTTCAACAGAACCCCCGAAGGCCTGCTCGACTTCCGCCGCTTCGGCGGAACCCTCTACCAGCGCACCGCCTTCGCCGGAGCCACCACCGGCCAACAACTGCTCTACGCCCTCGACGAGCAGGTCCGCCGCTTCGAGGCCGAAGGCAAGGTCACCAAGTACGAGGGCTGGGAGTTCCTCTCGGCCGTCCTCGACGCCAACGGCGCCGCCCGCGGCATCTGCGCCATGGACCTCCGCTCCATGGCCCTCCGCACGTTCCCCGCCGACGCCGTCATCATCTGCACCGGCGGCAACGGAGCCATCTTCGGCAAATCCACCAACTCCGTCGTCTGCACCGGCTCCGCCCAGTCCGCCCTCTACCAGCAGGGCGCCTTCTACGCCAACGGCGAGTTCATCCAGGTCCACCCCACCGCCATCCCCGGCGAAGACAAGCTCCGCCTCATGAGCGAGTCCGCCCGCGGCGAAGGCGGCCGCGTCTGGGTCCCGCGCGACCCCAAAGACAAGCGCGCCCCCGAAACCATCCCCGAATCCGACCGCTGGCACTTCCTCGAAGAGTGGTACCCCAAGTA
>CALMVL010000180.1:0-19618 GCA_937873265.1 uncultured Granulicella sp.
TGAGCGGGATCGAACCGCTGACCTCCTCGTTGCGAACGAGGCGCTCTCCCAACTGAGCTACAGCCCCAGATCTCGTCTCACAAACGTCCGTCCCACGCACCCACACGCGTGCCCGCAGTCTCTGAGCCGACTAAGGCAAGTATAGCAAACCACCCAAGGAAATACGCCACGCAAACACCCGCGCAGCTCACGCACATCCCTACGGTTTGAGGTTTCTTTCCTCCCCACCCCGCTCCACAAACCCCGTCACCTCCGTCTCCGCCGCCAACGGCTTTTCCACCACATGCCAAACCTCCTCCCCCACAGCCACCACCCGCAGCACCGGGGCGACCAACCGAACTCCACTTCGCCCCACCGCCTCCAAACGCCCGGCCTCGCCCACCCGGAACTCCGTCCGATCCAACAGCACCTGAAACTGCTGTCTTCCCTCCACCCTCCGCTCCAACCGGATGTCCACCACCATCGCCCGAAACTCCACCTCCTTCACGCCCGAACTCCCTCTGCCAACGCCTCCATCTCCACCCGGCTCCCAACACAGAACGACGTCCGCTGATGAATCCCCTCCGGCACAATATCCAGCACCCGTCCCGCCCCATCGGTCGCCATACCGCCTGCCTGCTCCGCAATCATCGCCAACGGATTCGCCTCGTACAGCAGACGCAGCTTGCCCTTCGGCTGCTTGGTCGTCGGCGGATACAAAAACACCCCGCCCTTTAGCAGCGTCCGATGAAAGTCCGCCACCAGGCTGCCGATATAGCGCGAACTGTACTCGCGCCCCAACCCACCCGCGCGCAGCCGATCGACGTACGCCCGGTATGCTCCCGGCCACTCCGCCGCGTGCGCCTCGTTCACGCTGTAGTACGTCCCCTGCTCCGGCATCCGCATCCGCTCGGCGCTCAATACATACGCGCCGATCGAGTTGTCCAGCGTAAACCCGTGCACCCCGTTGCCCGTCGTGTACACCAGCACCGTCGATGGCCCATACACCACATAGCCCGCGGCAACCTGTTGGTACCCCGGCCGCAAAATCGACGCTTCCAACTCCCCCGGCGCCCGCCGCAGCACACTGAAGATCGTCCCGACGTTCACGTTCACGTCGATGTTGCTCGATCCGTCCAGCGGATCGAACACAATAATGTACTTACCCCCATCCGGGTCCCGGTTGATTCGCACCGGTTCCTCGTCCTCTTCACTCACCAGCGCCGCCACGCTGTCACGCATCCCCAGGCAGTGCAGCAACGCTTCGTTGGCGTACACATCCAGCTTTTGCTGCTGCTCGCCCTGCACATTCTCCGCTCCCGCCGCCCCGTACATCCCTGTCAGCCCGCCGGCCCGGATCTTTGCCTCCACCATCTTCGTCGCCAGCGTAATGCCGCTCAGCAGCCACGAAAACGTCCCACTGGCCTCCTTCTGTTCCCTCTGCTCCTGCAGAATGTGCTGCTGCACTGTCGTAATCATCGCCATCGAACTCCCTCGCACGTCGATCCAGTCTAAGTCCCAACTCCAAGATCAAACGTGGCAGGTCTCCCTCCTTCTGCTCAAGAACGCCGACCAGCCTTTTCTCCAGATGTCACCACCATCCTCGCCGCACCCACCGCCCGGGAGGAGAATCGCGAACCACTACAATCCCCAACATGCCCTCACGCCGCAGCTTCCTCCTGTCCGCCGCCGCCACAGCCACGTCCATTTCGGCTGCCATCCGTCTCGAGGCCCAGCAGACATCCGAGCCCCCCGCGGTAGCCGGTCTCCCCGACCGCCGCTCCCAGACGATCCCAATCTCCTTCGCTGAGCGCCAGCAACGCCTGGACCGCGCGCGCGAACTCATGCACCGGCAGCGGATCGCGGCGATCGCCATTACGACCGGATCGTCCCTCGCCTACTTCACCGGCCTCCGATGGGGTCAGTCGGAGCGCCTCTTCGCCTGGATTCTTCCCGCCCAGGGCACTCCCTTCCTCGTCTGTCCCGCCTTTGAGGAATCGCGCGTCCGCGAACGCATGTCCTCCACACCCGCGACCCTCGCTGCCGACACTCGCGTCCTCACCTGGCAGGAGGACGAGGATCCCTACGCCCTCGTCGCCACCGGCCTGCGCGACAGCCACGTCACCGCCGGCGCCCTCGGTATCGAAGAACGGACCCAGTTTGTCTTTGCCGACGGGGTCGCCCATGCTCTTCCCGCCCTCACCATCAGCTCCGCCACCCCGGTCACCTTCGGCTGCCGCTCCATCAAGTCCCCCGCCGAACTAGCCCTTATGCAGCTCGCCAACAACATCACCCTGTCCGTCTACGAGGCCGCCTGGCGATCCCTTCAGCCCGGCATGACCAACCACCAGGTCGAAGCCCTCATCGCCGCCGCGTACCGGCGTTCCGGCTTCCCCGGCGAAGCCTCCTGCGAAGTCGGTCCCAACTCCGCCGTCCCCCACGGCACCCTGCAACCCCAAACCATCGAGCCCGGCCAGATCGTTCTTCTCGACGACGGCTGCACCGTGGAAGGCTACCAGTCCGATATCTCTCGCACACTTCTCCTTCCCGGCACAAAAGCTTCCGACGAGCAGAACCGCGTCTTCGACATTGTCCATCGCGCTCAGGCCGCTGCCCTCGCGGCTGCCCACCCTGGCGTCCAGTGCCAGGCCATCGATGCCGCTGCCCGCAAAGTCATCACCGACGCCGGCTTCGGCCCCGGCTTCCGTACCTTCACCCACCGCGTCGGCCATGGCATCGGCATGGACATGCACGAGTGGCCATACCTCGTCGGCGGCAACACCACTCCCCTCGCCCCCGGCATGTGCTTCTCCGACGAACCCGGCATTTACCTCCCCGGCCGCTTCGGCATCCGCCTCGAAGACGATTGGCATGTCACCGAAACCGGCGGCGTCCTCTTCACGCCGCAGTCCTCCTCGCTCGAACACCCCTTCGCGAACGCCTGAACCTCGTCTCGGCAGCTTCTTGACCGGTCGGATTTCAAGCCCGGCAAAGTCGAGCGCGGATCACCGGCTTCAGCCACCGGATCGCCTCCAGCATCCCAAAGGCCGTCAAACCCCTTTCACCTCCCACAAACGACGTACGATCCCAATCTTTTGCCGTCGTTTTTCCATTGCATCAATCGTCGCGCTCCCGTATCGTCCGACAGTATCTCGGCCCGGAGCAGTTCGCCTTGCTAACGTACGACCTCACTCACGACCTCAGATCGGCCATCCATAACGACCAGATCCAGCCTTACTTCCAACCCCTCGTCGACCTGAAAAGCGGATCCCTCGCCGGCTTCGAAGTTCTCTCCCGCTGGATCCATCCCCAGCGCGGCCTCGTCTGTCCCGGCAAATTCATCCCCTTGGCCGAACACATCGGCGCGATCGGCGACCTCACCCGCCGCCTTCTTGCACAGAGCGCCACAGAAGCCGCCTCCTGGCCGCGTCCCGTCCGCCTCGCCGTCAACATCTCTCCGTTGCAGCTCCGCGATACGACCCTGCCGGACCAGATCCGCGACATCGCCAGCCGCCATCGTCTCAACCTCGACCGCCTCACCGTCGAAGTCACCGAAAGCGCGTTGATCGACAATCTGGACACCGCCCGCGCCATCGCCGAAGAGCTCCGCGCCATGGGCGTTCAACTCGCGCTCGATGATTTCGGCACCGGCTTTTCCAGCCTCCGCCACCTCCAAGCGCTGCCCTTCACCGAACTCAAAATAGACGCCAGCTTCGTCCGCACCCTGCTCACTCGCCGTGAAAGCCGCAAAATCGTCGCCGCCGTCATCGGTCTCGGCCAAAGCCTCGGCATTCGCATCGTCGCCGAGGGCGTCGAGCTCGCCGAGCAGGCCGACATGCTCTGCCGCCTCGGCTGCGACCGCGGCCAGGGATGGTTCTACAGCCGCGCGCAACCCGCCTCCGCCGTCCCCGCGCTTCTTGCCGCCACCTTCCCGCCCGCCGTCCTGCCCGACCCCATCGAGCAGCTCGTCTCCAACCAGGCCTGCCTCGAAGCATCCCCCGACCATAGACTCGCCCACCTCCGCGCCATCTACACCGGAGCTCCTATCGGACTGTGCCTCATCGACCGCGACCTCCGGTTTGTCAACGTCAACCGCCAGCTCGCCCAGATGCGAGGCATCCGCGTCTCCGACTACATCGGCCAGCACGTCGCCTCCCTCCTTCCCGATACGGCACCGGTCATCATCCCCCAACTGAAACGAGCCCTGGCCGGAGAAGCCGTCTCCAGCCTCGACCTCACCTGGGTCCAGCGCACACCACCTTTCCGCACCATCCTTGCCCAGGCCTTCTACCAGCCCGTCCGCGACGAGGCCGAAGAGGTCATCGCCGTCTCGGTGGCGGTCAACGAAGTCAACCCAAGTCCGTCCCCCGTCCAGGACCGAACGTACCCACCACTCCCAATCGCACCACCCCAGAAATCGGGTGCCCCGTCCAGAACCGCCCCTCTGTCGTGAGCAAAGGAGTTCGAAGCAATTCGTGGCAAGAGCGCAGAGCTCGATCGCCCACGCTTCTTACTTGCCCGCCAGAAACGCCCCCAGTGCCCGAAAGGCACCCTCCACAAACACCGTCTGGCTGTGCCCCGCGCCCGGCAGCTCCACAAACTGCTTCTGCTTCACCGGGCTCGCCTGAAACACCTCCCGCCCCTGCGCCACCGGGACCGTCTGATCGTCCCGCCCATGCAGCATCAGCAGCGGTGCCCCCGCATTTCGCTTCCCCGCCTCCCGCACCATCGACACCTCATCAAACGCCGTCTTCGCCTCGTCATCCGGCGTCAGTCCTGCAATCTCCTCCGCCGGAAGCCCCATCCGCCGCGCAAACACCGGCAGCTCCTCCTCAGCCGAGGCAAACGCGGCGGCCAGAACCAGCCCGCCGATCTTTCGCTCCGCCGCGACATACGCCGCGATCGCCGTCCCCATCGAAAACCCATACACCACCACCCGCCGCCCCGGATACTCCCGCGTCACCTTGTCGAAGATCGCCAGCCCATCCTGCCGAAACGCCGCGACATCTGCCCTTCCCTCGCTGAATCCATAGCCCCGGTAGTCATACACCACCACCTCCGCTCCCATCCGCGCCATACGCTGGTAGAGCGCCTCCGCCCCGTACACCGTCATCGCATTTCCATTGAAAAACACCACCACCGGTAGGTCCTTCTCCGCCGCCGCTCCCTGCTCGTCATGCGACGCCCCCATCGCGGCGCCCACGCGCCCCAGCGCCGACCCAGACCCTTTCGCCTGCACCTGCGCATCCCGCCGAGCCGCCCCCGCCGGCGAAGCCTTGTAGTCCAGCCCGCGCAGCTTCGCCCCGTCCGTATCCAGCTCCACTCGGAACCGCCCCGGCCCGTCCGTCCACTCCCCCATCGGAGCCGTCGGCGGCGGTTGCGGAATCACCCCGTTCGCCGGCATCGCCTGCGCCCCGGCAACGCCGCCCAAAAGCGCCATCCACGCCGCCCACACCACAAACCGATCCCTACCGCCCAGCAAGTCGTTCATCCCACCAGCATATCCGTACCGCCCCTGCCGCGCATCAACCGACCGCCTACGTCAGGTCATCCGTATCGAACACCGGAACCTTTCGCCCGAGCGCCGACGTCTCCCGCACATCCACCACCAGGCTCTCCACCATCTCGTTCACCTCGTCATCCTCGGCGGCCGCCCGCATCACCTTCGGTCCGTCCTCCTTCACGAGGCTCTCCAGCAGCACCGTCGCGTGGGCCACCGCCACCCCATCCTGGTTCAACCCCTCCGGCGTCTTCGCCTTGATTCCCACATCCCCAGCCGGAATCTCCAGCAGCTCCGCCACGGACGCCCGCAGCTCGCCCGCGATCGGCACAATCTTCGGCCGCGCCATCACCAGCACCGTATCCACATTCACGATCCGGTACCCCGCCGTGTGGATCTCCTCCATCGCCGTCCGCAAAAACAGGCTGGACGCCGCACCCTTCCACCGCTCGTCCGAAGGCGGAAAGAATGTCCCGATATCCCCCGCCGAAACCGCCCCAAGCAGCGCATCCGTAATCGCATGCAGCAGCACATCTCCGTCCGAATGCCCAGCCAAACCCTCCGGATGATCGATCCGCATCCCGCCGATCACCAGGGGAACCCCTTCCTTAAACGAATGCGAGTCAAACCCACACCCAATCCGCATCCTCATCGGGTTACCGCCTCCAACCGCCGAACCTCTGCTCCTCGCAGGTAAAACTCCGCTAATTCAAGGTCGCCCGGCTGCGTGATCTTGAAATTCCGCGCCGACCCCGGCACCACAGCCACCTGGATGCCGGCCCGCTCCAGCAGACTCGCCTCATCGGTCCCCGAAAACTCATCCGCCTCCGCCTCCGCAAATGCCCGCCGCATCAGTCCCGCGAGGGCCCCCTGCGGCGTCTGCGCATGCACGATTCGCTCCCGTGGGATCGTCGCTGTCACAATGGCCCCATCCGCCGTCCGTTCCACCTGCTTAATCGTATCCACAGCCGGCAGGCCCACGATCGCCGCGCCATGCCGCACCACCGCATCGATTGTCCGATCGATGGTCGCCGGATCGATCAGCGGCCGCACCGCGTCATGCACCAGCACCACATCCCCCTCCGCGCAGTCGAGCGCCCCCAGCGCATGGCTCACCGACTCCTGCCGATGATCGCCGCCCTCCACCAGGTGCACCCGCGGCCCCAGCGTCCACGCCGCAATCTGCTGCTGCACGCGCTCCCGCTCTGCCCCGCGCACGGCCACGCTCACCGCATCGACCCGCGGCACCGACAAGAACGCCCGGATCGTGTGCACCAGAATCGGCACGCCGGCAACCTCAAGGAACTGTTTCGGAGGCGTCCCCGCCGAAGCAGCCGCATGCATGCGCGTGCCAATGCCTGCCGCCGGAAGAATGACATAAACTCGCATAACCGCTGGAGTATACAAGAACCGCCCGCCCACAATCTCGCCCGAGACACCGCCCGGCAGTCCCCCGCTGCCCTACTGCCACACAACCCGGATCAATCTCACTCATGTCCTCCGCCTCTGTCGATCTTGCCTTCAGCCGTCAGCACCTCCAGCCTGGAGATCGCGTCGCCGTCGCTGTCTCAGGCGGCGCCGACTCCGTTGCACTCCTCCGCGCCATCCACGCCGCCAACCAGCCCGGGCCCAGCGCTCTCGGCATCGGTCTCTCCGCCGCCCACGTCCACCA
The DNA here is from genome assembly GCA_937873265.1 of uncultured Granulicella sp. Taxonomy (GTDB): domain Bacteria; phylum Acidobacteriota; class Terriglobia; order Terriglobales; family Acidobacteriaceae; genus Edaphobacter. The sequence goes on from CALMVL010000180.1 coordinate 7,152, forward strand.
CGGCCTGCGCGGAGCCGAGGCCGACGCCGACCTCCTTTTCGTCCAGAACCTCTGCACGTCTCTCGCCACCCCCCTTCACATCCACCGAACAAGCGCCGCCGAGTACGCCACGCTCCACGGCGAAACGCTCGAAGAGGCCGGCCGCTCCATCCGCTCCTCCTTCTTCTCTTCGCTCATCGCCTCCGGCGAAGCTGACACCGTCCTCACCGCGCACACCCGTGACGACCAGGCCGAGACCGTCCTGATGAAGCTTCTCCGCGGCGCCTGGACCGAGGGGCTCGGCGGCATCCACCCCGTCCTCCGCGTCGACGTCCCCGGCCGACCACCCAGACACATCCTTCGCCCGCTCCTCGCCACCTCCCGTGCCGAGGTGGAAACCTACCTCCAAGCGCTCGGCCAGCCCTGGAGGGAAGACACCTCCAACCAGGACCGCGCCTTCCGCCGCAACCGCCTCCGCCACGATGTGCTGCCTTTGCTGCGCTCCCTGAACCCCAGCCTCGACCGCACCTTAAGCAACGTCGCCGAGATCGCCCGCGACGAAGACGCCTTCTGGCAAACCGAACTCGACCGCCTTCTGCCCCAACTTCTGCTTCCCGGCAAACCCGTCCGCGGCGGCGGCCGGGCAGTCAGCACCGCGCCCGAACAGGCCTCGCTCGCCATCGAAATCGAGCGCCTCCGCCCCCTTCACCCTGCGCTCCGCCGCCGCGTCCTGCGCGCCGCTGCACGTCAGCTTGGAGCTCGCCTCTCCTTCGACGAGACCCAGCGACTGCTCGCGCTCTGCGGCTTTCTCACGCTTCCCACGGTCTCCGCCCGTAACGGTTCCGTGCTCGATCTAGCCGGCCAGCTCCGCGCCGAGCGCTCCCTTCGCGAAGTACGCCTTTCCCGCCCCGCCGCTCCCCAGGGAAGCTCAGAGTAGCCGTAGGACGCAGCTCGCAGGCAATAAGGGTCTGGGATCTTTGTGGTCCGATAGTTGCACGACATTCCGCAGCGCTTCCCCTCTTGAATCTCCACGGACGAGAGTAGAATCTAATTACTTGACGCGCAGGACTGTCGCAGAGCGCCGGGATCGCCCCGGCAGACCCGGACCTTCCTCCATCACATTCGTCTTAACGATGCGGCCCTCTGGTGCCACGGCGCCGGCCTGAGCTTGAGCAAGTGAACAGACGCACCCTCGGTCTGGAAATGAGGAACAGATTGAATTCGACGGTCAAGCAGATTCTGATTTGGGTGTTCATGATCACCTGCCTGGTCTTTCTCTGGCAATTCGTCGTCAAGGGCAACGGTCTCGGTCAGGAAAAGAACATCAGCCTTACCCAGCTGCTCAATGACGCGGACCAGGGCAAAATTCAGGATGTCGTTGTCAATGGAACCGAGGTCACCGGTCACTACCGTGACGACAAGAACCAGTTCCACACCACCATCCCGGGCAACTACCCGGACATGTACAAGACGCTCCGCGACCACGGCGTCAACATCAACATCAAGGACCAGAACTCCAACGCCTGGCTCGGCCTGCTCATTCAGCTCGCTCCCTTTGCGCTGCTTCTCGGCCTCTGGTTCTTCCTTCTGCGCCAGATGCAGTCCGGCGGCAACAAGGCCATGAGCTTCGGCAAATCCCGCGCCCGTCTGCTCTCCATGCAGCAGAAAAAGATCACCTTCAAGGACGTCGCCGGCGTCGATGAAGCCAAGGAAGAGCTCAAGGAGATCATCGAGTTCCTCCGCGAAGCCCAGAAGTTCCAGCGCCTCGGCGGCCGCATCCCCAAAGGCGTCCTCCTCGTCGGACCTCCCGGCACCGGCAAGACCCTGCTCGCCCGCGCGGTCGCCGGCGAAGCCAACGTCCCCTTCTTCTCCATCTCCGGCTCGGACTTCGTCGAAATGTTCGTCGGCGTCGGCGCCTCCCGCGTCCGCGACCTCTTCGAGCAGGGCAAAAAGAACGCACCCTGCATCATCTTCATCGACGAGATCGACGCCGTCGGCCGTCACCGTGGCGCAGGCCTTGGCGGCGGGCACGACGAGCGCGAGCAGACCCTCAACCAGCTCCTGGTCGAGATGGACGGCTTTGAAGCCAACGACGGCGTCATCCTCGTCGCCGCGACCAATCGCCCCGACGTTCTCGACCCCGCCCTCCTTCGCCCCGGCCGCTTCGACCGCCGCGTCATCGTCGACCGTCCGGACATCCGCGGCCGCGAAGAGGTCCTCCGCGTCCACTCCAAAAAGGTCCCCATGGCCGAAGACGTCAACCTCAACGTCCTCGCCCGTGGCACACCGGGCTTCTCCGGCGCCGACCTCGCCAACATGGTCAACGAGGCCGCCCTCACCGCCGCCCGCTACAACCGCAAGTCGGTCCACATGTACGACTTCGAAGTAGCCAAGGACAAGGTGATGATGGGCGCCGAGCGCAAGTCCATGCTGCTCACGGACGAAGAAAAGAAGGTCACCGCCTACCACGAGGCCGGCCACACCCTCGTCTCCGCCCTCCGTGATCACTCCGACCCGCTCCACAAGGTCACCATCATCCCCCGCGGCATGGCCCTCGGCGTCACCGTCTACCTCCCCGAGGAAGACCAGCACACCGTCACCAAGGACTATCTCGAGACCCGCCTCGCCACCCTCATGGGCGGTCGCTGCGCCGAGGAAATCTTCCTCAAGAAGATGACCACCGGCGCCGGCAACGACATCGAGCGCGCCACCGAACTCGCCCGCAAGATGGTCTGCGAGTACGGCATGAGCGATCTCGGCCCCATGACCTACGGCAAAAAGGAAGAGCAGATCTTTCTCGGCCGCGAGATCGCCCAGCACCGTGACTTCTCCGACGACACCGCCAAGCAGATCGACGCCGCCGTCCGGCAGTTCGTCGACCTCGGCTACAAGTCGGCTTACACCCTGCTCGAAGCCAACCAGGACATCATGCACCGCATGGCCGTTGCCCTGCTCGAGCGCGAAACCCTCGATGCCTCCGAGATCAAGCTGATCATCGAGGGCAAGGACCTCCCGCCGATGCGTTCGCCGCTCGCGCAAGCGAACGGCAACGACCCCGGCGAACCTCAAAAGGTCCTCAAACCCGAAGGTGGTCGCAAACCCGGCTTCGGCGAAGGTCAACCCTCCCCCGCGTAAACCCACCTCGCAAAGCACCTCGAAGGGGCAGCCGAAACTGGCTGCCTCTTCTCTTTTTGACTGCCCTTGCTTCCTACCTCCCGCGGCCAACTCCCGATGCGACAATAGAGACGCCGATGCGTTTCCTGCCGTCCTCTCTGCTGCTCGTCCTCCTTCCCCTCAGCGGCTGCGGCTACCACGCCGCCGGATCCGCCACCCATCTGCCGCCCAACGTTCGCACCCTCGCCGTGCCCGTCTTCACCACCCGCGCCCAGGCCTTCCACACCGAAATGGCCTTCACCCAAGCCGTCGTCCGCGAGCTCAACACCCGCACCCGCTACCGCATCTCCACCGCCTCCGACGCGGAGACCGACGCCACCCTCACCGGCACCATTCTCTCAGAGACCGTCGCTCCTCTCACCTACGATTCAACCAGCGGCGAAACCTCCTCCTACCTCCTTACCGTCACCGCGAAGGTCGTCCTCACCGCCCACGACGGCCGCATCCTCTACGAGAATGACGCCGTCTCCTTCCGCTCGCAGTACCAGTCCACCCAGGACCTCAGCGGCTTCATCCAGGAAGACGCCGCCGCCGTCAACCGCATCGCCCGCGGCTTCGCCCAGACCGTCGTCTCCGACATGCTGGAGTCGTTCTGATGTCCTCCTCAGCATCACGTCCACTCCGCAGCTTCGCCTCATCCGAGCGGTTTATCGCCGAAATCGCCTCGCCCGCTCTCCGCCCCGGCTACGTTCTCGTCGGCGACGAGACCTTCCTCCTCGACCGCTGCCGCCGTGCCGTCCTCGACCTCCTCGCGCCCCCAGACATCCGCGACTTCTGCCTCCACGACCTCGATCTCGCCAGCATCAGCCTCTTCGATGTCCTCGATCAGGCCCAGACCCCTTCTCTCATGACGCCCTTTCAGGTCTTCTTCGTCCGCGGCCTCAGGCATCTCTACACCCGCGGCGCAAAAAAGGAGGAGTTCGCAGCCCTCGACAGCTACGGCCGACGGCCCAACCCCCAGGCCGTCCTTTTCTTCCTCGCCGACCACATCCACATCCCCACCGACCTCCGCCGCATGGACATGCAGGACAAAGAACGGTACGAGCGCATCCGCGAAACGCTCGGCGAGTGGTGCGGCACGGTCGAACTCGCCCGCGTCGACGAACCTGACGCCATGGCCTGGGTTTCGGCCACTGCCGTAGCCCGAGGCGCCCGGATCGACGAAGACGCCGCCCGCGAGCTCGTCGACGCCCTCGGAGCGGACATGATGCTCATCGCGAGCGAGCTCGAAAAGCTCCTCCTCTATGCCGACGGAAAACTCCGGCTCCACCCTGACCCCGCCACTCCCGTCGAAGCCGCGCGTATCACCCTCGGCGACGTCGAGACCATGGTCCTCGCCGCCAAGCAGCGCTCCCTCTACGAGCTCACCGACGCCATCTCCGCCCGCGACCGCACCCGCGCCATCCTCCTCCTGCACGGCCTCCTCAACGCGTCCGACAACGGCGAGGACGCCGCCATCGGCCACCTCTACATGCTCGCCCGCACCTTCCGCCAGATGCTCGTCATCCTCGAAAAAAATGTGCGCGATTCCCGCACCCTCTGGCAGGTCCTCTGGCAGGGCTTCCGCATGCCCCCCTTCGCCGCGGACGATCTCCTCCGTCAGGCCCGTCGGTACAAGTCTCGCCGCGACCTCACCCGCGCCCTCCGCCTCATCGCCCGCGCCGACCTTGAGCTCCGCTCCTCCCCCGCCTCCAAGCGCCTCGTCCTCGAGCGCCTCGTCCTCGCCCTCGCCGGAGAGCCGAAGCTCTCCGCCTTCGACGCCGCCCATCCGTTCGCTATCGAGCTCTAAGCTCCACTCGCACGAACGCAAATCCCTTTCACCTCATCGATCCCCGGTCGCCATCGCTCCCCGCCGCCGAAACGTGTCTCTCTCCGCAGGAATCAATCCCTGCATGCGCATTCGCTGTCACGCATCTCAGCACATGGAGTCTCGCCCATGAAAATTCTCGTCATCGGAGCCGCCGGAAAAACCGGCCAATTCATCGTCTCGCAGGCCCTCGATCGCGGCCACCAGGTCACCGCCTTCGTCCACGACCGTGACAAGTACGAACCGCCACCCGGCGTCGAAGTCTTCGCTGGAGACGTCCAGAACCCCTCCATGGTCGAGAAAGCCATGCAGAACCAGCAAGCCGTTCTCGATGCGCTCGGCGGCCATCTGCCCTTCAAGGAGACCACCCTCGAAACCAACGGCGCCCGCGCCGTCATCGAGGCGATGCGCCGCGCTGGCGTCAAGCGCCTGCTGATCGTCTCCGCCATCGGCGAAGGTGAAAGCGCCGCCAACGCCCACAACTGGTACGAAAAGCTCATCATGCCCACGCTCCTCCGCGGCGTCATGAAGGACAAGGCCGGCATGGAGTCCGTCGTCGAGAACGCCGACGACCTCGACTGGACCATCGTCCGCGCCGCCGGCCTCCACGACACCGGCAGCAAGGGCGAAATCAGGGTCGTCACGCCCGAAAGCGGCGAAAAGGTCCGGTTCATCGCTCGCGAGGATGTTGCCCGCTTCATGCTCGACGAACTGACGCGCAATCAGTACATTCACCAGGCAATCGGCATCGCCAATCCCTAACCGGACAGGGCTTGCTACCATGAATCCTTGGACCCCATGACCACCGAAGCACCTCTTGATGAAGCTCAAGTCCGCGTCCGCATCGCACCGTCCCCCACCGGAGATCCGCACGTCGGCACCGCCTACATCGGCCTCATGAACCTGGTCTTCGCCCGCCAGCGCGCGGGCAAGTTCGTCCTCCGCATCGAGGACACCGACCAGACCCGCTTCGTCGCCGCCTCCGAGCAGATGATCTTCCGCTCCCTCCGCTGGATCGGCCTCGCGTGGGATGAGGGTCCCGATGTTGGCGGCCCGTACGGCCCCTACCGCCAGTCCGAGCGCACCGAGATTTACCGCCGGCATGTCGACCTCCTGCTCGCGAACGGCTGGGCCTACCGCGCCTTCGAAACCCCCGAAGAGCTCGAAACCATGCGCCGGGGGCAGCTCGCCGCCAAGCTCCCTCCCCGCTACAACGGAGCCGCACGGCACCTCACACCCGAGCAGGTGGAGGCTAACCTCGCCGCAGGAAAGCCCTGCACCATCCGACTCAAGGTCCCTGCCGAGGGCTCCACCACCTTTCGCGACGAACTCCGCGGCGACATCACCTTTGACCACGCGAACGTCGACGACCAGGTCCTGCTCAAGTCCGACGGCTACCCCACCTACCACCTCGCCAACGTCGTCGACGACCACCTCATGCGCATCTCCGACGTCATCCGTGCCGAAGAGTGGATCTCCTCCACCCCCAAGCACATCCTGCTTTACCAGGCCTTCGGCTGGAGCCGCCCGCGCTTCTGGCACATGCCGCTCCTGCGCAACCTCGATAAGTCCAAAATCTCCAAGCGCAAAAATCCCGTATCCCTCGTCTACTACCAGCAAGCCGGCTTTCTCCCACAGGCCATGCTTAACTTTCTCGGCCTCATGGGCGGCGGCATGCCCCAGCCGACCGAGCAGCAAATCGTCTCCTCCGGCCTCAACACCAAAGAAGCCGACATCTTCTCGTTGACCGACATGCTCGCCCGCTACGACTTCAACCGCATCTCGCTCGGCGGCCCCGTCTTCGACCTGACCAAGCTCAAGTGGCTCAACGGCGAATACCTCCGCCGCCTCTCGCCCGAGCAGTTCTTCGCCGCCCTCCGCTCCACCGTCCTCTCCGATACCTACCTCGCCGAGATCGCCGCGCTCATCCAGACCCGCATCGAGACGCTCGGCCAGTTCGGCGACATGACCGGCTTCCTCCTCGCCGACAACGTCCTGCCCACCCCGGAAATCTTTCTCCCCAAGAAGCGCTCGCTCGAAGACACCCTCACCTTCGCCGCCGACATGCTCCCCGCTCTCGAAGCATCCGCTTGGGAACACGACGCCCTCGATGCCGCCCTGCGCGCCATCGGCCAGGAAAAAAACTGGTCCGTCAAAGAGACCTTCATGCTCCTCCGCGCCATCCTCACCGGAAGCACGCAATCCCCGCCGCTGCTCGAATCCCTCATCGTCTTCGGCAAAGCCCGCTCGATTGACCGAGTTCGCCGCTTCCTCGCCTTCGAACTCGATCGGCTGAAACGCAACGCCAACGCAAAACCCCTCGTTACTTCGCCGTAAACGCGACCTCCACCGGAAGGGAGCGCACAGGGTAGCAGGCAGCCCGGTCGCACGCCTGGTAGCGCAGCGTTCCGCGTAACGTGTGCCCTCCCGCCTCCGCCACCACCGGCAGCTGCACCGCAAAGCCGCCCGTGTACGCATCGATCGTCTCCCCCGGGCTAGCCGCGAAGCTGTACGGCCGTCCAGCCGGATACACCGCCGTACCCACGCGAACCCCCGCCGCCGGCAGCACGCTCAACTCCGTCGCGATCAACAGATCACCCCTCGGCTGGTGCGAGTTGATGTGAAACCCATCCTCCACCTGAAAATGCAGCACGAGCGTTTCGCTCTTCCCCGCCCGCACCGTTTCCGCCTCACCCACATACTGCACCCGGTCCCGACCCCGCACTGCCCGCGGCGCGCTCAGATCGCCGATCTGCGGCATCTCCTGCCGCCCGGCGAAACTCGCCAGCAGCAGCGCTCCCCACACCAGCCTCACTGCCCGCCCACCACCGCGGCGACCGTTCCCGGTCCGGCCGGAGCGGCACTGCTCACAATCTTGCGAATATTCGCCTCCACCTCATCCTTGGACGCCAGTCCTGCCGTCTCCTCCCGCACCACCCCGCTGCGGTCCACATAGAAGGACATGGGCAGGTAGTCGATGCCGCCGTAAGCCGGCGCAACCGCGTCATCTCCCAGCAGGATCGGGTACGAAACCCCGAGCTTCTTTGCCGCCTTGGCAATCTCGTCCTTGCCCGCGTCGTCCTCCGCAATCCCCAGAATCTCGAAGCCCTGCGGCGCATACTGTTGCCGAAACTGCTCAAACCACGGCATCTCGAGCTTGCACGGAGCACACCACGTCGCCCAGAAGTTCACCAGCACCGGACGTCCCCGGTAGTCCGCGAGCGATACTTTTTTGCCCTGGAGATCGCGCAACGCAAACGCCGGAGCAGGCTTGCCGTCCAGCGCCGGCATCGGCTCGGCCTCGGGCGCATCCCCCGGCTTCGCCGGCGTCAGATAGACGTGGTTCGCTTCGGCGCGCTGCATGGCCAGCCGACGCTCCCGCAGGTTGTGCCACCCCGCCCACAGCAGCATCGAGATCCCCACCACCATCATCGCGACGACCAGCACCATCCGCTTCATCCGACCCAACCTCCGCCGCCGCTGTCCGGTCACGCGCTCCGAACCACGGCACACCTCAGTTTACGTGAGACGCCGCGAACAGCGCCCGGATACATCGCTCTGCTAGCATCGCCAGGGAATGGCCGATCCCTCCACACCTTTCGATCCGGCACAGCTCATCCGCGCCGAGGCAGCGGCGCTCGGCGACCTCGCCAGCCGTCTCGATCCCCCGAACGGCCCCATGCTCCCCGCCTTCAACGCCGCCGTCCATCTCCTCGCAGATGCCGCTGACCATCATCACCGCGTCCTCACCACTGGCGTCGGCAAAAGCGGCATCATCGCGCAAAAGCTCGCCGCCACACTCCGCTCCACCGGCACCCCCGCCTACTTCCTGCACCCCGGCGAGGCACTCCACGGTGACCTCGGCATGGTCCTCCCCGGCGACGCCGTCCTCCTGCTGTCGGCCAGCGGAGAGCCCCCCGCACTCCTCGCCCTCCTGCCCGCCATCGCCCGCATCGGCGCCCCCGTCATCGCGCTCTGCGGTTGCGACACCTCCCCCGTCGCGCAGCAGGCCAGCCTGTTTCTTGATGCCACCGTCGCCGCCGAGGCCTGCCCGCACAACCTCGCGCCCACCGCCTCCACCACCGTCATGCTCGCCCTCTCGGACGCCCTCGCCCTCTCGGTCAGCCAGCGTCGCGGCTTCGCTCCAGAGGACTTCGCCGACCGTCACCCCGGCGGCCGCCTCGGCCAGCGCCTCGCCCGCGTCCGCGACCTCATGCACACCGGCGACGCCATGCCCACCGTCGCTCCCGATTGCCCGCTCCCGGAGCTCATCCACGAGATGTCGCGGAAAAGGCTCGGTGTCACCCTCGTCGTCCAGGACGCCACCCTGCTCGGCATCATCTCCGACGGCGACCTCCGCCGCCTGCTCGAACAACACGGCGCCGACGCCCTCACCCGCCGCGCCGGCGACATCCTTCACCCCAACCCAGTCACCATTGCGCCTGAAAGCTTCGCCTCCGAAGCTCTCGCTCTGCTGCAGCAGCGCAAGATCACCTCCCTTGTTGCCGTCTCCTCCTCGGGCGAACCTGTCGGCGTCCTGCATCTGCATGACCTGTGGACGTTGTCTGCAACTTGAGCGAGCGTCCCCGACCGGAACAAGCCTGCCTCTACTCGATCTCGATCCCGTCCACCTTGGGTTCATCGAGTACGGTTGGACCCAGCAGGATACTGATCCCTCCCTGGTTATCCGCGCTCACAACAAAGGTCTGCACCAATGCCCGGAGCGGCCCACCCGCCTGAGCCACAATATCGAAGTTCCGCAAAACCGGCGTCCCATTGATGGACACCGAAAAGATGCGTTGCCCGGAGCTGGTCCAGTAGTTCTCCGAAAAATGCAGTCGGACCAGGTGCGCACTTCCGGGAACAAAGTTGCCGAAGCTGTAACTACAATCCCCGTAACGTTCCGTCTGATATACCTCCATCGGAGCCGGGTCCGGCACGCCGTCCAGAGCGATCGGGGCGGACGTGGAAGCGACCCATCCACCGGAAAAGCCAACGTCCGCTGCGTAGGGTCCCACCGCCGGACCGCCGGCGTTGACCTGCACCGCAAAGCAATTCGGCGAACAGTTCGTCGGCAAGACCGGATCACTCAGGCTCAGCGTAAAGTCCGTCGGCGGGGCCGACAGCGTGGGCTGATAGGGTGATGCCGCCGGTACCAGATCGAACAGCGAACCGACATCCTGAGACGGGTTGTTCGCAATGTTCAGCATCGCCTCCGCCGTATCGCTGGCCGTGCCTTGTTCCAGCTGGCTGCACGGCCCGTTGCTCGAACTGGCAGACCCTGCACTATTCACGCAGGAGGCAAGAATGTCAGCTAGCGAATTGATGGTGCTCGCCGGCACCGTCGCACTTCCGTCCGGTGTGGTGGTGCGTGCCATCCCGGTGCTGATATCCACCATCTGGGGAATCGACGCAAAGGCGGCCGCGATCCCCTGAACCTCCGCCGCACTGCCGTCGGACGCTACCCGGAACGTTCCACTCATATACCGGGAGATCTGGTTGACCGTCACCGCGGTCGTCACCTCCGTCACACCAATGTTGATCGTCGCGGCATTGGCCAACATCGCCTGGCACGATCCCATTCCGGTCATCAAGGCAAGATCCGGATTCGCCTGCCCCGGCCCCAGCCCCGGGTTCCCGCCGGTGGCCAGCACATACACCATCGCATCCGCCTGCGGACACTGGTAATCCCCCGTGATCGTGAAGGCGCCGTTCGCGTCGGAAACGACGTAGGCCCCGTGCCCGTCCGACGTGCCCGTGCTTGCGGGGTCGAGCAGCGACACCGAAGCGCTGCCGATTCCACCTGTCCCTGCTGCCAGCAGATAAATGTGCGCCCCCGCCACGGGCTGGCTCCCTCCGTGAACGCCGCCGCGGAGCGGCTTCCCCGCCGTCGCCACGCCAGACCCCGACGTCGCGGGAGCCAGGCTCCGGCAGCCTCCGAGCAAAAGCAGGAGCGACAGAACGAGCACCTGCCCGATCGGAGATCCTCGCGCCAACAGGCGACCATGCGCGCTTTGTACGAAGCAGGTTCGCATCGGCGCAAACATACATTGTCGTAAGCGGGGCAGCCCATCCCACAAATCGGGCAATCCCCCCACCTTTGAGGGACGGGCCCACTCACGCACAGCACGCCGCGCCATCCCCGCGCTAGACCGAAGCGACCCTATATTAGACAATCAAGAAACAGGAGAGCGCGCGCCAAGTGCATCGCCGCTCACGAGGCTCGTCAACACCCATGCATCGCTGGTCCCAGCTCTTCATCCCCACCCTCCGCGAATCCCCCGCCGACGCCGAAGTCGCCAGCCATAAGCTTCTCCTCCGCGCCGGCTACATCCGCCAGCTCGGCGCCGGCATTTACTCCTACCTTTTCCTGGGCAACCGCGCCATCAACAAGATCGTCCGGATCATCCGCGAAGAGATGGACACCATCGGCCAGGAGTTCCTCCTGCCCGCCCTCAATCCCGCCGAAATCTGGGGGGAGTCCGGCCGCTGGACCGCGATGGGCGACAACATGTTCCGTCTCAAAGACCGCAAGGGCGCCGACCTCTGCCTCGCCATGACCCACGAAGAGATCATGACCTCCATCGCGCGGTCTGAGCTCCGCTCCTACAAGCAGCTGCCCCAGATCTGGTACCAGATCCAGACCAAGTTCCGCGACGAACCCCGCCCCAAATCCGGCCTTCTCCGCGTCCGCCAGTTCCTCATGAAGTATTCCTATTCCTTCGACATCGACGAAGCCGGCCTCGACCTCTCCTACACGAAACACGACGAGGTCTACCGCCGCATCTTCACCCGCTGCGGCCTCGAGTTCGTCGCCGTCGAGGCCGACTCCGGCGCCATGGGCGGATCGCAGTCGCAGGAGTTCATGGTCTACACCGAGGCCGGCGAAGACCTCATCGCCTCCTCCGCCTCCGGCTACGCCGCCAACCTCGAAAAAGCCACCTCGCAGCTCGCGCCCGTCACGGACCTCGAACCCACAGGCGACGGCCTCCCCGAACTCGTCTCCACCCCCGGCAAAGCCTCCATCGCCGACGTCACCGCCTTCTTCGGCATCCACGCCTCGCAGGACATCAAGTGCGTCGCCTTCATGGGGGGCACCACCGACCCAAACGCTCCCCTGCGCCCGGTCGCCGCCTTCCTCCGCGGCGACCATCAGGTCAACGAAACCAAGCTGAACGCCGTCGCCGGCACGGTCGATCTCCGCCCCATGACCGCCGACGAGCTCGCCCTCTACATCGGCGGCCCCGCCGGCTTCCTCGGCCCGGTCGGCATCCCCGAAGTCATGACCTCCGGCTCGCTCAACGGCCTCAACTCCGGCAAATCTCTCGACAAGCTCAAGGGCGTTTCCCGTGACCTCCCGTCGGAAGGCCTCAAGACCCTCGTCATCATGGACCTCGGTCTCGAGAACCGCCACAACCTCGTCGCCGGCGCCAACCAGCTCGACTTCCACTTCCGCAATGTCCCCCCCGCCCGCGGCGGCACCCCCCCCCCCACCGCCGCCCGCCGC
>CALMVL010000180.1:19628-28534 GCA_937873265.1 uncultured Granulicella sp.
CATCCGCAACATCAACGAAGGCGAGCTCGACCCCATCGGCGGCCAGCCCCTCCGCCTCGGCAAAGCCGTCGAAATCGGCCACATCTTCAAACTCGGTTACAAATACACGCAGTCGATGGGCGCCACCGTCCTCAATCGCGACGGCAAGGAAACCACACCCATCATGGGCTCCTACGGCATCGGCGTAGAACGTATCCTCACCGCCGCCATCGAGTCCTCCGCCGCAAAACACTCTGGCGACGCCTACGCCCTTTCCCCCGCCATCGCCCCCTTCCACGTCGTCGTCACCGTCACCAACGTCCGCGAGGCCGACCTCCTCGCCGCGGGCGAACGGCTCGCCGCCGAGCTCGACCGTGCCGGCCTCGATACCCTGCTCGACGACCGCGACGAGCGCGCCGGCGTCAAATTCAAGGACGCGGACCTCACCGGCGTCCCTTTCCGCATCAACATCGGCAAAAAACTTGCCGACGGGAAGGTGGAGCTGGTCGACCGCCTGCGCAACACAACCGAAGATCTGTCTCTGACCGACGCCGCCCAGCACCTCGCCGAGCTCGCCAAGGGCGTCCCCGCACCCGTACTCACCGCCTGACGGCGATCCTCGACCGTATAAGAAAGACACCCGTGGCCGTCAAAGTTAAACTCCGACCTGAAGCCCCCGCGGCGCGCCGTTCCAGCTTCGGCCGATCGCTGCTCGCGCTCCTCGCCGCCGTTGCGCTCGTCGTCATGCTCGTGGTCGGCGCCATCGCCGCCTACTTCTATCACAAGTATCAGGGCGTGGTGGACGCGCGCCTCGCCGCCGGCCCGCTCTTCGCTCCCGTCGCGCAGATCTACGCCGCGCCGCGCGAGGTCCGCCCTGGCCAACATCTCAACAGCGAAGAGATCGCCCGCGAGCTCCGTCAGGCCGGCTACAACGCGCAGCCCGAGCTCGGCACCTTTCACCTCGACGGCGACTCGATCACCATCAAGCCCGGTCCGCAGTCCTACCACTCCACCGATGGCGCCACCATCACCACCGACGGCGCCGTCGTGCAGTCGATTGCCGCCGACAACGGCGCCACCCTCGCCGCCTATCAGCTCGAGCCGCTGCTCATCACCGCCCTTTCCGAAGACAAGGGCCGTTCCAAACGCCGCCTCGTCACCTACAACGAAATCCCCCAGCGCCTCGTCGCCGCCGTCCTTGCCATTGAAGACCGGCGTTTCTTCGAGCACGGCGGCATCAACTATCTCCGCACCGCGAAGTGCGCCGTCGACGACCTGCTCCAGCACCACATGTCTTGCGGCGGCTCCACGATCACCCAGCAGCTCGCCCGCGGCTTTTTCCTTTCGCCGGAAAAGCACCTCACCCGCAAAATCGCCGAAATCACCATCACCTTCCAGCTCGAATCGCGCTTCTCGAAGCAGCAGATCTTCGAGATGTACGCCAACCAGATCAACCTCGGCCAGCGCGGCTCCTATGCCATCAACGGCTTCGGCGAGGCCGCGCAAGCCTACTTCGGCAAAGACCTCCGCCAGCTCGATCTCGCCCAGTGCGCCCTGCTCGCCGGCATGATCCAGAGCCCCAGCCGCCTCAACCCCTACCGCCATCCAGAGCGCGCCACCGAGCGCCGCAACCTCGTCCTCGACTCCATGGTCGAGACGAACGCCATCACGCCGGGGGAAGCCAGCCGCGCCAAAGCCGAGCCCCTCCGCCTCGCTCCCCTCAACGTCGACGCCTCCGACGCACCCTGGTTCATCGACCTCGTCCACGAGCAGCTCGTCCAGCGCGTCGGCGAGCAGGCCCTCACCACCTCCGGCGGCCTCCGCATCTACACCTCGCTCGACCCCGACCTCCAGCGCGCCGCCTCCGCCGCCGTCGAAGAGGGCATGGTCCACGTCGACGAGCTCATTCGCAAGCTCCACCGCAAAGACGGCACCCCCATCAACTACCCACAGGCCGCCCTGATCGCCCTCGATCCCCACACCGGCCAGATCCTCGCCCTCGTCGGCGGTCGCAACTATGGCTCCTCGCAGCTCGACCACGCCGTTGCCAAGCGCCCCACCGGCTCCATCTTCAAACCGTTCGTCTACGCCACCGCCTACAACGCCTCGCTCAACGGCGCCTCGTTCGGTGATGGTGGCCCCTTCACCGCCATCACCAAGCTCAACGACGACCCCCAGGATTTTGGCACCAACGGCCAGTCCTACACCCCCGGCAACTTCGAACGCGGCGAGTACCCCGGCATGGTCACCGCCGCCACCGCCATCGAGCACTCGCTCAACATTGCCACCATCGCCCTCGCCCAACAGGTCGGCTATGAGAATGTCGCCGCCCTCGCCCGCTCCGCCGGCATCACCGACGTCCGCGCCACCCCGTCGATGGCCATCGGCACCTACAGCGCCACCCCCATCGACATGGCCGGCGCCTACACCGTCTTCGCCAACGGCGGCGTTCGCCTCACCCCCTGGATGCTCGCCTCGGTCCGCAACAACCAGGGCGACATCGTCTCCGACTTCGCCCCCGAGGGCAAGCAGGTCCTCGACCCCCGCGCCGCCTACCTTACCCAGTCCCTCATGGAAGGCGTCCTCTCTCGCGGCACCGGCTCCGCCGTTCGCTCTCTCGGCTTCTCCGCCCCCGCCGCCGGCAAAACCGGTACCTCCCACGACGTCTGGTTCGCCGGTTACTCCTCCAACCTCCTCTGCATCATCTGGGTCGGCAACGACGACTACACCGACATCTCCGCCGCGCTCACCCACAAACTGCAGGGTGCCGACACCGCCGCCCCCATCTGGGCCAACTTCATGAAGCGCGCCATCAAGCTCCCCCAGTACTCCGACATGAAGTCCTTCACCGCCCCCGATGGCGTCACCTCCGTCCGCCTCGACCGCGCCACCAATCTCATCGCCGACGCCTCCTGTCCCCTCGACTACACCCTCGCCTTTCTCGACGGCACCCAGCCGCAAAACACATGTACCCAGATGAGCGAAAGCCCGCAGTCCCTCGTCGACAAACTCTTCGGCCGCGACGGCCACCCACAAGGCCAAGCGCCACCGGACGCCACCCGTCTCCCCGAATCGGATGAGGGCGCCTCCCCACCGCCGAATCAACCGAAAAAGCGCAACCTCCTGCAGAAGCTCTTCGGCGGCGGCAACAAGCAGCAAACATCACCTCAGCAACCCCCGTCCCCACCTCCGCAGTAGATCCGCTGCGACTATCGTCCCCGCTCACCCCGGCGCAACCACGCCAGATACACACCCCATGCTGCCGCAGAGCAGTTGTCCATCACCCGCCCATCCAGCAGCATCCGCTCAAACTCCTCCACCCGCACCCGGTGGATCGTCATATCATGTTCCTCCGGATCCCGCTCCGTCTCACCTTGCGTGAGCCCTTCCGCTAAAAACACGTGGTGCTCCTGCCGCATCGCCCCGTACGCAATCCACAACGGCGCAAGCAATGTCATCTGCTCCGCAAGCAGTCCTGTTTCCTCGCGCAACTCTCCCCGCGCCATCTCTTCCTTATCGACGTCCGCCTCCTCCCACCCGCCCTGCGGAAATTCGTAGAACGTCCCCTGCACCGTATATCGGAACTGCCGCACCAGCGTCACGAACTCCCCGCTCCCCGTACGCTCCAGCGGAATGATAATCGCCGCCGGATCCTTGTCCATCACCCCGTAAATGCCGCGTGCGCCATTCGAGCGCTCGATCACGTCCTCCCGAACCCTCGTCCACGGGTTGCGGTAAACCTCCCGCGAGCTGATCGTCCGAATGCTCATCGCTCTGCCGCCGTCTGTTGAGAACCCCCAGCTTCCCCCATGATCGGCAGCTCCAGGTGCGACGGGTACTTCGGCGATCCGAAAATCGACACCGTCTCCGCCTTGTACGCCCCCGCCGGCGCCGTCATGATGTTCGGAACCCACGTCTGTGGATTCCGGTCATACAGCGGAAACCAGCTCGACTGCACCTCGACCATCAACCGATGCCCCTTCAAAAACGTGTGGTCAACCCCGTGCAGACTCCACCGGTACTCATTCACCTCGCCCGGCTTCACCGCCTCCGGCTGCTCAAAGCTTTTCCGGTAGCGCCCCCGCAGAATCTCGTCCGCAATCATCAGCTGGTAACCCGCCATCGGCGCCGTCGCGTCCTCCGGATACACGTCGATCAGCTTCACCACCCAGTCCCCGTCTTCTCCTGTCGTTGACGCAAACAGATCCGCCACCACATCCCCCGTCACCGTCACGTCCGAATCCAGCACCGGCGTCTCAAACGCGGCAACGTCCTTCCGACCCGTCACAAACCTCTGATCTTCCACCAGCCACGTCCGCCACTTGGACCCTGTTCCGTACGTCGCCTGGATGGGCCGATGCCGGTACGGAACCGGATTCGCCGGGTCCGCCACATACGCCGCCGCCTTCACGTCATAGTCTCCCGTCGGCGCCGCGAAACTCAGTCTCTTCTCCGGCTGCAAATACAGCCTTTTGGCCTCGACACCCACCTTCGGCGGCCAAGCCGCATACCGCTCCCACTGGTCCGCCCCCGTCCGGAAACTAGCCGTATTCTGCAAGTCATACCCCGCCCGATCCTTCAGATACTTCTCGAAAAACGGGGCCTCGATCGATTTCCTGTATTCATCCCCAGTCGGCTGCCCAAACTCCACCGCCCCCAGCCGGGCACCTGACCCACCCCAGCCACCGTGGTTCCACGGTCCGAGCACAAGAAACACCTCGTGCTTCGCATCGTGTGGCTCCAGCGCCGCATACTCCGCCTGCGGTCCCCACATGTCCTCCTGATCCCAGTACCCACCCACCTCCAGCGTCGGCACCTCGACCTTCGTCAAGTCGCGCTGCACCGCCATATCCTTCCAGAACTTCGTGTAAGTCGGCTGCGTTAGAAACGCCTTTGCCGTCGGCAGATTCGTCATTCCTGCGGAGGTCGCAGCCCCCGCGAAGTTCCCCTGACGCAAAAAGAAATCATACGTATCCTCGTTCGACTCCACCCGAGCGTCCGTCTTCTGCGCCTCCAGCTGCTGCACATAGTCGAAGCCGTACGTCTCGCGAAACGCACCATTGTGGAAAAAGTCATCCCCCATCCACACATCCGTCATCGGCGCCTGCGGAGAAATCGCCTTTACCGCCGGATGCGCGTCGATGCCCGCCATCATCGCCAGAAATCCCGGGTAACTCACGCCCACAACACCCACCCGACCATTTTGGTTCGGCACATTCTTCAGCAGCCAGTCAATCGTGTCCCGCGTATCTGTCGTCTCGTCCACATCCTTGTTCGAACGATGCGTCACCACCGGTCGGTTCATCACAAACTGTCCTTCGCTCTCATACCGCCCGCGAATATCGGCAAACACAAAGATGTACCCACTCGCTGCCAGCTCCGGCTTTGCCCGATTCACGTCGTCAGACGTGTACCCATCCGTTCCGTACGGCGTCCGCACCAACAGAAACGGCAGCTTCTCTCCATTCGTCTCAGATCCAGCCGGCCGAAACACCACCGCATGCAGCTTCACCCCATCCCGCATGGGCATCATGACCACCTGCCGCGAGTACGCCCGAAAATGATTCAGCGGGGCCGCACTCTCGTCAAAACGCGTCAGCTGCAGCGGCTCTGCAGAGTCCGGGCTCGCATACGTCGCCCCCGTAACCCGCCCGCTCCCGTCGCGGGCAAACGTAAGCACCACCTGCAAACCCTGGCGATCCTTCGCCGACGCATACCGATCCCCGCCCTGGGCGGTCAGCTCAACCCTGGGCGAGCGCTCCTCCTCGATCCCCAATCTGCCGTTCTCCACACGTACGGCATGCACCAGCTCCGGCGCATCCGCCGTGCGGTACCGCCCCACATAGGCGTCCAACCCGTGTTCTCCAGGCGCTTGGGCCGCCGCCAGCGTCACACCCATCGGCGCTTCCAGGAAACCCAGCAAAGTCGCAGTCAGAAGCAACGCCGATCGAACGCACAAATGCCTCGACACCAGATCACACTCCCTTCGCAAGTCGGCCAACGCCCGCACACGGCCAAGTCGACCTTTGCATCGCTTATCGGCAGAAATCCAAAAAACTTTAGCCCTGCGCCACCGGCTCGGCCGGTATGGGACTCGCATCGCATTTCCAGCCCTCGCGTCCATGCGTTCCATCACAGAACGGCCGCTTCGACGACAGCCCGCAGCGGCACAGCGAAATCGCCGGCTTCCCCGTCAGATCCCACACGTTCCCGTTCACATCCACCAGTTCAATCGGTCCTTCAACCCGAAACGGCCCATTTGGCCGAACCGTAATCTTCACCCGCGGCTCTGTCGATGCCATATCCGGCGCCTCCGACAACCCAAGAATCTCCGCCATTCCCAACCTCTTTCCTGACTCTGTACGTGTGAGGCCAGCATAGCAAAGCACACCACATCCGCTCGCCGAAGCCGAAAGCACGAGGTGGTATCGTGCTCTCTATGAACCCTCGCGAGCCCGGAAGGAAACGTTGCTTCCACGCTCACGAGACCGCGCGCGCCGACGCTCTGAACGGCATCCCGCTTGCCACGTTTGGGCAGCGTGTCACCGGTTTACTGCTTGATCTCCTCCTGGCCGTCCTCCTCTGGGCTCCCGCCGAGTTCGCTTGGCGTCGCTACCTCTTGCATGAAGAAAGTATCGATCTCAAGTGGGACTTCCACGAGGCCGGCAACATCATCATCATGCTGCTCTACTGGGGCCTTGCCAACTTCTTCGGCAACGGCCAAACCCCGGGCAAATGGGTTGCCCGCACCCGGGCTGTGTCTCTCACCAGCGAGCGCCTCGGAGCATGGCAGTCCGCCGAACGAGCCCTTGGCTACGGAGCTGCCGTCCTCGAAGGAGGCCTCGGCTTCCTGCAGTTCTTCTGGGACTCCAATCGCCAGTGCGCGCAGGACCGCCTCGCCGAAACCATCGTCGTCGACCTGCGACATCTTCCGGTTCCCGACCCACGAGTCCGCCCCGAACGCTCCTAGACCGCCACCCCATACTCCTTCAGCTTCCGGTAGAGCGTCGTCTTCCCAATCCCCAGCAGCTTCGCCGCCGTAATCTTGTCTCCTTGCACCTGCTCCACCGTCAGCAGAATCATTCTCCGCTCCATCTCCGCAATGGGCACAATCCGCTCCATCACCAGCACGGGCGTCCGTACCGAGCTCTCCCGCGGCCTCTCGTCCTCCTGCTCCGCCTGCCGCTGCCCGCGAAATTCCTGCAGCTGCGTCGGCAGGTCTCCTAGGTGCACCACCGGTCCATTCGAGAGAGAGCAGGCCCGTTCGATCGCCGCCTCCAGCTCCCGCAGGTTACCCGGCCAGGCGTACTGTCGCAGGGTCTCAACCGCCTCCTCCGAGATCTCCAGATGGCGTCCGTACCTCGACTCCATCCTCCGCAGCACGTCGCCCACCAGCTCCGGCAGATCCGCTTGCCGCTCCCGCAACGCCGGCAGCTGCAGCTTCACCACATTCAGCCGGTAGTACAAATCCTTCCGAAACTGCCCCAGATCCACCATCGTCTGCAGGCTCCGGCTCGACCCCGCCAGAATCCGCGCCGTCACCGGCCGGTGCTCCGCCCTCCCAAAGCTGCGCACCTCCTTCGCCTGCAGTGCCCGCAGCAGCATGGTCTGGACCTCCGGAGCAAGCGCCCCGACCTCATCCAGAAACACCGTCCCACCCGCGGCGGCGCACAGCAGCCCGTCCCCCTCCCAGGCTCCATCACCCTCCTCCGGTCCGTGCCCGAACAGGTCCCGCGCCAGCAGGGAGGGCGGCGTCGAAGCGCAATCCACCACGGCAAACGGCCGGTCCATTCCCGATCCGCGTTCATGGATCTCGCGCGCGACCAGCTCCTTCCCCGTCCCGCTCTCGCCCAGAATCAGCACCGGATGCGACGAGATCGCCACCTTGTCTAGGATCCGCAGCAGCTTCTGCATCTCCGGAGAACTTCCGATCAGCCACCCCGTCCGCGCCGCGGCGTTCTTCGCCTCGCCTTCCAGCTGCATCTCGACCGCCCCGTAGCTCACGCCTCACCCCTTGCCTGCAACTGCGTCGCCAAACTCGGTCTTTCCCCCGGCAATAATCCACGAACCATCTCGTTCACGCTCACCCGCCGCCCCGCCGGCGAGATGCGCCCCTCCATCTTCCGCCTCGCCCGCTGCGGATCCACCGCCGCCCAGGTCACACTCACGCTCGTCGCCGAACCGAGCTCACGTTCCACCTCCACCACACCGCCCGAGCTCGTAGCCAGCTCCTGCAAGGGTCCAATCCCCATCTCCCTCCGTCCCCAGGATCCCGCGCGATCCCGCACCGTCAACACGACCCGCATCCCGCACCGGTCCCCAGCCTCGCGCATGCCCATCAGCGTCACTGCAAGCGCTTCACCCCGCACCGCTCCCTTCGTCGCATCCCGCACCATCTGCACCACAATCCGCTCAAAGTCCGGCCCGGAGATCGCCACCGAGAAGTAAGCCGAAGGCGCACAGAAGAACGTGACCGCCCGGCCCGCAATCCTGCTCAGCAATCCCAGGCAGCCTAGAACCGCATCCGGCAGAACCGTCGTCTCGAAATCCGCTTCTTCGCCCGACCGCTCGCCGCCGTCCCCTAGCTGCGCCAGCTTCTCAATCACCGCCGAACTACGCTCGCTCAGCACCCGCAGCTCCCTCGCCAGCTGTCGCTGCTCATCCACGGGCAGCCCGGGCCTCGCTATCAGCTCCGAGTACCTCCGCAGCGCCCCCATCAGATTCCCCGCGTCGTGCACCAGCGTCGCGCCCTCGGTCCCGCCGCGCCCACCGCCAACGGCCGCCCCACAAACGTCGCCCAAACCCGCAGGAACGGCCGCGTCCTCGCGACAAAAAGAAGAATCTTCGGAACCACTGACCAAGGCATGCATAAAGGAAGTACTCCAGTGCGTCACCTAGCGTTGTACCCCGCGCGCACCTCCCCTGGG
>CALMVL010000181.1 GCA_937873265.1 uncultured Granulicella sp.
CTCCTCGACAACATCGACCTCTTCCCCGCCGACGCCGTCGACGGCATGGACCCCGACGTCCTCACCCTCGCCCGCGACTCCCACTCGCCGCTCATCCGCTTCGGCGGCAACTTCACCTCCGGCTACGACTGGCACGACGGCATCGGCCCCCAGGACAAACGCGTCTCGGTGCGCAACGCCTCCTGGGGCATCCCCGAGTACAACACCTTCGGCACTGACGAGTTCCTGCAGTTCTGCCGCGACATCCAGGCCCAGCCCCAGGTCGCCCTCAACCTCGGCAGCGGCACCCCGCAGCAGGCCGCCGACTGGGTCAAATACATCGACGACCACTGGGGCGACCACCACGGCGGCCTGCTCTGGGAGCTCGGCAACGAGCTCTGGGGCGACTGGCAGATCGGCTACCCCACCCTCGCCGAGCTCGGCCCCCGCACCGGCTCCTTCGCGGACGCGGTCCACAAGATCGACCCCACCGCCCGCCTCATCGCCACCGGCGGCGTCGACGACGTCTTCCACGACTGGAACGCCGCCCAGCTCTCCAACCCCGCCGGCAGCTTCAATCTCCTGTCGACCCACTACGTCGTCGGCGATGACGTCGCCCTCCCGCACCCCACGCAGGACTTCCGCAGCATGGCCGACCTCGCCCTTCCCATCGGCTTGGAGCAGCGCGTCCGCCACATCCGCGAGCAGGCCGCCGCCAGCCCCAACGGCAAGGATGTCCGCGTCGCCTTCACCGAGTGGCTCCTCATCTCAGGCACCCACCAGGGGCCCAACTACACCAACATGGGCGGCGCCCTCTTCGCCGGCGGCTTCCTCAACATGCTCCTGCGCAACGCCGACACCGTCCCCGTCTCCGACATGACCGGCATCCTCGAGTTCGCCGGCATCTGGCAGCGCCGCGGCCAGGTCTACGCCACCCCCGCCTACTGGACCCTCCGCACCTTCGCCACCGCCGAACCCAAAACCGCCCTCACCGTCACCTCCGACGGCCCCACCTTCACCATCTCCAAGGGCGTCCGTACGTTACAGGACATCAAGGACGTCCCCTACCTCGACCTCGCCGCCGCCCTCTCCGCTGACGGCCACCACCTGCTCCTCTTCGCCACCAACCGCGACCTCACCCGTCCCCTCACCGCCCAGCTCGACCTCTCCGCCCTCGGCGCCCCGGCCTCCGGCTCCGCCCACATCACCACCCTCCAGGCCGAAAACATCCTCGTCGAAAACGACGAAGAAGACCCCAACCGCGTCCTCCCCACCGAGAACTCCGAACCCATCAAAGGACCCACCTACACCCACACCTTCCCGAACGCCAGCGTCACAGTCCTCTCTATCCCGCTGAAGTGACAACGAATCCCGTACAGTCCACCCCGCACAACTCGCGTTCTAAGCATTCTTGTAGCGCGCGTAAGCCAAGACGCAAGCATGGAGCTCGACCAGGAGCTCCATGCCGCAAAGCGCGTCTCTAGCGTCTAAACCCACCGCGGAAGCCACCGAAGCCACCGAAGCCGCCGTAATATCCGAATCCAACTCCCACTCCAAAGGGATAGCCGTAGCCGTACGGGGCGAAGCCGTAGCCAAAAGGATAGGGGTAGACGCCGGCATAATACGGATAGCCTCCATAGAAGCTACGACGATACGGCCCATCACCCATGCCTTCGCGGCCCTGTCCACCCCCGGGCAGCAGGTCAGCGGTAAGCTCATACGCATACGAGTTGACCGCTTTCAGTTTCGCGTCGCCGTCAAACGTGAGTTGCTGAGTCTCCTTGACCTTGGTGCCCTTGGAAGCACTCTTTGCTCCACCGTAGGCTTCCGCCTCACCATGGAGCACGCGAACGGTTTCCGTTCCTGCATTGAAGGTGTAGAG
Organism: uncultured Granulicella sp.; assembly: GCA_937873265.1. GTDB lineage: Bacteria > Acidobacteriota > Terriglobia > Terriglobales > Acidobacteriaceae > Edaphobacter. Next base: position 1,862 of record CALMVL010000181.1, read on the forward strand.
CCCATCCTTCAGCAGGTCGACCTGCCCGCCAGGCAGATCCACCAGGATCTCCGATCGATCAGTCGGGTGGTGGATGGTCACCACCGCACGCCCCTGTACGACGCGCAGCTCAGTGACCGCTTTCGAGGAGCTCACCACATCAACGCCGTTTGCTTCGTCACTGCGTAGAAAAACACCCGAGTTCGGCTGGGAATCGAATACGTGCCCGCCACTCGCATCGCCGCCACTGGAAGAAGCGTGCGGATATGCGCGAACAATGGGAACGCCCTGCACGGTGGTTGCGGTTGGATTTGCTGCCTGGCTGGCTGAATCTGTGGACTGCGCGTGAGCGACGGCCAGAGTCGACATCGCCAGAATCATTCCGGTAAAAAGGGCCCTTTGCATCGAAAACTCCTAAAGAACAGGACCCAGTTTGACCGGAAAAGTTGCGTGCCCGCATCCCTTCGAAGCGTCCGGGCTGCTGCCGTCCGAACGGTTTGGCCAGGGTGATGCAAGTGTCAGCCGCCTGGTCCACCTGAACTCCAGTACCTGCTCCAAAGAAGGCGCGCCAACCGGACCGGCCGCATGGAGGACCCATCAGCCGCCATGTCGGAAGCGACCGGCCCCGCTTCATAGCAAGCCTGCATCTCCCTCGACACCACTCGGTGCCTCCGTCCAGCACCTCCATCCTTTGATGGAGGCGCGAAGCCACCCCGCGCGACTACCATGATCCCGACCGATACGAACCATGCGCACACCCTTCCCAGCCCGATTCTTCCCCCTTCTTTTCCTCGCCACCTGCACCCTCGCGCAGACCCCCGCACCCACCACCAACACCCACACCGACGGCCAATCCTCCGGCAGCAGCACCGGCGGAGCCCACGCCGCCGTCCTCGACGCGGAGCACCGCCCCATCACCGCGGGCGGCTTCGTCAAGACAGGCCCGGTCATCTTTCAGGACGTCGCCGACAAATCCGGCCTCGCCACCTGGACCCACAAGATGGGCTCCCCCGAAAAAAACCTCATCCTCGAAACCGTCGGCTCCGGCGTCGCCCTGCTCGACTATGACAACGACGGCTGGCTCGACATCTACCTCGTCAACGGATCCACCTTCGACGCCCTCGCCGGCAAAGGGACCCCGCCGCACGCCGCCCTCTTCCACAACAACCACGACGGCACCTTCACCAACGTGGCCGAGAAAGCCGGCGTCACCAATGACCGCTGGGGCTTCGGCGCCGTCGTCGGCGACTTCGACAACGACGGCTGGCCCGACCTCTACGTCACCAACTTCGGCAAAAATCGCCTCTTCCACAACAACCACGACGGCACCTTCACCGACGTCGCCGAGAAAGCCGGCGTGGCCGTCGGCGGCTGGTCCACCGGGGCCACCTGGGGCGACTACGACGGCGACGGCAAGCTCGACCTCTTCGTCCCTGGCTACGTCCACTTCGACCTCGCCGACATCCCCGGCCAGAAGGGCAGCACCGTCTCCCAGATCGCCGGCTGCAACTTCCGCGGCGTCCCCGTCATGTGCGGCCCGCGCGGCCTCAAGGGCGAGGTCGACCACCTCTTCCACAACAACGGCGACGGCACCTTCACCGACGTCAGCAAAAAAACCGGTACCGGCGACGAGCACGGCTACTACGGCCTCGCCTCCGTCTTCGTCGACGTCAACAACGACGGCAAGGTCGACCTGCTCGTCGCCGACGATTCCACCCCCAACTACCTCTACCTCAACAACGGCAACGGCACCTTCGAGGACGCCTCGTTCGCCTCCGGCTACGCGCTCAACGAGAGCGGCCGCGAAACCGCCTCCATGGGTATCGCCGTCGGTGACTACACCCACAACGGCCTCCTCGACCTCTACAACACCACCTTCTCGGACGACTACAAACCCCTCTACCGCAACGACGGCGACGGCAACTTCACCGACATCTCCTACCAGGCCGGCATCGCCGAGCCCACCGTCCCCTTCCTCGGCTGGGGCACCTCCTTCTTCGACGTGGACAACGACGGCTGGCTCGACCTCTTCACCGTCAACGGCCACGTCTACCGCGGCGTCGACGGGCAAAACTGGGGCACCACCTGGGCGCAGCGCCCGCTCCTCTTCCTCAACCACAAGGGCAAGCTCACCCTCGCCCCCGCCGTCGAAGGCACCGGCCTCGCCAAGGTCGCCACCTCCCGCGGCATGGCCTTCGGCGACCTCTTCAACGACGGCAAAATCGACGTCGTCGTCAACAACATGGATAGTCCGCCGTCCCTCTTCCGCAACGTCGTCGACACCACCAACCACTGGATCGCCTTTAAACTCATCGGCGGCCCCAAATCCCCCCGCGACGCCGTCGGCGCCCAGGTCTACCTCACCGCCGAGGGCTTCCGTCAGCGCCAGGACATCATCGCCGGCGGCTCCTACGCTTCCTCCCCCGACCAGCGCCCCCACTTCGGCCTCGGCGCCGCCACCAAAATCGATGCCCTCGAGATTCGCTGGCCCGACGGAACCCGCCAAACCATCCTCCCACCCACCGACCTCGACCGCTTCTACACCATCACCGAAGGCAGCGCCCCCAAGCCCATGAAGTAGCGATTGCCCGCCTGTCCCGGCGCCACGGAATCACCCACTCAGCTCACCTCCCCGCCGTCATCTTGACCCTGAGCTTGCCGAACGGGAAGACCCCTGTAGTTGCTCTTGCCTTTGCTTGCCCTTCTTGCCTCTCCTCTGCGCAGGGGACCTGCTTCTCGCTCCGCCATCGGCGGTATTGCCACGCTCGGCTAGTCCGGCAAGCAGAGCGAAGCTGATTCTCAGAGATTGCTCGATGGACACGCGGCTATAGATTCGGACGCAGGGCCTGTGCGGGAATCAGCAGCGTTCCTTGACGTTGCGACGCTCTGTCGGAAACCACAAACAGAACATACTCAGTGGACCGTGGCACGACAAACGTCTGGTGGGTGGAGACCTGTGAGGTTTGCGCGGTCTGCCATTGTCCCTCGCTTAGGTTGGAATCAACTTGCTGCTGCTCTCCACCCGTTAGCTTGCCTAAATCGTCATAAGCGTAAGTCGCCACCATGGCGCTGCTTTGCCACCGCGTACCATCGTGCCGAAAGCCGAGCTGTGTCACGGGAATACGCACAGCAACATCGATTCTGTGATCGTCGTTGTGAGCCAGAGGAGCGGCGGTGCCGTCCGATCCTGCTGGACTCGCAAGCTGTACGGTAAACACAATGGGCTTGCCAACTGCTGACGCCGGAAGATTGGTCTGCATGTTCTTTTTCCCGAGACTCAGTAGTTTGCGAAAGTTCTCAGAAGAGCTCCCTGACCAGGTGGCCAGATATCCCCGGCGGTAGGAGAGGCGGTAGGGTCCATCGACCGTAACCCGAACGGTGTGCCAGGTATTGTCCATTTTGTAGCCTGCGGGCGAGTAGGACAGGCCGTACGCATCTCTCCCGAGAGACACAGCACGACTGATCTGCTGGTCTAGATCGTTCAGGTGCGAGGAGGTCCCTCCAGTTGCCTCGGCGAGCTGCTGCTCGTAGGCGTACTCCTCTTCGAGTCCGGTACCCCAAAAAGGAGCGGTCACAAGAAGGACTCCACGCGGGTCGATTGGAAACACCGAAAGGCGAGCTTCCGCCAAGATGTTCTGCAGCTGGTTGAGAGCCTCGGTACGTGCCGCGTAGTTCGCAGACGAGCTGACTCTCGCCTGCCCGTTGTTGGTGATCGGCACCAGAGGAAAGGGTCCGGAAAACCAAAGAATGCTCTTGCGGCCGGACAACGGCTGAAGAGTAGCAGCCACACGGAGTAGCTGCTGAATGCCTGAAACGAAGGAATCTCCGACTGGGGTTGGCAGTCGCGGGATGCACTGCGCGACACCACTTTTTAGATCTTCGTGCTGTGTTGTCAACCCGCGTACCTGCACGAGACGTCCGGAAGCCTGGCAAAAGACGGAGGCCTGCACGCCTGAAGGGAGGGCGTCGATCGACTTCCGGAGTTGCTGCAACAAAAACATCTGCGACTCTACCGGGATCGCGTCCGTGTCTATCAGGAAGACATCGGAGACCATCGAAGAAGAGTACAAGTAACTGCTGTTGCTGAAGGTGCCGGGAGGGAGAGGCGGCGGAGCCTCCGCGTCGGTAAGAGCAGGGGGTCCTTCTTCAAAGCTTTTGATAGTCTGGGGCTGATCTCGGTCAAAGACATGGAAAGCCGACTTCGCTAGCCCGTGCACCGGGTCGCCTTTGGCGTTTGTGACGATAACGTCTTCAATCACCAGGCGCGTGCCAGTCCGCAGAACCGGAGTGGACGGGTCAGGGGCCGCCTCGTTCTGGGCGAGACAACTTGCAGGAGAACAGAACGGGCCGGCCGCGCAGACGATCACGAAGATGGCTCCGCGAACGTGTTTGACCAGCCCTGTCAGCACGACGGCATCTTAGCGCTGCTCTGCACCCCACCGCAAGAAGCAGACGTGGACGATCGGGTATGAGATCTGGCGCCGCGATGATCGAACGGAGGTGGCGCACTACCCGAATCCCGTGTTCGAACTCTCGAGTGGCTCCAAGCACCCTGTTGTACAATCAAAAGGTTGTCCCGAACACAGGAACCCACCATGCCCAAACTCAAAACCCACAGTGGCGCGGCCAAGCGCTT
>CALMVL010000182.1 GCA_937873265.1 uncultured Granulicella sp.
ACGTAAACTGCCCCGTCGCCTCCGGATACAGCGACCGAAACGCATCCGTCCACCCCGCCCCCAGCAGCGCCCGGTACCGCGCCCGCGTTTCCGGCTGAAACAGCGCATCCTTCAGCCAGTAACTCACCTTGTGGCAGTCCATCTCCTCCGGAATCACGTTCCAGTCTCCACCAATCACCGTCGGCACCCCACCCGCCATCCACTCCCGCATCTCCGCCGCCAGCCGATCCATCCACCGCAGCTTGTACTCAAACTTCTCCGTCCCCACCGGATTCCCGTTCGGCAGATACAGATTCACCACCCGCACTGCCCCAAACTCCGCCTCCATCCGCGTCTCCAGAAATCGCGCATGGCTGTCCTCCTCATCGCCCTTCAACGTCGTGCACACCACCTCAAACGGCAGCCGCGACAGCACCGCCACCCCGTTGTAGCTCTTCTGCGTCACCGCCGCGCTCCGGTAGCCCATCGCCTCAAACTCCGCGGCAGGGAACTCCAGCCCCTTCAACTCCTGCAGCAGCAGCACCTCCGGCGCCTGCCGCTCCAGAAAGCGCCGCACATGCTCCATCCGCGCCCGTATTGAGTTCACATTCCAACTCGCAACCCTGATCGCCCTACCCTCGCTTTCCCAACACCCCTCGATCCTCCCCGCTTCGCGCCACCCTGTCAAAAGCCCAAAGCACTTCCTGTTACATTGCCCCATGGCCATCGTCATCCGACCCGCCGCCATGGAAGACGCAACAGCCATCGCCTACGTCCAGGTCGCCAGCTGGAAGAGCACCTACCGCAACATCGTTCCAGACACCGTCCTCGACGGGCTTACCGTTGCCGAACAGACCACCAAATGGAACGGCTGGCTCAACCAACCCGGCCATCTCGTCTACGTCGCAGAGTCCGGACAACACATCGTCGGCTTCATAGGCGGTGGCGCCATCCGGCAAGCCCTGAAGCGGTACGACGCCGAACTCTACGCCATCTATCTCCTCCGGGAGTCTCAGCGTGGCGGCATCGGACGCTCCCTCGTCCAAACCCTCGCCGCCGGGCTGCTGCAGCAATCCTTTCGCAGCCTCCTCGGCTGGGGTCTCGAAGCCAACCCCTCCTCCGCCTTCTACCAACGCCTCGGCGCCGTCGAAGAACATCGCCAAACCATCGCAATCGGCGACGCCCATCTGCCGGAGCTCGCCTTCGGCTGGCCCAACCTCACATCCCTCACGCACACGTACCATGGACCCCGGTGCACCACCACGACACCACCGGAGATGGAACCCATGTCCCAGCCCACCACAGATGTCCTGATCGTCGGCGCCGGTCCCACCGGTCTCACCCTCGCCATCGAACTCCGCCGCCTCGGCCTCTCCGCCCGCCTCATCGACAAGAACTCCCACCCTGCCCAATACTCCCAGGCCCTCGTCGTCCAGGCTCGCACCCTGGAGCAGTGGGAGCGCTACGGCATCGCTTCCGCCGCGGTCGCCGCCGGTCGTCCCCTCCAACGCGCCCGTATGTTCTCCGACGGCGAGCCCATCGTCGACCTCGCCTTTGATCAGATCCCCGGCAAGTACCCCTTCCTCCTCTTCCTTCCCCAGCGCGACACCGAGCGCCTCCTCTCCGAGCACCTCGCCTCCATCGGCGGCGCCCCCATCGAGCGCCAGACCGAGCTCCTCTCCTTCACAGAGGACGCATCCGGCGTCTCCTCGCAGATCCGCAACCCCGACGGCACCACCGGGCAGTTCCGCTCCTCCTGGATCCTCGGCGCGGACGGCGCCCACAGCACCCTTCGCGACCAGCTCGGCATCCCCTTCTCCGGAGAATCCGTCCACCTCTCCTTCATCCTCGGAGACCTCGCCCTCAAGGGCCAGGACCTCCCACAGGATGGCATCGCCGTCCACCTGCACAACGGCGAAGTCGTCTTCCTTGGCCGCCTCACCGACCGCCTCTTTCGCGTTATCCACGCCAATCACAACGGCTCCGAAGCCAGCGCAGACCCCCAGCAATCCGAACAGAAAAAAGACCTGACCCTCGACGACTTCAACCACGCCTTCCAGGCCTTCCACCTCGATCTCCGCGCCACCGGATCAGACTGGATGACCCCCTTCCGCGTTAACGACCGTCAGGCCAGCCGATACCGCATCGGCCGAGCCCTCATCGCCGGCGACGCCTCCCACATCCACTCCCCCGTCGGCGGCCAGGGCATGAACACCGGCATCCAGGACGCCGCCAATCTCGCCTGGAAACTCGCCGCCGTCTATCGCGGAGCCGCCATGTCCCTCCTCGATACCTACGAGTCCGAACGCGCGGAGGTCGGCCGCGAACTCCTCGAGCGCACCGGCCTCGCCCTCAAGACCGCCACCTCCACCTCTCCGGTCATCCGCTGGCTCCGCGACCACCTCATCCACTCCGCCACCCAGTTGGAATCGGTCCGCAGGTTCGCCTCCGGCTTCGTCTCTGAAACCGCCATCAGCTACCGCACATCGCCCATCTCCGAAGACCACGGTGGCCACGGCTCCCTCCACCCCGGCGACCGCGTCCCGAACTCCGATCTTCCCGTCTCCGCCAGCCACGCCTCCGGAGACCTCCTCGCCCCGCTCGCCTCCGCCCGCACCCTCCTGCTCGTCGTCAACACCCCGAGCCTCCCCGCCGATGTCCCTGCCGACAGCCCCCACCTCGCCGTCCGTTCCATCACCACCACCGGCGACGGGGAACTCGCCACCCTCTTCGGCTCCGATCCCGCCTACTTCAT
>CALMVL010000183.1 GCA_937873265.1 uncultured Granulicella sp.
GTGGAGCGGTTTGAGGCCGCAAGCAACAATCACCGTGCGAGCTTTTCGAGATGGCGGTAGCCACCGGTGGCGATGAAGCCGGACAGGAAAACAGCGAAGTTATAACTCGCGTGCACCAGGGCCGAGCAGGCCACGGAACGGAACCGCACACGCACAGCCGTGAGCACCAGCGACACTCCCGTCAAGAGCAGGATGATGGGCCAGGTAAACGCGATCTGCTTGCCATGCAGCAGGCCGAACAAAACGGAGGTGAGGATCGCGGAAAAAATCAGCGCCGCGGGCGTCAGTGAATTCGAACTCTGCCAGCTTTCACGAGCCGCAGGCGTACGCGGCAGCGATAGCCAGTCATACGTGATCGCGAACGCGGGAACCAGAAAACCGCGAAAAAAGATCTCCTCAAAGACCGGCGCCACAAAAATCCCAAACAGGGTGACGATCCACGCGTCCGTCGCTGTGCGAAAAAAGTCATCGACCGGAATGGACTTCGGCACGCTGACGAGGGTCGACAACCCCTGCACGCCGAACGAGAGCACAATGCCCAACGGAACCAGCCGCACTGCATTCCTTTGCGCGGCATCGGCGTTCCACGAAATGCCGATCAGAAACGGACGTCGCCACAACCGCGGGAACAAAACGAACGCTACTCCGAGTGTCGCGGCAAAGGTCACCGCTTCGGCGGCCATTGCGAGCTTGGGATCAAGTGCCACTGTCTCCGCCGCCCGGGGTTGCGCACGCGGAGACGCCTGCGGAAGCGTCTGTGTGACTGGCGGCAGCTTCGCGGCGCGTACCGGGGGCTGACGAACAAACAGGATAGCTTGCGATAAGGCGAGAAAGACCACCGTGATCAGCAGCAGAAGCAGCGCGTGCCCCAGATGAGGAATGCGTGTGGGCGGATCGTCCGGCATCTCGTTGGGCGTGTTGTCGAGCGGCGGCCCGAGGACAGCCTCGCCCGCTTCGGAGATGGCGGGAAATCCGGGAAGCGTCGGCTCGTCATCACCTGCCGTACGCGGGAGACGGCTGGGCAAGGCAGAAGGGACGGAACTGGCTCGACAACCCGTACGACGGTGTGCGAGAACGATCGGGAGAGTCCGAAGGCGGCTCACCGTGCGGGCGCCTTCGCGACCGGTCTCTTCGCGGTGGATCGGCGCGTTCGCTCAGCCGGCGCTCTAGGGTTCGCGACGGGCATGCCGGTCTTTTTCTCGGGTTTGACAAACTTCGGATGCAGAGTGCGCGCCGCGTCGGCCTGCGCGCGAATTGTCTCCGACTGCGGTCCGGCATAGCCCGTTCCCGCTTCTATGGTCGAGGGCTCGGCCGGATGCGCGGCAAAAAACGTCCGCAGAAACGCGGCCGTATGCGATCCCTCAACGGTTGAGACCTGCTCGGGAGTCCCGTGCGCGATGATCCGACCGCCACCCTCGCCACCCTCCGGACCCAGGTCAAGCAGATAGTCGGCATTTCGAATGATGTCCAGATTGTGTTCGATGATGACGACTGTGTTGCCGAGGTCCGTCAGCCGATGCAGCACCTCCAGCAGCTTGCGCACATCGTCAAAGTGCAACCCGGTCGTGGGCTCGTCCAGCAGGTAGAGTGTCTTCCCTGTCTGACGCTTCGAGAGCTCCCGAGCCAGTTTCATGCGCTGCGCCTCCCCACCGGAAAGAGTTGTGGCCGATTGCCCAAGGTGAATGTAGCCCAAACCCACGTCCACCAGAGTCTGTAACCGTACATGAACATTTGGAATGTCTTCGAGGATCGGTACAGCGTCTGCGATCGGCAGATCGAGGATGTCCGCAATGGAGAAGCCGTTGAATTTGACGGAGAGCGTCTCCTGATTGTAACGGCGTCCGTTACACACCTCGCATAGCACATAGACGTCCGGAAGAAAATTCATCTCGATCCGCCGCTGTCCCTCTCCCTGGCATGCCTCGCACCGTCCACCTTGCACATTGAAGGAAAATCGTCCAGGTTTGTAGCCGCGCTCGCGCGATTCCGGCAGCATGGCAAACAGGTCGCGGATCGCGGAGAAAACCCCGGTGTACGTCGCCGGGTTCGATCGTGGCGTGCGGCCGATCGGGGACTGATCAATCTGAATCACCTTATCCAACTGATCGACACCGATGACTTTGCCGTGCTGCCCCGGCTCCTCGCGCGATCCATACAGCTCCTTCGCCAGCGCGCGATACAGGATGTCGTTGACGAGCGACGACTTTCCCGATCCCGAAACCCCTGTCACGACAGTCATGACCCCGAGCGGGAAGTGAGCGGTCACGTCCTTCAAATTGTGCGATCGAGCGTTCTCGATCGTGATCCAACTTCCCGTAAGCGGCCGCGGCCCCGTTTCCCCAAGCGCATTCGCGGGCCGCGTCAGGCTATCGAGGCGGCCCGCCAGGTATTGCCCCGTTACCGAATGTGGGTTCGCCATCACCTCGTCGGGCGTACCCTCGGCAATCAGGTATCCGCCGTTCTTCCCTGCGCCTGGCCCCAAATCCAGCAGGTAGTCCGCCTTTCGCATGGTGTCCTCGTCATGCTCTACCACGAGGACCGTATTGCCGAGATCGCGCAAGCGTTCAAGGGCCGCGATCAGTCGCTGGTTATCACGTTGATGCAGCCCAATGGACGGTTCGTCCAGCACATACAACACCCCCCGAAGGCGCGAACCGATCTGCGTTGCCAGCCGAATCCGCTGACCCTCGCCTCCCGAAAGCGTCGCCGCCGATCGGTCCAACGCAAGATAGTTCAGCCCAACCGCGTTCAGGAACTCAAGCCGCTCGATGATCTCGCGCTGCAGTCGATCCGCAATCAGCTGATCTCGGCCGGTGAAGCGCATTGATCGCGCCCCGGTGAGCGCGCGATCGAGCGGCAAAGCCGTGAAGCCGGCTATCGAGAGGTCCCGCGCAGGATCGCCAGCGCCGTCCTGCATCTCGCCAGGTCTCCCGCCGCGGTTCACGCCAAAGCCCCGGTCGGTGTCACCGATCGGCAAGGTCACCGCCAGCGACTCAGGTCGAAGGCGGCGGCCCTTGCACACCGGGCACGTCGTTGCCGACATGTACTGCATCATGTATTCGCGGTACCCTTCGGACTTCGTCTCCTCGAGGTTCGATCGTAAATAGGCAAAAATGCCATGAAACCCCGTCCGCGCCGCCTCCGTTTTCGGCGGCCCATACAGCAGCAGATCCTGATGCGGCTTGGGCAACTCCGAGAAGGGCCGCTGCAGGTCAATCTTGTATTTCTCGCCGGCGAGTTTGATCAGGCGAAGCAGATAAGCCGAAGCCGATCCCGGCCCCATCGCGCCATCGAGCAAGGGTTTCGACCAGTCGGTAATCGTCTTTGCCGGGTCAAAGTCGTAGATAGAACCAAGGCCGTGGCACTCCGGGCAAGCCCCATACGTGGAGTTGAACGAAAACGAGCGTGGCTCCAGCTTCGGCACATTGATCCCGCAGTCGGGGCACGCCATCGAGGACGAGTAGAGCGTCTCGTTCATCGCTCGCGTCTCCGGATCCTGCACAGCGATCAGGACCAGCCCGCTCGCCATCGCCAGGGCTTTGTTTACCGAGGTCTCGAGGCGTTTTGTGTCGTACCGCGTCGCTGTCGCTTCGCCGGACTCGGTCGACAGCGCGGCGTTCGCGTCCGTGGGCGTCTGGTTGCTGACCGGCTTCAAAATGATACGATCCACGATCGCTTCGATCGTATGGTTTTTACGCTTCTCGAGGCGCATCCCCTCCGTGATCTCGGTTATTTCCCCATCGATGCGGACGCGAAATCCCTGCTGATCCAGCGTCTCGAGATCTTCGCGAAACTCACCCTTGCGACCCCGAACCATCGGCGCCATCACGGTAATGCGCTCCGGTTGCGCCCCTGTGGCGAGCCGCGCTACCGCCGTTTCGACGATGCGCACAACGATCTGCTCAGCACTTTGCCGCGCGATGGGACGATGGCAGTTTGGGCAGTGCGGCTGCCCGACCGAGGCCCACAAAAGACGAAGATAATCATAAATCTCTGTGATGGTGCCGACCGTCGACCGTGGCGAGCGCGAGGTCGTCTTCTGTTCAATCGAGATTGCCGGTGAGAGTCCGTCTATTGCGTCGACATCCGGACGCTCCATCTGATCGAGAAACTGCCGCGCGTAGGCAGAGAGCGTCTCCACGTAGCGGCGCTGGCCCTCGGCGTAGATGGTGTCAAACGCAAGCGAGCTCTTGCCCGAACCTGAAAGTCCCGTCACCACGGTCAGGGTGTTCCGAGGGATGGAGACAGAGACGTTCTTTAGGTTATGCTGGCGAGCCCCGCGGACGGTTATATGCGTGATACTCATAAGCGGTCGTGACCGTACCCGGCTCGTACGCCCAGGCACACCCTCTAGAATACGGCATGCACGCGCAAGGCCTGCCGCGCCTCAGGCATCTGCAGGGAGCAACCCGGGGCACCTCCGGTGTATCCGAACAGGCAACAGCACTGCAAATCAGTGATTGTGTTTTGGTAGCAGTTTGCAAGAATAGCTCTGGACGCGCAGCATGCGCGGGAGTGTAAGACAAGGAGCTGCGGTGATCTCGATCGTCCTGATCTGTTCTGTACTGGCGTCGTTGGCGATGGGTGTGCTTGTGGCCTATGCGGTCTGCATCGGACTGTTCCAGATGTTTCGGATCCATTCGCGGCAGGTAAGGCAGCAGCGCCAGACCGTTCCGCAGATTTTTCGTCCCGCAGCCTAGCACAGCCTCTCTACTCTGGAACCCTGTCCTACGTTTCCTGCGTATTCACTGGGGCGGGGAAGCGGGTTGGGTCTGCTCCTGTTGTTGGCGGAGCTTTTGTAGTTGCTCAAAGATCTGCTGTGGCGTCTTCACTCCATCCGGAGGCGTCTGCGTCGTGTCGCTTGACGTTGTAGCCGTGGCGGGCGTCGTGGTTGCGCTCACCGCGGGAAAGACCACCGTCTGAGAATCGGAATTATTGGTCGTCGGGCTCGACAACTGTGGTGTCAGGTCCTGCCCCGGCTGCACGTTCGGCCTCGCCGGCAAAGCTTGCGGCGGAGGCGGCCCACTGAACGCTGGAGACCGTCCCAAGTTCGCCGGTTCGGCCTCCTCCTCATCTCCGTCACGCTCCGCAGCCATGCTGCCTTGGCGGGGTGGAGTCGGTGCTCCCAGCCGCGGTGTCAGAATCAGCTGCGCCGGCGCATTCGCGGCGTTGTTCACGAGCAGCATGTTGCTCCCCGTCCCCTCGAGCAGTGTTGAAAGGATCGCGGAGGGCTCAGCGGGCCCGTAGCTGCCGAACACCCGATCATCGCGAACACTCCCGGTCACCTTCATCCCGGTCTGTCGCGCGATCTCACGCACCACCGCGTTGAGGCTGGAGCCGGAGGCATTCACGGTTAAGAGTCCGTCACGGAAGCTGATATCAGCGCGATGGGACCCCGCCTGACTGCCGCCTTTGTTGCCACCCTGACCTGGCACATCCAGCGCCGTCGCCCTGTTGGCAGGCAACGCCGTCCCGCTCGCTCCGGCCGCAGCACCCGTCTGCGCCCTAAGCCCACAACTCAGTGCCACGAAAGCAGTAAGGGGGATGGCGACAGATCGGGTAACGGCGTCGGCACTCATAGGCATCTGGTATGACGCACGCTCGCGCCGAGGCGTTACCACGGCGGAGCAGAATCTGCAACTTGATCTCTCCCGCGCCGCTCACGGCAGTCCGGCATCAGCCTCACCATTTGCGCTAGACTGCCGCTAGGGCAGCGATCTGTGAGGAACACCCGATTGTCCGGAGGAACCATAATGCATGCCAAGCCGCGATCCGTCGTATGGCGTAGAGCGATGCCCATGCTGCTTTCCCTTAGCGCTGCAGCGTGTGCGGAGGTCTGCACAACCCAGTCGCAGATGAAAGATGCCGACCGCCACGCTCTGGTCGACACGGCTGAGAGCCTCACCAAAGCTGTTCAGACCAACGACATAGCGTCCCTTCGCGGCCGGATGAATCAGGAGCTCGGAAAGGATTTCGGGGCGGTTACCTTCCTTGTCGCCAATACTGCCCCAAAGGTTCGGAGCGGCAATCCCGTCGTCGATCAGCTCTACCTGCTTGACGCAAGCGAGCTAAAGCCGGGCCCAAACGGGGCCGAAGCCGAAGCGCAGTTCTTCTGCTCACTGAACCGGACCGTCGCCGAGGCGGATTTTGCTATCCCCGGCCTCCGTCCGGGCGTCTACGCCTTTGCCGTCGTCCGTGTTGAGCAGGGGGCGGATCCCTGGCGCATCGGGTATCTGCTTGAGCGCGAGAACGACACCTGGAAGGTGGCCGGCATTTATCCCGCGGCGGAAACGGCGGCCGGTCACGACGGTCTGTGGTACTGGCGGCAAGCTCGCCAGAAGGTGGCTGAGAAGCAGGCGTGGACCGCTTGGCTTGACTATAGCGAGGCCGATGCTCTTTTGCGGCCTGCCGGCTTCGTCGATAGTACACACCTTGAAAAGCTCCACACCGAGCAGGTATCCGCAGCACCGGCGGCGGTCAGCGACGGCGTCACCACGGACGCGCCTCTCGTCATCAAAGCCCCAGATGGAGCTGAGTTCCACGTCACCTCGCTGCGACTCGACGACTCCGGAAGCAAGGATCGACCGGACGTCGTCATCCATCTCAGAACCGATCCGATCGCTGACGTCGCAGCCGCCCGCAAGCGCAACGAGGACGCGATGCGCGCGCTGCTGGCCGCTTACCCCGAGCTGCGCTCGGCCTTCCATGGCGTAGCCGTCGTCGCCGAAGCGCCCGGCGTAAGCCCCTTCGCCACCGAACAAGCTATGTCCGAGATCCACTAGCGCCTCTGTTGATACGGAGAAACCGTCCACCACATCGGTCAGGAGCTGTTCCAACCCAGTGCTATCTTGATGTTTGGACTGGCACGATGCGGTCCACCAAAAGGTTGTAATCGGGATCGCGCGCGCCCGGTGTGAGCCGCGGTTCCGTGCGCGACGGAACAGGAATGAATGGAACGAAGAGAAAAAACTTTGGCCCAAGCCATTCGCGAGCGACGGTCGACACCGAGCTTCGATGGTGCGCCTGTTCCCGCCGAAGATCTCCAGCGAATCCTGCAAGCGGGCCTTTCGGCTCCCAGCGGCTACAACATGCAGCCGTGGCGTTTTGTCGTGGTGCAATCGCCCGAGCAGAAAAAGCGTCTGCGCGCCGCCAGCTACAACCAGGGCAAGGTTGAAGAGGCCTCCGCCGTCATCGTTGCTTGCGGCGACGCCGACGGCTGGCGACGTGATCTTGACCTGATGCTTCAGCAGGGAATCGCGGGCGGCATGCCGGAAAGCTACGCGGCCCAAGCCAAGTCCAGCGTGCCGAACTACCTTTCCAGCTTCTCCAGCGACCAGATGAAGGGCTGGCTCAACAAACAGGTCACCATTGCTTTCACACACATGATGCTGATGGCCGAGGTTCTCGGCTATGACACCGCGCCGATGGAGGGCTTCGAGCAGGAGAAAGTGCACGAGGTTCTCCGGCTGCCGATGAGCTTCTGGGTCGTCGCCCTGCTCGCCTTTGGTCACGCAAGAGGCCCGGACAAATTTGATGGGGGACGATTCGACATCAACCACACCGTCTACGCGGAAGAGTTCGGTAAGTCCTTTCGGTGACGGACGCCTCTCCTTTCTTGGCCGCTCCGGCGCGGCTTCCCCGCGAGTACCCCGATCGGCCCATTGTCGGCGTCGGTGGCGTCGTCCTGCACGAGAACTCCGTCCTCCTCATCCGACGTGGTCGTGCCCCGATGCTCGGCTCCTGGAGTCTCCCCGGCGGTGCGCTGGAACTCGGCGAAACCACCGCCGATGGTATCCGCCGCGAGATCCTGGAGGAGACCGGCGTCCACGTGACGCCGTTAGAACTGATCGCCACCCTCGACCGTATCGTCCACGACACGGCTGGCCGCGTTCAGTTTCACTACGTCCTCGTCGACTGGCTCTGTTCTCCCGAGAGGCTCACCTCCATCGACCCAATCGCCGCGGACGACGCCCTCGAAGCTACCTGGGTGCCCCTCCACAACTTGGACGCCTTTCATCTGCCCGAGCTCACCCTTGACGTGATCAACCGCGCTAGACAGGCCCTTACCGAGAAATCCAGCTTATGAGCCCCCGCTACCGAACTCTTTGGGGGATGCTTGTACTCGTTCTCGTCCTCGGCCTTGCAGGCGTCCTCATCGTGCGTCGCTACCCCTTGGAACTGGCCACCGAAGCCGTGCGGTACCGCCTCTGGCGCTCCGGCGCTCGCAGCAGGTATGTCGAGAGTAACGGCCGCACCATTCATTTCTACGAAGCCGCACCACCGGCCGGCACACCCGGCACGCCGCTCCTGCTCGTCCACGGTCTCGGCGCGCGCAGCGAGGACTGGTCCCCGCTCATCCCCGGTCTCGCCGCGGCCGGCTTTCACGTTTACGCCCTCGATCTGCTCGGCTATGGCCGCTCCGCGCACCCTGACGTGGACTACGGCATCACCCTCGAAGAGCAAGTCGTCGTCGACTTCATGCGAACAGTGGGTCTCAACCACGCCGACATCGCCGGCTGGTCGATGGGCGGCTGGATCAGCATGAAGCTCGCCCTCGACCATCCCGCCCTGGTCGATCGCCTCGCAATTTATGACAGCGCCGGTGTCTACTTCAACGCAACCTACGACTTCTCTGTTTTCACCCCGCGAGATTCCGCCGGGGTCACTCAGCTGCTCAGCTTACTGTTGCCGAAGCCCCCGGTCCTTCCGCGTTTCATCATGCAGGACACGCTTCGCAGGCTCCAACAGAATGCCTGGGTCAACCGGCGCAGCGTCGCTGCCATGACGAGCGGCCGTGACCTGCTCGACTTCCGCCTCTACGCCCTTAGGCCGCCCCTGCTTATCGTCTGGGGTCAGCAGGACACCCTGATTCCCCTCAGCGCCGGCCAGACCATCCACCGCCTTGTGCCCGGCAGCACCCTTGCCGTCGCGCCCGGCTGCGGTCACCTCGCGCCAGCCCAGTGCTCCGGACCCATCCTCCGCGAGACCATCGATTTCCTTCGAGCCAACCCCCCTTTGTCCGCCGGTGAAGTCACACTTGCCGCCGCGCATTAGGCTATCGACTCAGTCCGGCCGCCACTGGTATGCGCCCGCTTGCGCCAGACCAAGGTGTGCCAGCACCCGCTGCACAAAACTGCGCGCCATCTCCTCCGTACTTTGCGGGAGGTTGTAAAACGTCGGGATCGCAGGAAAAATTGTCGCGCCGGCTTCCGCAGCCAGCGTCATATTTCTCAGATGAATCAAGTTGAACGGAGTCTCGCGTACACACAGGATCAGTGGTCGCCGCTCCTTCAGGCAAACATCTGCTGCCCGCTGGATCAGGCTCGACGCCAGCCCATGCGCAATCGCGGCCAGCGTCCCCATGGAGCAGGGGAGCACGATCATCCCGTCACTTGGGTAGCTGCCCGAAGCGACGTTCGCCCCAATATCGGCATCGCTCAGCATCTGCGTCTTAACCGGCGCGACCCCACCCAGCATCGTCTCCACCAGCAGATTCCGCCCCTGCAAGCCAAGCTCCTCGGCAAACACGCGCAGTGAATTCTCGGACGGAACTAGGTTCACCTTGCGAACCCGACGGTCGGCCTCGAGCGCCTGCAGCATCATCCGCGCGTACACAGACCCGCTCGCCCCCGTGATCGCCAGCGTAAGTGTGTACTGCCGATCCGGAGCGCCGTCGTGCATCGCTCCATTATCGCCCACAGCTCGCCGCTCCTACGCGTCCGAATCCGTAGATTGCGGCCCCAGCACACGGGCAAAAATCGCATCGACATTCGTCAGCTGCCGACGGAAATCAAACGCCCGGTCCAGCATCTCCGGCGAGAGCCGCCCCGCGATCTCCGGATCCCGCCGGACCTCCTCGTGGAAGTTCAGCCCCTCCCGCCACGATCGCATGGCATGCCCTTGGACCAGCCGGTACGCCGACTCTCGGCTCATGCCGGACTCGGCCAGATCCAGCAGGAGCTGGCCGGAAAAAATTAGGCCCCCGGTCGACTCGAGATTGCGCAGCATTCGCTCCGGATAGACCAGCAGCTTGTCAACCATCCCGGTAGTCTTTGCCAGCAGGTAATCTGCCAGGGTCGTCGAGTCCGGCAGGATCACTCGCTCGGCCGAAGAGTGTGAAATATCCCGCTCGTGCCACAGCGCAATATCCTCAAACGCCACCAGCGCGTTGCCTCGCACCACCCGCGCCAACCCTGAAATCTGCTCTGCCGTGATCGGATTCCGCTTGTGCGGCATCGCCGAGGAACCCTTCTGCTTCTCCGAGAAGAATTCCTCGGCCTCCCGCACCTCGGTTCGCTGCAGGTGCCGTACCTCGGTTGCTACTTTATCCAGCGTTGAGCACAGGATCGCGAGCGCACTCACATACGCGGCATGCCGGTCACGCTGCAGCACCTGCGTCGCCACGTCCGCCGGCTTGAGTCCCAACCGCGCGCAGATGGCCACCTCATGCTCCGGTCTCAGATGCCCGAACGTACCCACCGCCCCGGACAATTTGCCCACCCGAAGATCCTCAGCCGCAGCATCAAACCGCAACAGATTCCGCCCCATCTCCGAGTACCACAGCAGCAGCTTCAGCCCAAAGGTTGTCGGCTCCGCGTGAACACCGTGCGTCCGTCCAATGATTGGTGTGTCCTTGAACTCCAGCGCCCGCCGTTTCAGCACCTTCATCAGGCCTACAATTCCATCCCGGATGATCGCCGAAGCTTCCCGCAATTGCAGCGCCTGCGCCGTGTCCACCACGTCCGTTGAGGTCAGCCCGTAGTGCAGCCAGCGCGAGTCCTCGGATGACCCGATGTGCTCGGCCACCGTTGTCGTAAAGGCGATTACATCGTGTCGGACCTCGGCCTCGATCTCGTTAATCCGCTCCACCGTAAACCCACCGCGGTCCCGGATCGCATCCGCCGCCCGTTGCGGCACCAGGCCAGCGGCCGCCAGGGTCTCCGACGCCGCAATCTCAACGGCCAGCCAGCTCCTGTATTTGTTCTCGTCGGA
The DNA here is from genome assembly GCA_937873265.1 of uncultured Granulicella sp. Taxonomy (GTDB): domain Bacteria; phylum Acidobacteriota; class Terriglobia; order Terriglobales; family Acidobacteriaceae; genus Edaphobacter. The sequence continues at coordinate 10,993 of CALMVL010000183.1, forward strand.
CCAGAGACGGCCCATAGCAGGTCGGGTGTAGCGAGCAATCAATGGCGGCGCTCCTTTTCACCTAGTCTAAGGCGCACCACCGCACGAAAAGGAATCAACACCGCCCGAGGCACGTATCGCGCTTCTGCGAAGCCATGCCTATGCGTTCGAAACTCCAAGCAGCCGTCCCATCTCCTCGTACAAGAAGCCACGCCCAGGCCTATATGGCTGCACCCACTTCCCATTAATCACAAACTGCGGGATCGCGCGCTTGCCCACATTCTCAATCACCTCGTCCGCAGCGCCTGGCGTGTTTTCGATGTCGATCTCCTTGTAGGCGATCTTGTGCTTTTCAAGAAAGCGCTTTGCTTCGCGACAGTCGCGGCACCAGCTGGCAGAATACAGGGTCAAATCCATCGGGGAGGTCCTCTCACTGCTCATGATAGTTGCGCATCAGTCCGCCGTCGATGACGTAAGTTGAGCCCGTGATGTACGCCGCGTCGTCCGACGCGAGAAACGCCGCCAGCGCTGCCACCTCATCCGACTTGCCCATGCGCCCAAGCGGAATATTTGCCAGCAGCGGATCGAGCTCCGCTTTGTTCTGCATCATCTTCGCGTTGATCGGCGTCTCGATCGCGCCCGGAGCGATATTGTTGACCGTGATCCCCAGCGGTCCCAGCTCCACCGCCAGATTGCGCATCAGCATGCGCATCGCGCCCTTTGATGCCGCATAGGTATCGAAATGTGGAAACACCATGTCCTCATGCACCGATGAAACATTCAGCACGCGCCCCGGCTGCTTCAAATCATGCAGCCGCCGGACAAAGGCCTGCGTAAGAAAGAACGCCCCCTTGAGGTTCACGTCCAATACGGCGTCGTAATCCTCCTCCGTGACCTCCCAAAAATCTGAACCCTTTTCAATACCCGCGTTGTTCACCAGGACGTGGCATCCACCCAGCTGCGCATACGCCTGCTCCACCAGGTTTGCCGTGTCTGCCACCTTGGAGACATCCGCCTGCACCACCACCGCCCGGCGCCCAGCTTTCTCCACCGCCGTCTTCGTATCGTTTGCTCCCTCCGAGTGGCTCCGGTAGTCAATCACAATGTCGGCGCCCTCCTGAGCGAAACGCATCGCAATCGCCTGCCCGATCCCCGAAGACGATCCTGTCACAATGGCGACCTTGCCCTCCAGACGTCCTGACATAGTGCTCCTCCCGCAACGCGTCAGCGCTAACGGCATAGGATGCGCGTACCTGGCCCAGCGCTGCGAAAAGCCGTCCGGACGACCAGTCAACCTGCCTTTGCGCTCCGCCGGCGGTGTTGGAAAAAACGTGTCAGCATTGCTCCGCACTCGTCGGCCAGCACCCCCGACAAGACCTCCACTCGGTGATTCAGCTGCGGATGGTTCATCACCTCCAGCACGCTCCCGCACGCCCCGGCCTTCGGATCAGCAGCCGCATACACCAGCCGAGCGATGCGCGCGTGCAGCATCGCCCCCGCACACATCGTGCACGGCTCAAGCGTACACACCAGAGTCACTCCCCCTAACCGATAATTCCCGAGCGCCAGAGCCGCCTGGCGCATGGCGACGATCTCCGCATGTGCCGTTGGATCGAACGTTCGCAGCACCTGATTGTTCCCCCGACCCAGTACCGTCTTTTCATCCGGAGCGACCACCACCGCGCCCACGGGCACTTCGCCCGCGGTCTCCGCAGCACGCGCTTGCTCGATGGCTAACCTCATCCAAGCGACGTTCCGAGCGCTCTCCTCTCCAGAGACGATTGCAGCAACGTCCCCCAACTCGCTCATGCTAAGTCGACGACCGCACGAAGGGCCGTGCCTCCGGTCCAAAAAATCGCGCGATCTGCTCCGCAAGGCCCCGCAGCGCAGGCTGCCTCTCTTCTGTAGCCGGCTCGCTCAGTTGGAAGTTCGTCTGCCAGATCTCCTCCAGAATCGGGAGCAGTTTCTCTGGAACCAGATCAGCAGAAGGGAAGTGCGCGATTGCTTGGAACAGCAGCTCCGCCTCGCTCTCGTATTCATCCAGGGGAGCGCCATCCGCGATAAATCCCTCAATGTCTGCCGTCGCCACCAGTTCGTCCACAGAGGCCCGATCCGGCGGTGGTGGCCACGTCGCCATCTACGCAGGCTCCTGCTGCGTCATGCAGTGCAGCGCACCCAGACCCCAAATGAAGTCCGTGCAGTGAATTCCCGTCACCGTACGCTCCGGAAAGCACTCCGCGATCGTGTTAAGTGCAATGCGATCGTTGGGGTCGTTAAACGTCGGAACCAGCACCAGACCGTTCGCAATATAGAAATTGGCATAGCTTGCCGGCAGGCGCTGACTCTCGAAGATCACCGGCGCAGGCATCGGCAGCGACTTTACCTCAAACGGCTGACCGGCGAGATTGCGCGCCTCGCGCAGCCGTTCCAGATTCTCTGCGAGCGGAAGATGATTCTCATCCGCCGTGTTCGGCTCCACCGCAGTGAGAATGGCATTCACCCCGACGAACCGCGTCACATCATCGACATGCCCGTGCGTATCGTCTCCGGCACATCCCCGGTTCAGCCAGATCACCTTCTCGATGCCCAGATACTGGGCAAAGGCGCCCTCCAGATGCTCTCGCGTCACCCCCGGATTGCGTTGCTGCACCTCGGATAAAAGGCACTCCTCCGTCGTCAGCAGCACACCTTCGCCGTTTGTATCGATCGAGCCGCCCTCCAGCACCAGCCGATGGTTCCTTCCCTCCGCCAGCGTCAGCATCGGCGTCCACCGCTTCATGGCGTACAGGTCCGCCACCTGCTGCGGGATCCTGTCGTCGTTCAGATGATTCGGATACTTTGCCCAGGCGTTGAACTTCCAATCCGTTACAGCAATCGCGCCGCCCGCATCCCGCACAAAGAGCGGTCCAGAGTCCCGCAGCCAAACCCGGTCGGTTCGCCAAACGTGAAAGTGCAGCCGAGCCAGATTCGCTCCCTGCCGCCGAAGCATGCCCATCGCCCTTCGCTCCGTGGCGACATCGTTCACCAGAATGTGCACATCTTCTTCCCGCGACAGATGCCGCACAATCTCGCAGTACACCCACGGGATCGGCTGAAACTTGTTCGGCCAGTCTTCCGCGTTATGCGGCCACGCGATCCACGTGGACGCATGCGCCGCCCATTCCGCGGGCATCCGGAAACCTTGCTGCTCGGGCGTCGTCATCGCTGGGCTGCACATGGGGGATCTCAGCCGAGTATATCGGGTTACACCGTCTGCGACTCCGGACCGCCTCGCTTACCTCGCGTCGTAGGTCGGAACATGCGGCGTCAACCGGCGCACCACAAACTCCTGAAACAGCGCCCCCACCGACCCCAGCGCCGTCTGCACCATCGAGTTCTCCAGGGTCAGCCCCGCTCCATGACGGTCGCTCGCTGGGTAATACGCATTGGAGATTCCCGCCGAAATGACATTCCCTAGCACATTGGAGTAGTTCGGCTCCCACCGTCGGTTGTCCCCGCGGCAGACGACCGTTGTCGAGATCGCGTACAGCCCCCGCGCGAGTATGCTGCCGGTCCCCTTTACGAAGTATCGCGGATCCTGTCGAAACACCGTCGGCAGAACCGCCTGCCCGACCATGACGCTGGTTAATCCATCCGCGAACGAAGCTCCATATCGCCTGCTGTACCCCCGCGCTCCCTGACCATACCCAGGAAAACTCCCCTGCGCCTGCTCCACTCCTGCCACCACACCTGTCATCGCGAAAGAAACCGGATCCGTCACCGACTTCCACGCCAGATCAAACTTTTGCCTCGCCCTCAGCGGCTCGGCATCCCACATGTAAGTCGCATAGAAGTTGGGGATGAAGCCCAGCACCCGCTGTTGCTCCTCCAATTCCACTTGGGCGGCCGCCACCTCGGTCTCGGTCGCCGTCACCTGCACGTCTGCGGTTGCCGACACCATCACCAGTTTCACGCCCGCCAGGTCCACCTCTGCGCCAGCGCCGATCTGCCCCGAGCTGCTCCATGCTTCCATCCCCGGCTCCGTCACCGTCAGGGAATAAGCCCCAGCCGAAACATCGCGGAACACGAACCGCCCTTGCGCGTCGGTCTCCACCGTCCGGCTCACCCGCGCGTCGCCCGTATCGAGACGCACCGACGCCCCAGTAACCCACGCCCCATCCGGATCCTGTACCCGGCCCCGAACCGCACTCGGCACCACCGTGGGGCTCACCTCGGCGGAGTCACTCGTCGGACCCGCCTGCTCCGCGAACGCCGGCCCGGTCAGCAGACAGCCAAGCAGTACGCTCATGAAGCCGATGCGATCCATCCAGAACCGTGTCCGGCCCGGTCGAAGTCCGTTTCCGCTCGACATTTGTCCCTCGTGGGTTGCGGCCGTGCCGCACACTTCGCCATCATGCGCCCGCTCCCGTCCGGGCAACATCCCACAAAGGTGGTTCCCCGCACATCCCCGCACACCGGTGAGCAGCAGCAGTGCTTCGGCGCACAGCGAAGCGGAGTCGGTTCGTCAACTCGGCCTCCTCACCCTAGGATCTGCTGCCGTGCCTCAGAACTCGGCACGCAAAAACCACGCGACCCACGCTCTCAGTCCGTCGGGATCGCCCCGCCCTCACACCAGAAAGCGGCTGGTAAGCCCCCCATACGCATCAATCCGCCGATCCCGCAGAAACGGCCAATGCTGCCGGGTTACCTCGATCTCCCGAAGATCGAGCTCCGCCATCAGAATCTCTTCCCGATCTTGCGACGCCTGCGCCAGCACCCGCCCAAACGGATCGGCAATGAAAGATCCACCCCAAAACTCCAGCCCCGGATTTGCCCCCACTACGAAATCACCTGTCTGCCCGATCACCTCGCCCACCGTCGGTGGAACCCGGTTCACCACGCCATCGATCAGCACATCCCCAAGCTCATGCCCTACCCGGTTGACCGCGCAGACGAACACCCCGTTCGCAATCGCATGCGACCGTTGAATCGTCTGCCAGGCGTCATACTGCCGCTCGCCAAACTCCGCCTTCTCCGCCGGATGCCATCCAATCGCCGTGGGATAAAAGAGGATCTCCGCCCCACGCAGAGCCGTCTCCCGCGCCGCCTCCGGATACCACTGATCCCAGCACACCAGCGTCCCCAGCTTGCCCGCGCTCGTGTCGAGCGACCGGAACCCCAGATCCCCCGGCGTGAAGTAAAACTTTTCGTAGTAGAGCGGATCATCCGGGATGTGCATCTTCCGGTAAATCCCAGCGATGTTGTCCGCCGCCGTCGACTTCGGATCGAGCACCGCCGCCGTGTTGTGATACAGCCCCGGCGCCCGCCGCTCAAACAGCGACGCAATCACCACCACACCGGTCTCCCGTACCACCGCCGACAGCCGCTCCGTCGATGGCCCCGGAATCGCCTCCGTAATCCCAAACAGCGCATGATCCTCACGCTGGCAAAAATACTGCGCCCGAAACAGCTCCGGCAGACACACCACCTCCGCCCCACCCGCCGCCGCTTCCCGCACCCGGTCCGCCGCCGTCTCGAGGTTCGCCTCCGTGTCGGCCACCATCGCCATCTGAACCAGCGCCACCCGCGTCATTTTCTTTTCCGCCACTCCAACACCCCTACGCTTCCAGTACGGACAGCTTCGTCGCCTTCGCAAACGACAGAATCTCCCGATCTCGTGTCACCAGCCTCATGCCTTGCAATCGCGCCGATGCGATCAAAATACGGTCCGATGGATCCCGATGAATCGGCTCGGGCAGATACACCGACTCGATGGCGATTTCGGGAGTCAACGGAAGCAGATGCAGCCCACTCAGCTTCAGCGCCTCCTCCGTCCATCGCGCCGGACTCATCGGCAGGGCGAGCCGCTTCTTTCGAACCAGCAGCGCAATCTCCCAAACCGAAATCACAGAAACAAACAGCGACCCGTGATCCCGGGCATCATCGATGGCTCGGGCAACGGCAGAAGCCAATTCATCCGCGCCCCGTGCGTAGTACACCCAGACGTGTGTGTCCAGCAGCAAGGCCACGTCCCGACGCACGTTCAGAATCCCCAGTCTTCCCCGGTAGGCCCCACAATGTCACCCAACACTTCGACCGTTCCGCGCATATAGCCGTAGCCCGAAACCGGCTTCTCCTCCGCAATCGGAACGATCGCCGCAACCGGAACGCCCCGCCGCAGAATCGTCACCGGTGTCCGTGTCTGCTGCACTCCGGTTACAACGGAAGAAAGGTGCGCCTTCGCCTCTGCCAGCGAAAGTGTCTGATGGGTCGTAGGCTTTACGGCAGGCGCCATTGGTCACCTCCAGATGACCAACTCAGTGTAGCACCCTAAGCAAAAGCGCCGACCCAAGGCCGGCGCTCTCACAAGCACGTCCGGCTCTACTCGTCGTCAAACAGCAAAATCGCCGCCGCAATGGTTGTCGTCCAGCGCCCGTTCTTATCGCCCACCGCCGATTGCGTCACATTCGCCGTCCGCACAATCTTGTTCGAAATCCGGTAAATCTCCTTCTTCTCGTCCCAGCTCGTATCCGGGTCGAACTCCACGTCCAGCGTCGTTGCCAGCATCTCCGCTGCCAGCTCCTCCGCGTAATCGCCCGCCTGGTCCTCCGTCTCTCCAAACGAGTGATGCTCGCTCAGATAGCCGTACGTGTTCTTGTCCGTCGGAATCGCCACGCCGATCGAGCTCACCACCAGCCGGTGCGCCTCGCGTGTTGAGTTTTCCGCCACCACGGCAAACACCACTTCACCCGGATTCAGGAATTTCAGCCCTTCCTTGCGCGGGATCAGCTTGCACTGCGGTGGAAAGATCGACGACACACGTACCAGGTTCTGCGCCGCGACTCCTGCATCACGCAGAGCCATCTCAAACGAGGTGAGACGCTCCTTGTGCTTACCCACGCCCTTGGTAAAGAAAAGCCGCGTGGGAACCATGTTTTTGCCCAATTCGAAGATCCTCCAAAGATAAGACGCCAGGGTAGAAATGGGACCGTTTGAGGCGAGACCCAACAGCAAGTATCACACGCGAACACCCGTGCCGTGCAGCAGCGAACGGTGAATTCTTCACCCGCCCATGGGTCGGTCCGTGTCACTTGCAGCCGGCCGCCTCACCCGGACACTCCCGCCCACACAGCAGGCGTCCTTACGCTTTCTTTATGAACCGCCGATCAAATTTCTGGTAACGTTCACACAGGCGCGGTTACAGCCGCTTCTTACCCCAAAACGTTCATCCGCTTGCCCCGTTCCCGAGCCGACTTGCCCCTCCGCCGTCGTCTCGGTGACGCATCAAAAGGAGACCCATGTCGAACGAATTTCGGAACTTCCTGGAACTGCCCTACGAAGAACTCGAAGACCTGAACCTCCAGGCCAAGGAGCAGCGCAAATCCCGCGTCGCCCCGGACAAACTCCAGGAAGAGCGCCTGAAGTACCTCACCGACACCAAGGGCATCAAGGCCGTGACCGTCGTCTTCTCCGACCTCGAAGGCCGCCTCCACCTGCTCGACTACGACAAAAAATTCCTCGTCGGCTCCTACGACAACCTCACCTTTGACGGATCGTCCATTCGCGGCTTCACCGCCCAGCGCGAGTCCGACCTCCGCCTCGGCCTCGACTGGTCCGCCTTCTACTGGACCCCCGCCGACGTCTTCGGCGCCGGCAAGTGCCTCGTCTTCGGCGAAGTGATCGACAAAAACGGCGGCACCTACCCCGGCGACATCCGTGGCGTCCTCAAAAAGTTCTCGCAAGAGCTCTTCGACAAAGAGGGCTACACCCTCAACGCAGCCAACGAAATCGAAGGCTTCCTCTTCGACGGCACCGACGCCGAACGCAACTTCGTCGAAACCGGCGAATTCATCTACACCAACTCCGGCGGCTACTACCACGCGCTCCCCGGCGACCCCCTGCGCGAGTTCATCGACACCGCCGCCGAAGTCCAGCGCGCTCTCGGCTTCGAAAACGAAAAAGACCACCCCGAGGTCGCCCCCTCGCAGTTCGAAATCAACTACACCTACGGCGAAGTCGTCGCCGCCGCCGACCAGATCCAGCTCTACAAGCTCGCCTGCCGCCAGATCGCCAACCAGATGGGCATGACCGCCTCCTTCCTGCCCAAGCCCGTCACCGGCGTCAACGGCTCCGGCATGCACACCAACATCTCCATCACCCAGAACAAAAAGAACCTCATGTGGGACCCCGCCGGCGAAGAGAAAATCTCCAAGTTCGGCTGGGACTTCGTCGATCGCATCCTCACCGCCGGCAACGACCTCTGCCTTCTCCTGAACGCCTCGGTCAACGCCTACCGCCGCCTCGACCCTCACTTCGAAGCCCCCAACCAGATCAAGGCCTCCGCCACCGATCGCGGATCCATGGTCCGCATCCCCATCGGCAACGAAAAATCCGCCCGTGTCGAAGTCCGTTCCGTCGGCCCCGACGCCAACCCCTACATGGTCCTCTACTCGCTCTTCAAAACCGGCCTTCACGGCAAAACCGCCGACATCGCGAACCTCCGCCAGGCCGAGCGCTACCTGCCCGACAACATCTACACCGCGCTCGACGACTTCCGCTCCTCCGACTGGATGACCGAAGTTCTCGGCGAGGACGTCAAAGGCCGCTACGCCGACCTCAAACAAGCCTCCGCCGACCGCTGCGCCCGCCTCCTCGGAACGGTCGTCAAACGCCCCGAAATCCAGTTCCACCACGACGTCTACAACCAGCTCCTCTGGGGGCAGTTCTAGCTCTGGCGAGAAACGCTCTTTTGCAGGGCGCCAGTAGAGGGCGCCCGCCGTATTCTTCATGGTCCGCAGGCCAGGCTCCGCCAACTGCGTCAGAGTCGCATAGCTTCGAATGACTCAAGGCGCATCGGCAACGCGCAACAGCACAAGCGTAATATCGTCATTCTGTGGCGAGCCGTCGGTGAACCCATTCAGCCCGTCCAGCACCGTCCGCATCAGGGCGTGCGAGCTTTGCTGGCCGTTGTTGGGCGAAACCAGCAAGACCTCTCGCAGACGCTCCTCGCCCCACTCCTCCAGGTTTCCGTTCGTCGCTTCGGTCACGCCGTCGGTGTACGCCACCAGCAGATCTCCGGTCTCTAGTTGCAGTGTCTCGCACGTAAACGTCACCTCCGGCAGGAGCCCCACGACGGTTCCGCCGCAGGTCAGCTGCTCCACCCTTCCATCCGCCCGCAGCAGCAAGGGCGGGTTATGACCGGCGTTGACGTATGTCAAACGCCTCGACACCGGGTCAAACATCGACAAAAACAGCGTCGCATACCGGTTCGCCGACGACCCCTTGTACAGCAATCGGTTGAGTCGTTCGACCAGCGTCGTCAGCGAAATACCCGGCTGGAGCACCAGGGTGTGCAGGAAGGCTCGCAAACCCGACATCAGCAGCGCCGCCGAAATGCCTTTGCCCGAGATATCCGCGACCACCAGGCAGACCCCGGCTTGCGTCGATAACACATCGTAGTAGTCGCCACCGATTTGCGCCGCGCTCCGGTAAGCCGCAGCCAGGTCGATCCCCGAGATGGTCGGCAACTCCCTCGGCAGAAGACCTTCCTGCACCTCGCGGGCAAGCTCAAGCTCGCGAGTCACGCGAACCCGCTCTGCCGCCTGCTCGCTCAGTGCCTCGATCAACTGTGCGGTCTCCAAACCTCGACCCATCTGCGGCCCTAGATCTCGCAAAAACTGCAACTCGCCTTTCCGGAACGCGCGCCGGTCCGCACGCGACACCGTCGCAAACCCCATCAGCCCCGTCCGGCCTTCGAGCGGCGTCAGCACCTGGGCATCCACCTTAGCCAGCATTTCGATCTCCCACGGTGTGGCCAGCATCTGCCACCCATCCTTTGGAGCCTTGGCGCCATCCGCGATCAGAACGGCAGGCCTACGATCGCGCTTCATCCGGAGAACGGTGGCGCTGCCAGCGGGAAACGAGATCCTCTGGGCTGGAAGCGGTGACTGCCGGCGAAGAACGTAGTCGTTTCCGTCCCGGAGAAACAGGTGAAAGGACGACAGCTGGAGAGCGGCGCAGAGGCGCTCGGGAAAGCTTGTCAGCAGATCTTCGAGCAACTGCGTCTTGCCCGAAAGATACAGCAGCTCCTCATACACCGATTCGGTGCGCTCCCCGCGAGGCGAGGGCCGAAGCCCCAACATGCGCTGCAGACGTTCTCCGATCAAATGGAAACGAGAGGTCATCGACGAGGTTCGGTACGGGTGAAACGCATATGCTCAGGGTACGTCGTTATGCCGGAAAGCGTTCCGGCCAGAACACTCGAATTCATCGGGGAGTCGTAGGCGCGCGAGCCAACCTTCCGCACGGCAGATGCGCTAACCCTTTACCGCAGCCTTGATCTCCGGCCCGCTCGAGACAGCCGCCTTCACCTCCGCATCATCTCGCATGAGCGCCAGCAATTGCTCCGTTACCCGCTCATCGACCTGCGCGGCTTCCTGGATCTCCACCGGAAACCGGATATTCAGCTGCACCCCGCCGTCGACCAGCTGTATTCGGCACTCCACCGACGGCGTGTCGACACTCGCATCCATCCAGCTTTCGAGATCCCGATGCTGCTGCTCGATCTTCGCCTTGTATCCCTCATAGATTTTCGTCACCGCCCCCGAAACCGAGCTCACCGCTTTCCGGTAATCCGCGCCCGCAGCGAGCTTCATCGTCAGTTCATGCCAGGCATATTCTGTACCTGGCATCTGCTTGTAAAGCGGCGTTCCGGCCTGAAACAGCACCGAATTGGAAAACACCGCCACCCGCCCCGTCGGCCGGAGCTCCGTCCCCGATCCCGCCAGCTCCATCAGGTAAAAGCGCACCAGCCCCACCTCGATCACATCGCCCGTTACGGTCGCAATCGTGATCCGGTCGCCCACTTTTACTCCAAACCGCCCGACAATGAAGAAATACGCGGCCACGCTCAGAAGAATCGTCTGCAGCCCAACAGCCAGGCCCGCCGTGATAAACCCCGCAAACGTTGCCAGCGAGTTGAACTGGGTCACGAAGCCGAAGATCACCACCAACCCACTCAAGAATCCGATCACCAGCCGTCGCATCACCAGCAGCTGCCGCCGCCGCCGAACATCGCGCACATACCGCGTCGTGGCCCGCCGCCAAACCTCACCCGCGCCCCACAGAACGGCCAGCGCCAGCGCAATCAGGCACACCCGCGTCAGCAGATAGCGCAGAACCGTCCGGTACTCGTCGTGCACCGCCGTCCGCCACGCCAGCAGATTCGCCCTCGTCTGCTCAAGCGTAATGATCTCCTGGCTCAACGGAACTGCCGCCGCGCTCAGTACGTTGAATGTCGACGTCACTGCAGCAAAGCTCTTCTTCGTGTCTTCCAGGGTCTTCGCGTTCGCAGCCGCCATCGACGCAGCCGAAGCGCTCTTCCCGCCAACGTTCTTCGGCGTCGGCGCATCCGGTTTGCTCGTCGCCGATCCGCTCACCAGCGCCGTCTGTGTTTGCTGCGAAAGCGCCTGACCCTGCTGCACCGTGCTCCGTAAAATATTGGTCAGCGGCGTCCGGAGCGCCTGCGCCTGCGTGTGCAGCGCTCCCTCGTCCTGCATCCATGCGTCGATGGCATGTTCGGTTCGCAGCAGCGCAAACAGTTGCTGTGCCTGACTGCTCACGCCGGCCGTGTTCTCTCCATTCAGCGTCTGCAGCGGCGGCGTCACCACCGGATTCAGCTTCGCGGCCCCCAGCTCCGGTGCGCTGCGGCCAAGCCGTTCGATGTCTCCCGAAAGTCCCGTCTGCCCCCGCGTGTCGCTCATGCCCAAGATACGGCCAAGCGCATCGCTCATGGCCGTATTCAGCTCGATCGCTCCCTCCACCTGCTCCCTTTGCTGCTCAAGCGCCGGCATCTGACTTCCCCGAGCCTTCGCCGTCTGCGCATCGAGCGCCTTTTCCTGCGTCTTCAGGTCCGCCAGCTGCTGCGCGATGGTGGCCCTCATCGTCTGCAGTCTCTGGGTCTCTCCCTCATTTTTCTCCGGGACGAGTCCCGCCCGCTTCGCATACGTCGTCAGCAGCAGTGCTTCCGCCCGCGCCGATTGGAATGCCAGTTCGCCGGTCCGCTCCGCCTGAGACACCGCCTGCTCTCGATAAAGGAGATCGCTCGGCTGCCCCACTGTTTGAATCGGCGTCAGACTTGCCCGATAAAACCGGATGACGGCACTCAGGTGCGCCAAAACATCACGGCTACGCCCAGCCACGTCGAACCCTGGCGGCGGCGGTAGCACCTGCCCCGCCTCTGCAGCCGAGATCCCCGGCAGCCCCGTACTGTTCCCAACCTCGACAGCGCCACCGACCGCTCTCGCTTCCGGCTTTCCCCGCGACCCCGCCGCCTCGGCGGCTTCCGTCGCAGCCTGGCCCGCCTTTGACGGTCCCGCCGCTGCCTCTGCTACGCCTGTCGCCGAAGCATTGGAGGCCTCCGCTGCCGCAACCGGTGCCTTTTTTGCAGTCGATTGCGCCCGTCCAGTCCCGCCTCCGTCGCCGCCTACCACCAGGCCAAGCCACGCCGTGATGAAGATCGCCCGCACCCCAGATCCCATGACCTGCCTCAACACACTTCGCTTCAGAAAAGCGTCCATCTTTCAAGCATCTCTGCCTCAGCCCACGAGTGCAAGCAGAGATCGCTCCCGCGTCGCTAACCGTTCCGATTCATAACGCTGGGAGTACCATTAACCTGAAGCATGCCGGAGGACACCATGGCCGCCACGGTCACCCCAGTCGCGGAGCGGGTCGTGCCCGACGGCGTTCCCTGGTACATCCTTCTCGGCGTTCTCGCCATCACCTCTGCCACGTTCGGCGGCGCGTGGGACGTCTCCTGGCATCGCTCGATCGGGCGCGACAGCTTTTGGACCCCTGCCCACATGGCGATCTACGCCTGCGGCCTCCTCGCCGGCGTCATCTGCTCCTACCTCATCCTTTCCACTACGTTTAACCGCAACTCACCTCTCCGCCCCGCTTCCATCTCCGTTTTTCGCTTTCGCGCCCCGCTCGGCGCCTTTGTCGCCGCTTGGGGAGGCATTGCCATGCTTACCTCCGCACCCTTCGATAACTGGTGGCACGCCGCGTACGGCCTTGACGTCAAAATCGTCAGCCCGCCGCATACCCTGCTCATTCTCGGGATCCGCGCCATCTCCATCGGCGTACTCTTCCTTACCCTCGCTGCCATGAACCGCGCCGCGGATCCGGTTCTCCCCTGCACGGATACCGCCAGCCGCTCAACCTTCCGACGCCTCCAACTTCTCCTTCTTTACATCGGCGGACTCACTGTCGGGGGCCAGATGTTCTTTCTCCAGGAGTTTACCGGGGATGTTCGGCTTCACCAGGAGATGGCGTACATCGCCATGGCGATTGCCGTCCCCGCCGTCCTCGCCCTCTTTCACGAGGCCTCCCGATCGCACTGGGCCGCGACCTTCACTACCTCTGTTTACACTGTCTTTATCATCAGCGAGATCCTGATTCTTCCACTCTTTCCCGCGCAGCCCAAACTCGGTCCCGTTTTCTTCCCGGTCACCCATTTCGTCCCGGCAAAGTTCCCCATCCTCCTCATCGTCCCTGCCCTCGCGCTCGACCTTCTCTGGCGTCGCACCCGCGCCTGGCGTCCCTGGCAGATTGCTCTCGCTTCCGGCCTTGTCTTCGTCGTGGTCCTGACTGCGGTCGAGTGGCCCTTTGCGACCTTTCTCCTGTCTCGTGCGAGCGAGAACCGCTTCTTCGGCACCATCTACTTCGACTACAACTCCCGCCCCGAAGGTTTCGACCGTCTTCGCCGGTTCCTGAACCCGGACCACGGCCTCACCCTCACGCTCGGCCTGCTCCGCGCCTGCGCCTACGCCACCCTTTCTACCTGGATCGGTCTCCGATTCGGCCGGTGGATGCGCACCGTAGAACGATAGCCATGCGAATGCCCCACCGTCTCCTCAGCTTTGTCCTTCTGCTGCTGGTTCCCATCGCAGCTCGAGCTCATGTCAACTCCAAGGACGTATTCGAACGAGTCCAGGCCGGCCCTTACCAGCTCTTCGTCACCGTTCGCATGCCCATCGTCATTCCCGGCATCGCGACAGTTGAGGTGCGTGTCATGCCGCCTGTCGGCAAGATCGGTTCCATCCAGATCGCTCCCACCCTCCTCACCGGCGAAGCTGCCAGACACCCACCCGTTCCCGACACCCTCAAGCCATCTCCCGCCGATCCCAATGTCTACACCGGCGCGGTCTGGATTATGAGCGTTGGGGCCTGGCAGATCCATATGAACGTTTCTGATCCAGCAGGCAGGTATGCCGCGGGCATTCCCATTCCTGCGGTGGCCACCACCACTCTGCATATGCAAGCCGGTCTCGGCGTCACCCTTGCTCTTCTGGGGACCTTTCTCGTTCTCTCCATGGCTGCGCTGATCGGAGCGGCCGTCCGTGAAGCCCGTCTGCAGCCAGGCGTTGTTCCCGACCCAAGCCGACGACGCCGGGGTCTGCAGGCTACCGTCGCCGCCACCGCCGTGCTTGCCGTCATGGTCTACCTCGGCGGCAGGTGGTGGAATGTTGAAGCCGCCAACTACGCCGGCGAAGTCTTCCGCCCACTTGCTACCTCGGCCACCCTTTCCGGCAACACCCTCGACCTTCACATCGCTGGCCTCGCAGCTCCTGCCGAGCACAGGTGGCTCACCCGCGCCAACAACGACTTCCTCCCCGACCACGGCCACCTGATGCACCTCTACGCCATTCGCTGGCCTGCCATGGACGCCGCCTTCCATCTGCACCCCATCCTCGCCGCTCCCGGCGACTTCCGCCTCACCCTCCCCTCCATGCCCCCCGGCAGCTATAAGCTTTACGGCGACGTCGTTCACGCGAACGGCTTTCCCGAAACTCTTCTGCCCAGTATCGACATTCCCGCCACCCTCCCACCTACGCCGCTCGACCCCGAAGCCGCCTCCGCCGTTCCTCCCCCGCTCCAACCCG
>CALMVL010000184.1 GCA_937873265.1 uncultured Granulicella sp.
GTGGGGACAGACGTCTGCTCCGCGGTACCAGAGTCCGTTTGGGGCGGCTCCGGCGAGCGCGCCCTCGCTGCCGACGCCGGCGGCGATTACGCCCGGGGCGTCCGTGGTGGAGGACGTGGTCGCGCGGGTGAATGACCAGATCATCAGCCGGTCGGATGTGGAGCGGAGCCAGCAGCAGCTGCAGCAGGAGCTGCAGCAGGCGAACGCTGGACCGGCGGAGCGAGACCAGCGCGAGAAAGATCTGCTGCGCGATCTGATCGACCAGCAGCTGCTGCTGAGCCGCGGCAAGGAGTTGGGATTGAACGCGGATGCCGAGGTGGTGCGGCGGCTGGACGAGATCCGCAAGCAAAACCACCTGGACTCGATGGAGGACCTGGAGAAGGCGGCGCGGTCGCAGGGCGTGAGCTTTGAGGATTTCAAGGCACAGATTCGCAACAACGCGATTACGCAACAGGTGGTGCGGGACGAGGTGGGGCAGCGGCTGCGGCTCTCGCAGGGGCAGGAGCAGGCGTACTATGACGCCCATAAGCAGGACTTTCAGCAGCCGGAGCAGGTGCGGCTGAGCGAGATTCTGGTGCCGACGCCGGAGAATGCGACCGATGCGCAGGTGGCGCAGGCGCAGGCCAAGGCGGACGCGATCGCGGCGCAGATCAAGGCCGGCAGCGACTTCGCGGCGTTGGCAAAGAAAGATTCGGGCGGACCGACGGCGGCGCAGGGCGGGGATCTGGGGCTGTTCAAGCGGGGCGCGCTGGCGAAGGTGCTGGAGGACCAGACGTTTGATCTGCCGGTCGGCCGGGCGACGATGCCGATCCGGACGCGGCAGGGCTTTGTGGTCCTGAAGGTGACCGAGCACCAGGAGGGCGGGGTGCAACCGCTCAAGAGTGTGGAGCCGCAGGTGCAGGAGGCGATCTACATGGAGCAGATGCAACCTGCGCTGCGGACCTATCTGACCAAGCTGCGCGAGGATGCGTACATCGATGTGAAGCCGGGATTCGTGGACTCCGGAGCGAGCCCGAAGCAGACTAAGCCGGTGTTTACGGCGTATGCGCCGCCGGCGCCGAAGAAGAAGACGGTCGTGGACAAATCCCGGTTCGACCGGGCGCGGGTGGGAGGCGCCGGAGCAGTGGACTCGGCGGGGACGGCGGCTGCGGCGGGGACGGCAGTCGGGGCTTCTTCGGCCGCGCGGACTACGGGAGCAGCAGCCGCTACGACCGTTGCAGCTGGATCGGAGAGCAACGTCGGCAAGACGCGAGCGAGTGCGCAGCCGATCAAGGTCAGCAAGAATGGCAAGGTAAAGATTCGGAAAGAGAAGATCCGGTACGGGCAGGCTCCGCGGAATGCTCTGCCGCCCGGACCGGAGGAGACGGTGGCGGGCATCGGTGCGGGCGCGGCGACCTCGACGGCAAACGGCGAGACGGCCGGAGCGCCGGGCGTGGCGATGGCGCCGAACCGGGGAACGACGGAGATCTCGTCGACCTCGGATGTGAATCCGCTGACGCCGCGGCCGGTCTCCGAGGGGAAGACGCGGTTCAGCTCGCGCGCGCCCGAGGTGAAGGAGCAGAAGGTCGAGCACAAGCAGGCCAAGGTGGTGGAGAAGGCGGCGGCGACTCCGGACGGACCGAGCGCGCAGGAGGTGGCCACGCAGAAGACGCAGGCGGCGCCGCTGGGTCTGAACGGCGATACAAAAAAGAAGGTGAAGGTGAAACGCAAGAAGGGGGAGGCGAAGGATCGGATTCAGGACAGGCCAGCGCCGGCCGCACCGGCCGCACCGTCACCGACGGTGAATCCGAACGTGGACACGCGGCTGCCCGGGACGACTGCGGGCCCCGCGCCGCGCGGGGACCGGACGACGCTGCCACCGGCGTCGGCTCCGCCGCCGGGATCGAACTCCACGGGTCAGCCGTTGCCGCCGTCGGGGACACCGGCGACGACTCCGGAAGGCACGCCGAACCCGTCGACGATACCGCAGTAGAGTAATCAGGGCAGCAACGCGCGGGAGCTTCGGCTCCTGCGTTGCTGTTTGTGAGGGCGAAAGGCTAGGGACGATGAAGGAGTTTTTTGTTCGCGACGCGGCGCGGTTTGAGAACCAGGTGGTGACGAGCTACTTCGCGCTCGCGTCGGTGCAGGTGCGGGAGCGGCAGAAGGGTGGCGGCCAGTACCTGGCAATGGTGTTGGCGGACAAGACGGGGCAGATGGAGGCGCGCATGTGGGAGGAGTTCGCGTCGGCGATGGAGACCTGCGGCGAGGGCTGCTACGTAAAGGTGCAAGGAACGATCTCGAAGTACCAGGGAAGGTTCCAGATCACGCTGATGAAGATGCGGTCGGCGGTGGCGGATGAGGTAGAGGCGGCGGATTATGTGCCGTCGACGAGCTTCGACGTGGGCGAGATGTGGGCGGAGTTGCGGGGGTATGTGGAGGAGTTCGCGAATGCGGACCTGCGGCGACTGGTATTTGCGTTCTTAGACGACGAGGACGTGGGGCGAGCGTTTCGCGAGGCTCCGGCGGCGAAACGGCTGCACCATGCGTGGCTGGGCGGGCTGCTCGAGCATGTGCTGACGCTGGTGCGGGTGTGCCGGGCCGTCGCGCCGCTGTATCCCGAGGTGGATGCAGACCTGCTGGTGACCGGAGCGGTTCTGCATGACCTTGGCAAGATTCACGAGTTGAGCTGGGGCAAAGGCTTCGCCTACACGGTGGAGGGTCAGCTGATCGGGCACATCTCAGTGGCCCAGCGCCTGATGGCGGAGAAGGTCGCGAGGCTGCCGGGGTTTCCGGAAAGGCTGCGGGTGCTGGTGGAGCACATGATCCTGAGCCACCACGGGAAGTATGAGTTTGGTTCGCCGAAGCTGCCGATGACGCCGGAGGCGGTGTTGCTGAGCATGCTGGATGATCTGGAGGCGAAGATGCAGACGATGCGCGGTGAGTTTGAGGCGGCGACGGCGGCGGGCAAGGGTGGCGGCGAAATGACGGAATGGGTGCGCAGCATGGAGCGGCCGCTGCTGAATTCGCGGGAGTTTCTGAAGGGATAAAGAGGGCTGCGTCCGGGATGACAGCCAAAGGATGCGAAAGCGCTACTGCGGGAGCTTGTACAGGGTTTGGGCGTTGGTGCGGAGAACCATCTCGGCGAGAGTGTTGGCGCGGGCGGGAGTGATTTCGTGGTCGTGCAGCATGCCGGTGAGAGCGATGCCGAGCGCTTCGCGGGCCTGGCGGCTGGCAATCCAGGTTGCCTCTTCCCAGCCCAGTGACGCCGTGTACGGGTATCCATCGGTGCCGAAGAGAACTTTTTCGGGGAAGAGCTCGAGCCACTCTCGGAGCCAAAGGGCGAGGGTGCGCGGCGGGATGGTGAGGGACTGCTGCGAGAGATCGAGGTAGACGTTGGGCTTTTGGAGCAGCGCTCCGGCCTCGTGGACGAAGGGCCATCCGCCATGAAGGAGGACGAAGTTGGTGCGGCGCAGAGTGGGGTCGTTGAAGATCGGCTCAAGCAGCAGCGGGTTGACGCCGGCAATGGAAAAGTATCCGCCGCCGCCGGACATGCCGTGAAGGTGGACAGCCATGCCGAGCCGGCCGCACTCGCGGGCGATCTGGTGGAAGAGGAAGTCCTGCAGGAGCTTGTAGGCGGCGGGATCGGGGGTGGGCTGATGCAGGAGACGGGCGTAGATCTCGGCGGCTTGGTCGTGACTGGGGTTGGAGAAATCAAAGGAGCGGAGGTAGGCGACCTCGAATTTTTCGGCAACAGCTCCGCCGGCATGCTGGCGCTCGAGGGTGGGGATGACGACCTGGGCGAGGTAGGCGTCGAGCGTCGCGGGTGGCGTGGCGAGGCCGACTGCCTGGAGGTACTGGGAGCGGAGTTTGTCCTCCAGCAAGAAGAACTGCGTGCGATCGGGGTTGGTCGCGCCGAGGCCCGAGTTACTGAAGGGAAAGAGCAGAGCGTCAACGTACGGCACCCAGCGAAAGCGCGGGGGCTGGACACCGACGCCCATGCTGACGCGATTGGCGAGCATGGTGCCTTCGCCGGCCTGGTCGAGCACCCAGGCGGAGTAGCCGGTACCGTGCTTCTGCTTGGCGCGCGCGCGGGCGGCGTCGAGCTGCTGGAGCGCCTCGGGCGAGAGCGGCGGCTGGCCGGTGAAGCCGAAGAGAGACTTCCAGGCGGCTGCCAGGGGAGGGAAGTCCGGACGCCAGGAGAGCGGGTCGGTTTCGGGCTCCATGTTGTCGACCGGGAGCGCGTCGAAGTTGCGGTCGGTGGCGTCTTCAGGCGGCGAGAGGACGGGGTGCGCGTGGTTGTCGATAGCGCGGATCGCGGCAAGATTCGCCGCGATCGCGGGGTCGACCTCCTGCGCGCGAAGGTGCGAAGCGGCGAGGAGCACGGCTGCTGCGAGCGCGATGGTGAGGACGCGAGGCATGGATGTCCCCATCCTAGCTGCCGTTGGCGGGATGAGTAGAATCAGAAGCTGATCATGTTGCGATTTTCGACTGCAGGGGAGAGTCACGGCGAGGCGCTGGTGGCGATGGTGAGCGGATTACCTGCGGGCGTGCCGTTCGACCAGGAGTTTTTGAACCGGGAACTGTGGCGGCGGCAGCAGGGCTACGGACGCGGCGGTCGCATGCGCATCGAGAAGGATACGGCACACGTGCTGAGCGGCGTGCGGCACGGCAGGACGATTGGGAGTCCGGTGGCCATGACGCTCGAAAACCGCGATTGGAAGAACTGGGAAGAGATTCTGCCGGTGGCCGCGGGTGATCCCGAAAAGCACAAGGCGGTGGCGTCGCCGCGGCCGGGGCATGCGGATCTGCCGGGTGCGCTGAAATACAACTTTGCTGATGCGCGGTATGTGCTGGAGCGGGCGAGCGCGCGGGAGAGTGCAGCGCGCGTGGCGTGCGGAGCGATCGCGCAGATGCTGCTGCGGGAGTTGGATGTGGAGGTGGCGAGCCACACGGTGCGGGTGGGCAAGGCGGAGCTCGGCCGCGATGCGGCGTGGGAGGAGATTTGCGCCGTGGGTGAGCGCGAGGAGGTGCTGCTAGCGTGCGTGGATCCGGAAGCAGAAGCGCGCATGAAGGCGGAGGTGGATGCAGCCCTGCGAACGGGCGACACAGTGGGTGGGGTGTTTGAGGTGGTGGTGCATGGGCTGCCGCCGGGCGTGGGCACGCATGTGAACTGGGACGAGCGCATGGACGGTCTGCTGGCCCAGGCGGTGATGAGCTTGCAGGCGGTGAAGGCGGTGGAGTTGGGCCGCGGGATAACTGCGGCCGAGTCGATGGGCTCGGCGGTGCACGATGCGATCGGATACGCGGAGGCCGGTTCGGGCGGTGGTCGGTTTACCCGCTTTTCGCGGGAGCGGAACAACGCCGGTGGGCTCGAGGGCGGCATCTCAAATGGCGAGGATGTCGTGATCCGTGGATACCTGAAGCCGATCTCGACGCTGCGCCGACCACTGGGAAGCGTCAGCTTCGAGACACGCGAGCCGGTGAAGGCGGCATACGAGCGGAGCGACGTTTGTGTCGTGCCCGCGGCGGGCGTGGCGGGGGAAGCGATGGTGGCCTTGACCGTGGCCAGGCTGGTGATCGAGAAGTTTGGTGGCGATTCTGTGCGGGAGCTGAAGCGGAACTTTGATGGGTATACGGAGCAGATTCGGGCGTTCTGATCTTTTCTGAGCCGAGGGCTTCAAGGTTTGGGGAGACGTGCCGATATGGAGAGCAGGGCGGGCGAGTGGCGAAACGGTTAAAGATCCACGAGGTGGTGAAGTACCCGGATCCCGTGCTGGCAAAGCGCGGCGAGGCGATCACGGAGTTCGGGCCGGAGTTGAAGGCGCTGGTCGACGAGATGTTCGACTCGATGTACGCAGCGCAGGGAATCGGTCTGGCGGCGCCGCAGATCAGTCTGTCCAAGCGGATTACGGTGATCGACGTCAGTTTCAAGAAGGATCCGGAGCAGAAGATTGCGTTGATCAATCCTGAGGTCGTCGAGCGGACGGGCAAGCAGGTGGAGGAGGAGGGCTGCCTGAGCCTGCCGGAGATTCGCGAGAAGGTTGAACGGGCGGCATGGGTAAAGGTGCGCGCACAGGATGTGACGGGGAAGTGGTTTGAGGTGGAAGGGGAAGAGCTGCTGGCGCGGGCGTTGCAGCATGAGATCGATCACCTGGACGGCGTGCTGTTCATTGACCGGATCAGCCGGCTGAAACGGGAGCTGGTCCTGCGAAAGATCCGCAAGCTGCAGAAGAACGGGGAGTGGTAGGTTGCGGCTGGTCTTCTGCGGCACACCGGAGTTTGCGGTGCGGACGCTCGAGGCGGTGCTGGCTGCTGGGCACGAGATTGCCTTGGTGGTGACGCAGCCGGACCGTGCGGCGGGACGGGGTTTGACGCTGATCGCGCCTCCAGTGAAGAGACTGGCGGTCGAGCTTGGCTTGCCGGTTGTGCAGCCGCAGAAGATGCGGGGCAACGAGGAACTTCGGGCCCGGCTCGAAGCCATCGCGCCGGATGCAATTCTGGTGGTGGCGTACGGGCGGATGATTCCTGAATGGATGCTGGAGCTGCCGCGTTTCGGGTGTTTGAATCTGCATGGGAGCCTTTTGCCCAAGTATCGTGGGGCGGCACCGATCCAGTGGGCGGTGGCGAATGGCGAAACGGTGACGGGTGTGACCACGATGCGGCTGGATGCGGGGCTCGACACCGGGCCAATGCTGCTGGCGCATGCCGTGCCGATTGCGCCGGAGGAGACGGCCGAGGATGTGTACCGCACGCTGGCGCCGGTGGGTGCGGACCTGATGGTGGAGACGCTGCGCAAGCTGGAGCGTGGAGAGGTTGACCCGGTCGAGCAGGATCACACCCAGGCGACGCTCGCCCCAATACTGACGCGCGAAGACGGACGTGCTGGGTTTTCGCAGCGGTCCGCGAAGGAGATTTGGGACCGGTGGCGAGGGTTCACGCCTTGGCCGGGAGCGTACACGAGCTTTCGCGGGAGACGACTTTTGCTGCTGCGGATGCGGCTGGCTGAAGATGCGACGGGGCTTGGACCGGGTGAGCTTCGAGCTTCGGGCACGCTGCGCGTGGGATGCGCGGGCGGGACGGAGCTTTTGCTGGATGAGGTGCAGGTGGAGGGAAAGTCGAGGATCGGCGGAGCGGAGTTTGTGACCGCGTTTCAGGTGAAGTCGGGTGAGCGGCTTGGCTAAGCGGGGTGGGCGGCCGCCACAGGAACAAGACGGGCGCGGACCGGGCGAGCGCGCGAGGCCGCGTGCAGTCGGTCGATCACCGTCGACTTCCGGCGAGAGGCGAAAGCCTGGCGGGCAGGCGACTCCGCGGGAGTCCATTTCTCCGGCCCGGACAGCGGCATTCGAGGTGCTGATGCTAGTCGGCGCCGGGCGCGGGCACAGCGATGAGCTGCTGCATTCGTCGAGGCTCAGCGCACTCAGTCCGACGGATAAGGGACTGGCGACGGCGCTGGTGCTGGGTGTGCTGCGATGGCAGATTGCGCTCGATGCGCGGCTGCGTGGACTGCTGGCGCGACCGGAGACCCGAGTCGCCGAAGAGGTGCTGATCGCGTTGAGGATGGCGGCGTTTCAGCTGCTGCACATGGATCGCATTCCGGCGCACGCTGCGGTGGGTGAGAGCGTAGAGCTGACGCGGTGGTCCGGGCAGGCACATGCCGCGGGTATGGTGAATGCGGTGCTCCGGCGGTTGCTCGGGGAGCCGACAGCGGCGGCGACGCCGATCTGGGAGACGACCCAGGCCTTTGCGGAGCGGCTGGGGCATCCCGGATGGATCGCCGAGCGGTGGATGGCGAGCTATGGGCGGAAGACGGCGATGCGCCTCTGTGAGGCGGGGCAGGCAGAGCCGGCGAAGGGCTGCATGTTTTGCGATGGATGCGGGTCCCCGCCGTCGGGCGATGGAGCGACACCGACTGGCGCAAGGTGGGACGCGGAGGACGCGGAGCTTGCGCCAGCAAATGGAGATGCGGTAGGAACGGGTGTCGACCGGCGGAGAGAACTGCCGGTGATGGATGACGGTTCGCGCCTTGTAGCCGAGATTGCGGCGGAGGTGTTGCTGGAGGTGCCGGGGCGGAAGGCGCGGGTGTGGGACTGCTGTGCCGCGCCTGGTGGGAAGACGATGGTGCTGGCGCGGCAATTGGGGTCGCGAGCGGAGATCCTGGCCACGGATGTGAGTGCGCGGCGGCTCGGGGCCATGGTGGAGCGGCTTCAAGCGTCGGGGTACAGCGAGGTACGGTGCGGTGTATCGGATGTAACAGCCTTGCCTGAGACCGAGGGCAGCTTCGACCTGATCCTGTGCGATGTTCCCTGCAGTGGAACGGGAACGCTGGCGCGCAACCCGGAGATTCGGCATCGTTTGCGGGTGGAGGACATCCCGCGGCATGCAGAGCGACAGGGCGTACTGTTGCGGGCGGCGCTCGATCGGCTCGCTCCGGGAGGACGCCTGGTGTACTCGACCTGCTCGCTCGAGGCGGAGGAATGTGAACGGGTGGTAGACGGGGTAGCTGGCAAAGGGAGCGTAACGCGGGTCTCGGTCGCGCCCGTGCTTGAGGATCTGAGGCGGAAGGGAACTTTGCGGAAGACCGATCTGTCGATGATTCGAGGCGATGCGCTTCGAACGCTGCCTGGAGTTCATCCCTGCGATGGATTTTTTGCAGCGGTGCTGGAGCGGCTCGAGGCTACTGAAGGATGACGCGGACGGACTCGCCGCGCAGCACGCGGTAGCCGGCCTGCGGATACTGCTTGCCGACGGCTCCGGCCGGGCCGCTTGGCTGATCCGGAGCGGGCCGACTGAGGGCGGAGCCGGTGATGGGGGATGCGGCGGAGGTCTGGGCGGCGGCTGAGTTGGGGTCGATTGCGGCCACGAGGTGCAGGCCGAGTGAGCTGGCGCGGGAAGAGGCGGCGGAGAACGAGAGTCCCATTAGCTGCGGCATGACGTAGGCGACGGGAACGGTCGAGTCAGCCTGGCTGAGCAGCAGGCTAACGCGTGGTCGGTCGACGCCCTCGGCGTTGGGCGGCGGTGTCTGGGCGAGAACAATGCCGGACGGACCCGGTGCGCCGATAGCGGCGACCGTGCCGAGGTCTAACGAAAGACGGCGGATGGCGAGCGACGCCGGACGATCAGGCTGACCGACCACATCGGGGATGGAGACCTGTTGCGCGCCGAGGCTCTCGGAGATGCGGATGTTCCACTCGCGGCGGACGACTGCGCCGGGCAGCGGGAATTGCGAGATGATGCGTCCCGAGGGGACCATGGTGGAGTAGAAGCGGTTTTCCAGCTGCAACGCCAGACCGAGGCTGCCGGCCTTTTCGCTTGCCTCTTCGAGCGAAAGCCCGGCAAGGTTGGGCACCGTCACCTCGCGGCCGTGAATGGCGAGGCGCATGGCGATGAAGGCGGAGAGCAGCGCGACCGTCAGCATCGACAGGCCGGTGAGCAGAATGGTGAAAAAGCGACGCATTGCAGCCTTAAGGATACAGGGTGGAGGCCGCGCAGGGATCTAGCCCATGCCGCACGCGCGGCAGGGCCGGGACGCAACTCTCCCGTCGAGACACTGCCCGCATCTTTCCTCTTCCGTTTGGGCCAGCGAGCATGCCGCTTAGCGACGGTTGTCGGTGACCGGTTCGGGGTGAATCAGGAGGCGGCTGACCTCTGGGGAGTCGAGCCGAAAGGCGCTCTCAAGTTCCGTGATCACGCCGTGAACCCGTGCCATGGGGAGGTCATCTGGAAGCGTGGCGTGACAGGTGACCTCGATGCGGCCGGCGGGCGGAGTCTGCCCGTTGGAACTGCTGCCGGCAGGACCGGCAAGGTGGGTGACCATCACATCGTGAATATCGAGGATCTCCGGAAGTGTGCGAGCGACGCGGCGCAACCGACGATCGAGTTGGCGGTCATGTTCGAGCGAGGCAGGGTGGTCAATGGTGGCGGGCTCGCTCTCGATATGCGTCAGGATGGCGGAGATCTCCGGGATCTCGCGGCGAATCTCGCTTTCCAGATCGGTGACGAGTGTGTGCGCGCGGCGAAGCGGCATAGTTTCGTCGAGTTCAAGGTGCTGCTCCAGATGAAGTGAGTTGTCGACCTGCCGCAGACTGACATCGTGAATGGCGAGGTTGGCGCGGGCGGCGACGGCGCGGATACGGTCGTGCACACTTTCGGCGACGGTGGCCCTGGGGATGGAGTGGACGACGACATCGGCCCCGGGAAGGTGACGCTGGACAGCGGCGGTAGCCTCGGCCGTGATCTGCTCGGAGCGTTGGAAGGTGAGAGTGCGCGGCATGCCGAGGGCGAGGTCGGCAAAGACGTGTGCGCCGGACTGACGGACGCGCAGGCGCTCGACGTTGACGACGCCGGGGATGGTGGTGAGCTCGCCCAGGATCTGCTCGCGGCTGCGTTGGCCGGCCTCCGTGGTGGGCGAGGCATCGAGCAGGGCATTGATGGTCTGGCGCGCCATCTGGATCGTAACGCGAAGGATGATGGCGGAGACGATGATGCCGGCAATGGGGTCGGCGAGCTGCAGGGCTGGACGATGGAACCGTTCGCCGGCGAGCGTCGAAAAGAGGCCGAGAAGAACGGCGAAGGAGCTCCAGATGTCGGTCGAGAAGTGGAGCGCGTCGGCTTGGAGGGCGGGCGAACCGGAGTCGCGGGCGATGCGCTTGAGGTTTCTGGTGCGCGAAGCGTCAACCAGGATCGAGAAGAGCAGGATGGCAAACGGCCAGATCGACAGAGGCAGCGAAAGGTGGGTACGGTGCAGCAGACGGCGGACAGCTTCGCTGACGATCCACACGCAGGAGCCGAGCATGAGCGCGATCTGGACGAAAGCGGAGAGGCTCTCGATTTTGCCGTGGCCGTAGTTGTGGTCCTCGTCGGCGGGCCGGTCGGCAACGCGGACCGAGACCAGCGTGAGGACCGCTGCGACGAGGTCGATGGAGGAGTGTGCGGCTTCGGAGAGCATGCCGAGCGACCCGGTAAGGAAGCCGGCCAGCAGCTTGAGCGCGGTGACGACGGCGGCGGCCAGCACGGAGAAGAGCGCGGCGGAGCGCTTGGCGGCGTGCGTCGTCTCCGAGGCCGTTGCGGTCGCGCTCATGGGAGAGATGGTACAGGGGCGGCCGGGCCGATGCACGTGGAAGTCGGCGGCGAAGTGCGCTCTGCGGCAGCGAAGCGAGCTATTTCGTTGCGCGGAAGAGGCCGGTGACGCCGAAGGTGTAGCTGGTCCAGGAGGCGTCGCGAAAGCCTGAGGCGCGAAGAAGCTCGAGCATGCGTGGTGGCCGGGGGAAGCGCCCGACGGAGGCGGGCAGGTATCGGTACGCCGCGGGCGCGCGCGAAAGCAGGCCGCCAAGGCGCGGCAGAATGCCGCGGAAATACAGGTTGTAACCGAGACCAAGGAGGCCGCCGGGCTGGTTGGCTTCGAGGATGCCGAGCTGGCCGCCGGGACGGAGGACGCGGTGCAGTTCGGCGAGGCCCTCTTCGTAGTTGGCGAGGTTGCGGAAGCCGAAGGCGGCGGTGATGAGGTCGACGGAGCTGTCGGCAAAGGGGAGGTGGAGGGCGTCGGCCTCCACGAAGGTGGCGTTGGCGCGGGCGTGCTTGGAGCGGGCGCGGGAGAGCATTTCGGGGGAAAAGTCGACGCCGGTCACCGGTGACGTGCCGGGGGTGGAGGGACGAAGGCGAAGCAGGGCAGAGGTCATGTCGCCGGTGCCGCAGCAGAGGTCGACGATTCGTGCCTCAGGACGGGCGAGCAAGGGGCCGAAGGCACGGGCTGCGCGCGTCCACCACCATCGATCAAGGCCGATGGAAAGAAGGTGGTTCAGCCGGTCATAGGTGGGCGCGATGGTGTCGAACATCTGCCGCACATGCGCGGCAGCTTCCTGATCGGTTGGCTCGGCGGCAAAGCGGGCACCTGTGGTTTCGAGGTGCTCGGGTGGAGTTGGGAGCGTCATGGCTGGGCTGGGGGCTTGGGTTGCCGGCGCATAAGGTGGAGCATGGATTCGGCGGCGCTGAGGAGCTCGGCGTGAGTGACGTCCTGGACGACCTCCACCGATCCGATGCCGGTGGCCACGACAAAGGAGAGTTTGCCGGAAACGTTCTTTTTATCGGATGCGGTGCGATCGACGAGGCGCTCCGCCGTCGCGACAAAGGGAGGCAGCGGGCCGTAGAGAAGGATGGCGCGCTCGATTCGGCCGGCCTGCTCGACGCTTAGAAGGCCACGTTCACGCGACAGGTGGCAGGCGGCGATGGATCCCCAGCCGACGGCTTCGCCATGCAGCAACTGCCGGTACCCGGTGGCGGCCTCGATGGCATGGCCCAGGGTGTGACCGAAATTGAGCGTCATGCGCAGATCGGACTCGCGCTCGTCGGCGGCAACAATCCCGGCTTTGACGCCGACGCTGGCGGTGACGGCGCGGTTGAGCAGATCGGCGTGTTCCGGGTGCTCGGGGTGGAGGATCGCATCGGAGCGGGTTTCGAGCAGGTGGAAGAGCTCCGGGGAGCCGATGATGCCGGCTTTGATGGACTCCTGCAGGCCGGCACGGAGTTCACGCGGCGGCAGCGTGCCGAGGGTCCCGGTGTCGGCGAAGACGGCCAGCGGATGGTGGAAGCTGCCCGCGAGATTTTTGCCGGCCGCGAGATTGACGCCGGTCTTACCGCCGACTGCAGAATCGACCTGGGCGAGCAGCGTGGTGGGCAGCTGAATGTAGCGGATGCCGCGCATGTAGATCGCGGCCACGAATCCGGTGATGTCGCCGAGAACGCCGCCGCCGAGCGCGAGCAGGACGGAGCCGCGGTCCGCCCCGGCCTGCGCGAGCTCTTCAAGCAGGCGCTCTACGGTCGGCAGCCGCTTATGGCGTTCGCCTGAGGGAACCAGAAATACGGTGGGTTGCCCGTCGGCGGGGAAGGACGAGAGCACGGTGGTGGACCAGAGCTTCCAGATCTCGGGAGAGGTGACGAGGAAGAGCCGAGGCGAATGGGATTTGAAACCGGTGAGCTTGCGCAGACGCGGGGCGAGGGTCACGAGGAGATCTGGACCGATGTGGATGGGGTAGTTGGCCGAGGGCGTTTGGAGATCGATCTGATGGTGGGTAGCGGACACGCTTCTTCCATCGTAAGGCATCCTTACGGGACGGCGGTGTAGTGTTTGTGGCGCACACGGAGGAAGGACGCTGGCTGGACGGCGCCTTTGCGGAAGGGTTGGCTGGGGCAGAGGTCGAAGTCACCGAAGAGGTATACGGCGGACGCGGGTTCAGCCAGGGTGGCTCGTTGGGGCTCCGTGACGCCGGCGTTCAGCCAGGAAAGAACCAGCTGCCAGGAGCTGCGATCGGGTTCGAATTCGTGGTGAGTGCCGATGTGCCAGATGCGCAGCTGTCCGTCTCCGCCGTAAAGGTGTGCGCGACCGTGGATGGTTTGGCAGGGTTCGGTGGCGTGGGCCGCGGCGGAGAGCAGGGCGAGGACGAGGAGACCACTTGTGCGTGACGCGGTGTGGGGGCGACTCATGCGGATCGGGGATTAGCCCTGCAGCCGGTAGCGGGTTTCGGCAATGCGGAACAGCGGCCGCCACACCAGGCGGTTGATGGTGACGACCATCAGCGCCATAACGATCGTGGCGAGCAGCAGCAGCTGAAACTGGCCATGGTCGGAAGCTGAGCTGATCTCGGCTCCAAGTCCGACGGTCTGCATGGTCTGGCCCTTGAGGTGAAAATACTCGGCGACGATACTTGCATTCCACGCGCCGCCGGAGGCGGTGACCAGGCCGGTGAGGAGGAACGGAAAGATACCGGGGAGGATGACCGTTCGCCAGCGCTGGACGGTTTTGAAGTGGAAGAGGTCGGAGACCTCCTTGAGATCGCTCGGGATCGCCATCGCGCCCGCGATTACGTTGAACAGGATGTACCACTGGGTGCCGAGCAGCATCAGCGCGATGGAGCCGATGCCCATACCGCCGCCGACATCGATGAGCGCGAGCAGAAGCACGGGAAAGAGCGCGGTGGCGGGAACAGAAGCGGCGATCTGCGCGAGCGGCTGCGCGATGCGAGCCAGGCGCGGGTTGAAGCCGATTGCCACGCCAACGGGGATGGTCCACACGGAGGCGAGCAGGAGCGACAAATTGACGCGCAGAAATGTGGCCGAAGCGCCGATCAGGATTTGCCGGAACTGCGCGCGCTGGACGGTGCGGAGCAGCCCGACCGCGTGAACGGCCGAGTAGAGAACGAGGGCGGAGCCAATCACAACCAGAAGAATGCTCAGCCAGGTTGAGGTGCTCGAGGTCGCGGGGGCGGTCTCCGTGCTGGCGCGCTCCACCGCATCGAGACGACGTTTCGCCAGCCGCGCGTAAATGCGCTCCGTCCAGCTGCCGGTGGTGTGCCGATGCAGCAGCTTGAGGGCGTGCGACTGCTGCAGCATGTGCAGCAGGGGGGATCGCACATGCGACTTGGACTCCACCTGTTCGAACTTGAACCGATCGCTCCAAGCGATGACCGGTCGCCAGATGAGCTGGTCGGTGGCCACGATGATCAGCACCATGGTCGCGAGCCCCCACGCCATGGCGGTGCCGTTGTCGCGGCTGGCTGCTGTCTGGAGGTAGGAGCCGAGCCCCGGAAGGCGGAAGTCGCGCGTTCCCAGGACGAACATTTCGCAGGCCATCAGAAAGAACCAGCCGCCCGCAACCGACACCATGGAGTTCCAGACTAGACCGATGGCGGCGAACGGCAGCTCCAACTGAATCAGACGCTGGAGCGCGGAAAACTGGTAAACACCGGCTGCTTCCGAGAGCTCTTTCGGGATGCTCTTGATGGAGGAGTAGAAGGAGAAGGCCATGTTCCAGACCTGGCCGGTGAAGATGAGCAGAATGGCGCCCATCTCGACGCCGATCTGCCGGGTGGGGAAGAGGGCGACCATGGCCAGCATGACCCCGGGCAGGAACGAAAGCACGGGGATGGACTGCAGGATGTCGAGCGCCGCGATCATCAGTGCTTCGATTCGCGGATTGTAGGCGGCGACGTACCCGTAGCCCACCGCGAACACAAGCGAGAGCAGGTATGCGAGGCCGATGCGCACGACGGAATAGAAGGCGTACAGCGGCAGCGCGCGGGGGCTCTGTGAGATGACGATCTCGGGTTCGGGATGGCCGAACCAGTATCGGGCCAGCAGAACGACACCGTAGAAGCACGCGAGTCCGACCGCGGCGACGCTGAGATCGAGCACAACCGGCCAGCTGCGCCGAACCACGAGGGAGCGAGCGAGGGTCTCCCGCGTGTGCGTGAAGCCGTTGGGGACCAGGATCAAGCGTCGATCCCCGTGGTCCTGTCCTGCTCGGCATCGTGGGTCAGCCGCTGCGGCAGGGTGAAGCGGCGGCGCGAGGCGTCAAAGTCGAAGAGCTCGGCATAGCGGCCCCAATTGATGGCGGTCTCGAGCTGCCGCAGTGTTTCGTCTTCGGAGAACTGCTCATCGAGCATGTCGTGAAAGAACTCTTCCGAGACGGTGCCGTCGCTCTTTGCCTCGATCGCGCGGACGATCTGCCGCAGCAGAAGCACATGCTCGACGGCGGCGGTACGAAAGAGCTCCTTCTGATGAAGGATCTCGGAGTCGGCGTATTCGGTACCGGAGGCAGTGATCGCGACGTCGCCTTCGGTCACGAGCAGGAAGCCGAGCAGCTGCGCCGCGTCTACGATCGGCAGCAGGTCGTCGATCTCAAAGGAGAGATCGTCGGCCAGGCGGTAGATGTCATCTTTGCCCGCGTGGTCGAGCAGAATCTCCAGCAGACCGGCGATACCGCCAGGACGGGCGTGCGGCAGCATCTGGTAATGCATCTCGCGCTGGTCGCGAACCTTGCGGCCGTCCGCGGTGCGCGGTAGGGCGGGGGGCTGGGCGTCAGGCTGCGTCAGGACCTTGTAGATGTAATCGACCAGCTGGGTGAAGGCGGCTGCTTTGCGATCGCGCGGGTGGACCAGGCCTACGTGGAAGTCAGTGCGAATGTGCCCCGGATTGCGGCCGAGCACGATGATCCGGTCAGCCAGAAGTACGGCTTCCTCGATGTTGTGGGTCACGATAAAGATCGCCTGCGTCGGCAAGGTCTTCTTGTGCCAAAGCTCCAGCAGTTCGGAGCGCAGGTTTTCGGACGTGAGCACATCGAGAGCCGAAAACGGCTCGTCCATGAACAGCACCTCGGGCTCGACGACCAGAGCGCGGGCAAAGCCGACCCGCTGGCGCATGCCACCCGAGAGCTCCTTGGGGTAGGCGCTCTGGAAGCCGTCCAGGCCGACCGTGTCCAGGATGCGCTGGCTGCGGCGTCTCCGTTCCGCTGTGTCCATTCCCTTGGCGCGGAGCGGCGCCTCGACATTTTCGAAGACCGTGAGCCATGGAAAGAGGGCAAAACTTTGAAAGACGATCGAGACATTGACGTTGGCTGAGGCGATCGGCTTCTCGTGCCAGTACACCTGGCCGGCCGATGGAGCCGAGAGGCCGGTGAGCATGCGCAACAGGGTCGATTTGCCGGACCCGGACGGGCCGAGCAGGGCCACGATTTCGCCGGCGCAGATGGCCAGGTCGGTCGGCGAGATGACCTGAATCCGGTTCTCACTGGGCTGGGCGTAGTACTTCTCAACGCGCTCGGCACGTATGATGGGTGTCGTCATGGCGATCCGTCAGAGCGGCGGCGGAGGCCGATGAAAATTCACCGCGGCGTGCTCATCCACTCTGCGGTCAGCGTATCATTACCACTGATGATTTCAATGAGATGCGGCTCTGTTGCGAGTCTGGCCGTATAACAAGAAGCCTTCGCCAACGGAGACCACCAAGCATGGCAGCAGCACCGTCCACTTCGACCAGCAGCAAGCCACGAGTTCTTGTCGCGGATGATGAGCAAGTCATCGCGAATACTCTGGCCATCATCCTGAACCAGGCCGGATTTGAGGCGCGTGCTGTGTTCAGCGGGGAAAAGGCCATTGAAGCGCTCGACACATTTCAGCCGAACATGTTGATCAGCGACGTGATCATGACGGGCATGACGGGCATCGAGGCTGCGATCAAGACGCGGGAAAAGATGCCGAACTGCAAGATCCTGCTCTTCTCCGGGCAGGCGGCCACCGCCGATCTTCTGGAAAAAGCGCGCGCGCAAGGCCATGAGTTCGAGATTCTCGCCAAGCCCGTGCACCCCACCGACCTGCTGGCCAAACTCCGCGCCTAACCCGCAGACGCCTCGCCCGACCCGATGCCGGCGCCCGCAAGTGCCGGCATCGCTGCGTCACATCGTCGATCTCCGGCGATCCTTGATGCGGCGCGCTGGCGCGCCGGCGTACACGGTCCAGGGCTCAAGCGAACGTGTTGCGACCGAGGCCAGCCCGAGAACCGCGCCCTCTCCCAGCGAGACGCCTGGGGCCACCGACGCCCGCGCACACACCCAGGAGTATGCGCCGAAGCTCATCGAGTATGTCAGCAGCGGAAATGCCGGGTCGTCGTAGTTGTGCGTCGCGCCACAGAGGTAAGCGCCCTGCGAGACGATCGCATGGGAGCCGAAACGCATTGGCGCGGGATTGTAGATTTCGACGCCGTCAGCCGCTGTGACCTGGTCCGCGCAGACCAGGTTCCATGGCGCCCAGATGCGCGATCCGGGGTAGAAGTGGCAGTTCGGCCCCATCCGCGCACCGAAGCAGCGCAGCAGCCATGCGCGCCAAGAGTGCATCGGCCGTGGCGAGATCCGGTAGAGAGTGGACCAGCACAGCTGCCAAAGCAGTCTCCGTACCTGATTGCCGCGGGAAAAGGCGGGCCGCAGATACGGATCTCCCGCTGCTTCGGTCGGTGTACCTCCCGCTGGGTTCTTGGTTGTGTGCCGATCCATGAGGTCTTTCTTACACCTCCGGCTTGCCGGCCTGGTCGCCCGGCACAGCGACCTGGGCAATCTCAAACAGGCGAATGATCGTCTTCGCGTTCTCCCGCATATCGTACCTGTGGTGGAAGCACGCGAGGGCTCGATCGCGCATACGCAGGCGTTCCTCGGCCGGCGTTCCCAGCCATCGTTCGAGCAGACGCAGCGTTCCCTCGAATGTGTCAGGTTCCATGTACCCCGCGCCGTCCGCCGCGATCTGCCCGGCGATATTCACCTTATCGGCGAGCAGAACCGGCGTGCCGCAGGCGAGCGCCTCGGCGACCGCTATGCCGAAATTTTCCTGATGCGACGGCAGAATGAACGCTTCCGAAGCAAGAAACGCACCCCACTTGATGTCGCCGCGTAGCATGCCGGGCCAGGAGACGCGATCCTCCAAGCCAGCCCGTTTCACCCTACCGCGCAGATCAGCCGTCCACCCCTGCTGGTCGGGTCCCACCATCACCAGATGCAGTTCGGGATCCTCTGCGGCAACACGCGCGAACGCCTCGATGAGCAGGTCGCAGCCCTTCTTTCGGTGAATTCGGCCGAGGTAGAGCAGAAACCGGCGTCCTCGCAGCTGGGGAAACTGCGCCAGAAAGCTCTCGCGCATCTGCTCG
Organism: uncultured Granulicella sp.; assembly: GCA_937873265.1. Taxonomy (GTDB): domain Bacteria; phylum Acidobacteriota; class Terriglobia; order Terriglobales; family Acidobacteriaceae; genus Edaphobacter. The sequence goes on from CALMVL010000184.1 coordinate 18,439, forward strand.
GTGTTGGACGGAGGGGCGCTGGCGCCATACGGAACGACGAAGCCACTCCACTGGCTGAGCCAAAAACTCTGTCGCGCCAGCTGCTCTTCCGCGGGCGACGTAAACAGCACGCGAAAGGCGCCGCGCAGAATCCAGAACTCTGCCGCCAGCCAGTAAACCCACTTCTTGATGTGCTTGAGCGGGAACCGGTGTTTGAAGTAGGGATCCAGCATGCCATGCGGAAAGACGACATAGGGCTTCCTGCCGGAGAACGCGCGCCAGGCCGCTAACCCGCAGTACTGCCAGAGCCCGTTGACCACGACGCCGTCGAAACGATGACGGTTCGCGAGCAGCCAGGGCAGCAGCCGCGGCGTGTAGCCATAGACCGTGTTGATGGGACCGAGCGCGTGAATGGGAAAGGGAAACTCGCGGAGAAACGGCGCACCCGGAGCGTCCAGCGTTACCACCTCCCCCTGATACCCGATCGGTCCGAAGCTCAGCAGGACGCGAACAGCTTCGGTCGGGCCGCCGGCCTCGGGATTGAGAGTTCCGATAATGTGCAGAATCCGCATTCACGCGCCGTTACGAGAGAGAGGATACCGTGCGCGCTCCGCGACGTCGGTCTCCGGCATCGGCCGACGCACCGCCCATGCAAGCGCCTGCCGTAAGCCGCGGACGTCCTGCTCGAAGTCCCAGCGGCGGACGCGTTCCCGGGCGCGACGGCCCATTTCGGCGGCAGCTTCGCGTGAGTGCAGCACACGCAGGAGTGTGTCGGCAAGTCCGAGCGTATCGCCCGCTCGGAAGACACAGCCCTCGACACCGTCGGTCACCAGATCCGGTTGGCATCCTACCTCTTCCGAGACGATCACAGCGCATCCAGCGTTCATGGCCTCGTTCACGACCAAGCCCCACGGCTCGTGTTCCGAGGGCAGCACAAAGACGGTTGCCAGATCGAAGTACCGGGGCATCTCCGTCTGATTCTGAAACCCGCAAAAGCGCACCCCATCAAGGCCTGCCGCCTGCTGCTCGAGAGCAGCCCGCTGTTCGCCATCGCCCACGATCGCGAGGTAAGGCACGGAGGAACGTTCCTGGTTCGCGACGAGCAACCGGTATGCCTCGATCAGATCGGCGCAACGTTTGCGCGGCTGGAGTTTCGAGGCGAAAAGGATCACGGCCCGACCCGGCTCCAGGTGAAGCTGCCTCAGCAACTCCGGCCTACGTACGGCCGCAGCCGCGCTGTTACGTTCAAAAAAACCGTTGTCGACCGCGTACGGCATGGGGAACTGCGGGACGGCGTTGCCGAAGTACCTTGTCCAGTATTCGCTGTTGCGTGTGCCAATTGGCAGAACAGCGTCTATCATCTCGCGCAACCCTCGAAAGAACATGCGCTTGGCGGCCAGCTTGCGCGGCGAGCGCGGCCGGTCGTTCCACCAGGACTCCGCTCGCAGCAGCACCGGAATCCCGAGCGCGCGAGCGGCCAGAATGCCGTGCATCGCATTTGCACTGGCATATCCGTGCACCCAGAGCGCGTCGAAGGCGGGAACCTCGCCCGTACCCGCGAGCCGCCGGAGAATGCCGTGATTGAGCGGCGATGTGGCCGAGACAGTGCCGGGATCGCGCAGCACCGGCAGGAAGTCGTGACGGTAGCCCTCGAGCAGCGGAACGTCCCACTGCACGCCCACCCCGAAGCCCTCGTCCTTGTAACCGCGGACGGAGAAGTTTGACCCGAAGAAGACGGTCAGGTCCACATCCGGCTCCTGAGCGATGCGCCGCAACAGCGGAGCCTGATACTGGATCGGGTGACTGACCAGATAGGCCAGCCGGATCGGCTGCGGCATCGGCCTGTTCTTATTCGCGGAATGCATAGACCAGAAAGGAGACGATTCCCAGCGTCGTCCCAAGACCACCGTATTTGACGAACGCCTTCCACTCTACGGTCGGGAGAAAGACGATATCGTCGGCCTGGAGCACCGGGTCGGGAGCCTGGCCGGCCAGCACCTTCTTGATATCCACGCGGACCTCGCTGCGGCTGAGGCCTACGGTGCGGATGATTCGGAGATCGTCAAACCGGCCCTCGTAGTTCGGACCTCCCCCAAGTGAGGCGACCTCCATCAGGGTCAGCGGAGAGTTCGCCGTCAGTGGAATCGCCCCCTGCGTCCGGAAGGCGCCCAGAACGTAGATGAAGCCTGTTCGCGCAATGACCACCGTGTCCTTGGGAAAGACGGGGACGTTGGCCATGGCGGAGTTCGCCGGGTTCGGCCCGAGATTGATGACGATCGGCTGATCCACCCCGGGACGGTTGATGGTGATGGTGTGACTGGCCGTCGGCGGCAGTCCCCCGATCGCGGCAAGCACGTCAAACAGCCGCTTTTGCGAAACCGTCGGCACCACGCCATGCGCTTCGCCGATGACGGTTACCACCTGGTTCGGCGACTCCGTCAGCTGGATGGTTACCTGCGGGTCGCGGTACATCCCGTCTTCGACGAGCTTCTGCGCAATCAGGCGTTCCGCCTGGTGAATGGATCGTCCCTCAAGGGGAAGCAGACCGATCAGCGGCAGATCGATCGTGCCGTCCAGGCTTACGCGCGCCACGGGAGCATAGTCGATGGAACCGTACACGTGCACCGTCAGCAGATCGCCCGAGCTCAGCGTCAGCTCGCGCGCGGCAGGGTAGAGGATCGCCGGATCGGTCGTTGCCGCCATCGGCACGTTGACCGGCGTCGAAGGCGGCAAGGTCGGTCCGCTGAACTGTCCTCGCGCCGCCGGAACAGCTGCAGCGAGCCACGTCAGCAGCCATACAACAGCATCGGCGGATTGGGGAAGGCGGGTTCGGCGTCTGCTCACTCGGGTGCCCTCTGTTCCGCGTCAGAGTTTTTCTCCTGCGGCGGTGGCGTGTTCTGCGGCGTCCAGCTCTCGGCATCGGCACTGGCATAGGAGTATCCGGTATAGCCGTAATAGCCGTAATACTCGGGCGACTTGAGATCGACGGCGTTGAGCACAACACCCGTGATGGGCGCGCCCGACCGCACCAGAAGATCGCGCGCACGGCGGACGACGTGCTTGCTCGATTTGCCATGCCGCACCACAAGCACGACCGCGTCGGCATCTCGCGCAAGGATGACGCCGTCGGTCACCGACAGGATGGGCGGCGAGTCGATCACAATGAAATCGTAGCGTGCCCCACAAGCCTTCAGCAGCTGTTGCATGGGCTCCGAGCTCAGCATCTCGGTCGGGAAGGGTGGCACGGGACCGCTTGGCAGCACGTCCAGTCCGGGCACTTCGGGAACCGCCTGGACTGTGTCCTCAAGCGTGGTCGCGCCGGTCAGCACCGTTGTCAGCCCGGTCCGTCCATTCAGGCCGAAGCGGTGGTGCACGTTGGGCCGGCGAAGATCCGCGTCAATAATCAGCACCCGTTGATTTCCTTGCGCCAGAACGCAGGCAAGATTGCTGGCCGTTGTGGTTTTGCCCTCGGATGGCGTTGCGCTGGTGAAGAGAAGAAACTTTGGCGGATGCCCCGCGGTGGACAGCAGAAGCGAGGTGCGTAGTGACCGGAACGACTCGGCGAACTGCGATTTCGGCTGGGTCAGAACGCTGATGTTCCGCTGTGCCGTTGTCAGATTACTGGCCTGGTCCGCGGTCGGCCGTCGCGCCCGTGGAATGATTGCCAGCGACGGCAGTTCCGTGATGCTCTCGATCTCCGCGATCGAGCGCAGGCCGGTATCCAGGCTTTCGAGAATAAACGCGACCACGATGCCGCCGAGCACGCTGAAGATCATCGTTGTCAGCACGATCGAGGACGTCGGCTGCAGCACGGGGCTCGCCGGCAACATGGCGTTGTCGACGACGTCGATTTCGAGCGACTCCAACCCTGCCTCGACACCCGCCGTCCGCAGCCGCTGCAGCAGATTTTCGTAGAGCGTGCGGTTGGATTCGTAGTCTCGCTGCCTCAGCGTGTACTCCACCAGATCGTCACGCAGCTTGTAAGCGTCCGTCTTTTGCGCTTCGAGCGCGGCTCCGGTCTCGGCTTCGTTCGCCTTGGCGACGACGAAGTTTTCTTTCGCCTGCAGCAGCAGGCGGGTCTGCTCGGCGTCGATCTCGCGCTGCAGCTCGTCGATTTGCGCCTTCGCCGCCTTTGCCTGCGGGTGATTCGGGCCGAGCGTCGACTCCATCTGCGCGTACGCGGCCCGGGCGCTGGCAATCTGCGATCGCAGCCCGTTCAGGACGCCGGGCACGGTTCCCGGCGTGGTCTCGATCGACCCCTCAACCGTATTCGGGTCCATCCCCGCCAGCACCCGATACCGTGCTTCGGCGATGATCCGCGCCAGCTTGGCCTGGCTCTGCGCTCGTGAAAGATCCTCGAGCGATGTGCTGATCTGATTGTGATTTGGGTCAAACCCAAGGATTCCCAGCCGACGCTGCAGATCCATCATCTGTTCCTGCGAGGTCTCGACCTGCTGCTTCAGATCGTCCAGCTGCGCCTGCAGCCATTGCGAGACGCGCTGGGTTGAAGCGAAGCGCGTTTCATAGCTGCGCTGCATATAGGTGACAATTACCTTGTTCACGATGTCCGCGGTCAGCTTTGCGCTCGGCCCGCTGAAGCTGATCTGGATGATGTCCGTCTTGGGGATCAGGACGATGTGCAGGTTGGACTGCAGCCGGCGTACCGTTGACTGCCGCACGGCCGGGTCGTCGAGCGACTGCGGCGGCACCGGCCCCTTCACCTCGAGGAAGTCCGGATTGTTCTGCAGCTTCATCTCGCGCGCGACCTGCAGCATCAGCGAATCGCTCGACAGGATCGTCACTTCCGTCTGCAGCCGGCTCGAGGCGTCGTTGGATCCCGTAAACCCGCTCACCCGAAACTCGTTCGACGATCCCGTGCGCACCTCGATGCGACCGTACGCCTGGTACACCCTGGGCTGCGTCTCCGCCTTGTAGAGGCCGTAGGCCAAACCGAGCAGCGCCGCCACGATCAGCACCCATCGCCGTTTCCGCAGCGTAATCAGCGCCTCTGATAAGGTCGTGTCTGCAACCGCGGTGGCCGTACCGACAACAGAGCCCTCCGGCGCAGCCGTCGGGACTTTCAGGGGAGACATCCCGGATAGGATAACTGAGGCGAACAGACCTCGAACATCCCACATCTGTTCCATTTTGGTGCTTCTACAGGCGAGCCAAGTGGGCTATCCTACCCGCAGGAGATCAGCCACCCTCATGAGCAAGAACATTCCTATTGCCGTTGTCGGGTCGGGCTACGTCGGCCTGGTTGCCGCCGTCTGCTTCGCCGAGATCGGCCATGATGTCATCTGCGTCGACAATGATGAACGCAAAGTCGCCGCGCTGCAAGGTGGGGACACCCTGATTCACGAGAACTACCTGCCAGAGCTGCTGGACCGTTATCGCAACAGCCGGGTCAAGTTCACCACCGATCTCGCGCACGCCACCCGGGAGGCCCAGGCCATCTTTATCGCCGTCGGCACCCCGCAGAGCGAGACCGGCGACGCCGACCTCTCGTACGTCGAGGCCGTTGCCTGCGAGATCGCGCGCTCGATCGACAGCTACAAGGTCATCGTCGAAAAGTCGACCGTGCCGGTGTACACCAACGAGTGGATCCGCCGCGCCATCGAGCGCAACGGCGTCGCCCGCAACCTCTTCGACGTCGTCTCGAACCCCGAGTTTCTCCGGGAAGGCACCGCCGTTGCCGATTTTCTGCACCCTGACCGCATCGTCGTCGGAGCTGACTCCGAGCGTGCCGCCAAGGTATTGGGCGATATCTACGCCCCCCTGACCACAGGCGAATACTACACGCAGGCCGATCTTATCCCCGGCGTCTGCTCGACCGACGCTCCGCCCGCTCTGCTCAACACCTCCACCAAGAGCGCGGAGATCATCAAGCACGCCTCGAACGCCTTTCTGGCTCTGAAGATTTCCTTCATCAACGCTGTCTCGAACCTATGCGAGGCTACCGACGCCAACGTTGAGCAGGTCGCGCGCGGCATCGGTCTCGACAGCCGTATCGGACCCAAGTTCCTTCGTCCCGGTGTCGGCTATGGCGGCTCCTGCTTTCCGAAGGATGTTGCCGCCTTCCGCTCCGTGGCCGATCAACTCGGCATCGACTTCAACCTGCTCTCCGAGGTTGAAAAGATCAATGTCCAGCAGAAGAAGCGCTTTTTGTCGAAGGTGCGCTCCGCTCTTTGGACCCTTCGTGGCAAGCGTCTCGCCGTCCTCGGCTTGGCCTTCAAAGGCGAGACCGACGATATTCGCGAGTCCCCGGCGATCGAGCTGGTCAAGATGTTTATCGGCGAAGGCTGCTCGATTTCCGCCTACGATCCGGCCGCGATGAAGCGCACCGAAGAGATCATGCCGGCGAGCCGCCATCTTCGCTACACAGAGAATGCCTACTCGGCGGCCGAGGACGCAGACGCTCTGCTGATCCTCACCGACTGGGCCGAGTTCGCAACGCTCGATCTCCCCAAGCTGCAGCGCGTGCTGCGTTACCCAATCGTCATCGACGGCCGCAACCTCTATGATCCGACGGTCATGGCAGAGAGCGGCTTTACCTATCTCAGTATCGGCCGGCCGGCCGCATATCCGATGCGCGAACTTGCCTCGGCCAGCGCCAACGCTCACGCCTAGCAGGACGAAGCTCGTTCGCCACGTATCTTTCGCCATCCGCCCGGGTCGAATGAACCCGGGTGCGGCTCCCTGGGAGGGGCCCCTTCATGGCAACACAGACCGTTCTCGTCACCGGAGCCGCGGGCTTCCTGGGCTCGCATCTGTGCGACCTCCTGCTGAACGAAGGACACACCGTACTCGGCGTCGACAACTACGCTACGGGCAACCCGGCCAATCTGAAGCACCTTTCAGGCGAGCCACGCTTCCAGTTCATTGAAAAAGACATTTGCCAGCCCTTTGACGTGGGCCGCGTCGATACCATTTTTAATTTCGCCTCGCCCGCAAGCCCCATCGACTACTCACGGCTCGGCGTGGAAACGCTGCTGGTCGGCTCCGCCGGTACCATCAACACGCTCGACCTTGCCCGCAAGTATCACGCAAACTATCTTCACGCTTCCACCTCTGAGTGCTATGGCGACCCCGAAGTGCATCCGCAGGTGGAATCCTACTGGGGCCGCGTGAACCCCATTGGGCCGCGTTCCGTGTATGACGAGGCCAAGCGCTTCTCCGAGGCCGCCGTCACCGCCTACAATCGCTACTACGGCGTCAACACCCACCTCGTCCGCATCTTCAACACCTACGGCCCTCGTCTTCAGGCCAATGACGGCCGTGTCATCTCGAACTTTGTTACCCAGGCCCTCCGCGGCGAGCCCCTCACCATCTACGGCGACGGCCTGCAGACTCGGTCGTTCTGCTACGTCTCCGACCTGATCGACGGTATCGTCCGCCTTTCGCGTTCAGAGGAACACACCCCGGTCAACATCGGCAACCCCGGTGAGTTCACGATGTTGGAGTGCGCCCGCGAGGTGCTGGCCGTTACCGGATCCAAGAGCGACATTACCTATCTCCCGCTGCCGCAGGACGACCCTGCCCGCCGCCGCCCCGACATCACCAAGGCCAGACAACTGCTCGGCTGGGAACCCAAGATCGCGCTCCGCCAAGGTCTTGAGCTGTCGCTTGACTACTTCCGCGCCTGCGTCGCAGCCGAGGTCCAAGCCGCCTAGTCTGCCCCGAGGTGGCTTGGACAGCGTGAGCCGACGGCTAGCTGCGCGCGCATCTCTGGCTCGCTTGGCCCAGTCGCTAACGGGACGCGTCCGAGCTATGCAGCTTGGGGTAAAACGTTACCTGTGCTGCGATGGCAGTGTCGTTCTTCGCGCCAGGCAGGTAAAGCGGCGCCTTCCACCGCTCGTACTGTACCCACGTGTTCAGCTCCACATCCGGCCGCAGCCGCTTCACCACGCTTGCCTTGAACTGGTTCTGCGTCGTCCCGAACGTGATGAAGTCTTTCGCATTCTTCTTGTTCAGGTACTCGACCTCTACCCACTGCTTGCCGCCCATGTGGTACGTCACCCATGCCTGGCCGCCCTTTGCCTCGCGGCCGATCCAGTCGCCAAGGATATATCCCTTGTTCGTATACCCCTGCCTCTGGATCGTCTCGTAATAGTTGAACTGGCCGCCGAAGCTGGGCGTAACCCGAGGATCGGTCAGCGCGGCTTCCGCTCGGACGTCCAACCTCCGCGCGCCCGGGATCTGCGAAAGGTAAAGACCTGTCCGGAACGACGCCCGACGCGGCGCGGAAATTGGCGTCACGTCATCGTGCGTGATCGAGTCGACATAAAAGGTGGCGTATTTGCGAACGAACGGAAGGCGGTAGGAGGCGACAAAATCGCTGAAGCGCGCGCCCGGGTCGCTGCGCGAATACTTTTCCACCGACGTCGTGTCGTTGATGTCAAAGAAGCCGTGGAGAAACGAGTGCAGCGTCACTGGTTCGTGTCCTTCGCCGCCGAAGATGATCGTCCGTTGAAAGCCGAACTCGAAGTTGTCCGTCGGATTGAAGGTCGCCATCTCGGAGTGGATATAGGGGCTGTTCGGGTACGAGTGACCCTTCAAACTTCCATAAAAGAAGTCGTACCGCACCGGCCCGAGCAACCGCGAAACCAGCGGAATGTGCAGCGGCTCCACGCGGTTCACGCGAAACGAATAGATGTTTTCCGCGTTGTTGGACCACGCCAGGGCGCCCCCCTGTGACGGTCCCAGCCACGCGTCCGACTTGCCGCCCGAGATCTCATGCCCGCTCAGGTGGAACGATACGGTCGCTTCCACCAGGCGAAACGGATTTTCCGACGTGATTGGACCGGTCGGGATTGTGGTCTGGTGCAGGTTGTACCCGGAAAACGGAATCATATCCAGGTAGGAAAGATACGACGACAGGTTTTGCGAGTAACCCGCCGCCGAGGGCGCATGCTGGTACTCTCCCCGCACCTGCAGCGAGAACCGACCCCACTCATTCACTGAGGAAAATCCCGTGAGGTTGTTGAACCCCGACTGGTACGGTCGGCCGTAGTCGTTCACAATCGTCTGCCCCAGATGGTAGCTGTCGCGCAGGACGGGCCCGGCAATCCCCAGAGCTCGGTCGTACGCGGAGTACAGGCCGAAAACTGCTCCGCGCGGATGCTCCCGCCCCGGAACCTCGTCCTCTAGCTCGTCCAGTACATCCGCCAGGATCTTCTGCGCCTCCACGTCGTCTCCGCTCAGAATGTCATCTTCAGAGTCCGCGAGCATATGCAGCACGCTGCGCCGCGTCCAGGGCCGCATGCTCAGAAACATGCGGTCACCAAAATACCCCAGGGAATACAGCCGGACCATCGCCGGGTAGACCCAGCTGTCCAAGGGAATGTAGGTCGAGCCATACCGATCCGGCGGCAGATCCTCGTCGGGGATCCCGTACGGCTGGTATGCGACGAACGGAGCCGTTGCCGGAGCCGGCATTGTCACCGGCGGCGCACTTTGCGTCGGCGTCGGAACTGTAGCAGCTTGCGCCGGCTTCTCCGGAGCATACGGCGGGAGCGACGGAACCGTATCGGCCGGCTGCGGCGAAGCGGGTGGAATGCTGGGGGCAGGAGTGGGCTCCTGCGCCATTGCTGCTGAACAGATCACGAGCGACAGGCCGGCAACGATCACAACACGCAACGTCCGCACTTGCACCTCAACCCTGGGCCCTGAACTGCCGTCTGCCACTGCCCTCCAGTGTAAACGGGTCCGGTTTTCTGGCGCGATCGCAAGCTGCGGGGCGTGCCTACCGTTGTTCCTCGTTATCCAGCATCGTCGGCGTCATTGCGTCACGTGCCCGCAGAAGCTCGCGCAGGCGCGCCACAGGGTCGGCGCGGTGTTCCTTCGCAAACTGCCAGGGGATGCACTCGATCAGCACCGGGCCGCCACCCCCGCGTAGCCGGCCCACCGACTCCTGAACCACGCGATACATTGCTACGGCATCCGCGGCGTCGACCGGAAACCCCGGTACACCCCACCTGTGCGTCTGCCCGCTGAGCCGCCCCGGCCGGGCCGCCTTCCCTGCCGGCAGCACCACAAAGAGCATCGGCAGTTCCAGCCGCGCGACAAACTCCAGCATCTGTCCCCACAGGGCAAGCTCTACCTCCCCCGCGCCGACTGTCACCGCCACGATCTGTCCCTTTCTCGCCGCCTTCAGAGCCACCGCCGCCCCCACCGTCATCAGCAGACGCTCTGTTGTGACCGCCATTGCGGGAAGCTCCGCCACGCCGCGCCCGGGGAACGCCTTTCCCGTGGTCGCCTGCTGCAGCGGTCCAAGACCGACCCCGCCTGCCGCCTCGCTTAGCAGATCGCCCTTCGTAAGCGACACCGCCAAACTGGCAAGGGAGGCTTCATGTCCGGCCGGCTTCGTCTTCGATCGCCTCGCAGGCCGCTCCGCACCGCCGACCGTCCGCTCTAGACGTTGAAGACCCAGGGCACAAAGGTACATCTGCTGCAGAACCCGGTTCGGTACGAGCGGATGCTCCCCAGAGTCCGCCGCCTCTGTCCTTTTCGGCCCAGCCATTCAAACTGCCTCCGCCGTCCTCGTTCGCTCACCGCATCCGCCCATGCCTGAGGGTTTTCACGCCCGAGCCGGATCCTTCGCCTCCACATCCAGCCCCAGCTCTTCCAGCGCCTTCTGCGCCACCTTCGGCTTCACCTTGCCGTCGCGCGCCAGCTTCGACATCGCCGCTCCCGCAATCGCCTCCGCACTCACCTCAAAGTGCCGCCGGAGGTGCTCCCGGTTGTCTGACCGCCCAAACCCATCCGTCCCCAGCGTCACCAGCCGTTGCCCCAGCCAAGGCGACAGCGCGTCCGGCACCACCTTCATGTAGTCGCTCGCCGCCACAATCGGACCCTTCGCCCCACCCAGCGCCTCCAGCACATACGGCCGGCGCTCCTTCTCCGCCGGATGCAGCCGGTTCCACCGCTCCGCCGCCAGCGCATCTCGCCGCAACTCGTTGTAGCTCGTCACGCTCCAAACATCCGCCGCTACGTTGTACTTCGTCTGCAGGATCTCGGCCGCCCGCAGGGCTTCCCGTAGAATCGGCCCCGACCCAAACAACTGCACCTGCGCCTCCGCACCCTCGGCCGACTTCACCCGGTACATCCCGCGCAAAATCCCCTCAACCACACCCTCCGGCATCGCCGGCATCGCGTAGTCCTCGTTGTACATCGTCACGTAATAGAAGATGTCCTCGGAGTTCTCATACATCCGCCGCAACCCGTCCCGCACAATCACCGCCAGCTCATACACATACGCCGGGTCGTACGTCACGCACGTCGGCACCGTGCTCGCCAGAAC
>CALMVL010000185.1:0-16064 GCA_937873265.1 uncultured Granulicella sp.
CCTCACCCTCATCCTCTTCACCCTCGACGAAACCACCTACTCCCGCGAACTCGCCCCCCTCGCCGGCCACTACCCGGCCCTCCGCCTCGGCCCACCCTGGTGGTTCCACGACTCCCCCGAAGGCATGCTCCGCTTCCGCCAGCAAACCACTGAAACCGCAGGGTTTTACAACACCGTCGGCTTCAACGACGACACCCGCGCCTTCCTCTCCATCCCCGCCCGCCACGACGTCAGCCGCCGCACCGACGCCGCCTTCCTCGCCCGCCTGGTCGCCGAACACCGTCTGGACGAGCTCGAAGCCCACTCGGTCATCCAGGACCTCACCTCCAACCTCGTCCGCCACGCCTACCGCCTCTAGTCCACCATGTCGACCCTCGCCCTCAAACCCAGCATCGGCCGCGTCCGCTGGCGCATCTGCGCCATGCTCTTCTTCGCCACCTCCATCAACTACATGGACCGCCAGGTCATCGGCCTGCTCAAACCCACCCTCCAGCACTCCATCGGCCTGACCGAAACCGACTACGGCCGCATCATCGCCGCCTTCCAGCTCGCCTACGCCATCGGCCTGCTCGCCGCCGGCCGCTTAGTCGATCGCCTCGGATCTCGCCTCGGCTACTCCCTCATCATGGGCACCTGGAGCCTCGCCGCGATGGCTCACGCCCTCGCCCGTACCGCACTCGGCTTCGGCGTCGCTCGTTTTTTCCTCGGCCTTGGCGAAGCCGGCAACTTCCCCGCCGCCATCAAAACCATCGCCGACTGGTTCCCCCAGCGCGAGCGCTCCCTCGCCACCGGCATCTTCAACTCCGGCGCCAACGTCGGCGCCATCCTCGCTCCCGCCCTCGTCCCCTGGGTCACCCTCCGCTACGGCTGGCACGCCGCGTTTCTCTTCACCGGCCTCTTCTCCGCCGTCTGGATCGCCTGGTGGGCCACCTTCTACCGCACCCCTCACGATCACCCCACCCTGACCGGCGAAGAACTCCGCCACATCTATCAGCAAAGCGCCCAGCAAATGGGTCCACGCACCCCCTGGGCCAAGCTCCTCACCTTCCGCCAGACCTGGGCCATCGCCGGCGCAAAGTTCCTCACCGACCCCATCTGGTGGTTCTACCTCTTCTGGCTACCCGGCTTCTTCGACTCCCGCTTCCACCTCGGCCTCACGCACCTCGGCCTCCCCCTCATCCTCATCTACAACATGTCGGCCGTCGGCTCGGTCGGCGGAGGTTGGCTGCCCCAGCTCTTCCTCCGCCTCGGCCTGTCCACCCCCCGCGCTCGCCTCTCCGCCATGCTCTTCTGTGCCCTCTGCTCCGTTCCCATGCTGTTTGCCGCCCGCATCCAGTCCGAGTGGGCCGCCATCGCCCTGCTCTCCCTCGCGGTCGGTGGCCACCAGGGCTGGTCCGCCAACCTCTACACCACCACCTCCGACGTCTTCCCCACCTCCGCCGTCGGCTCGGTCACCGGCATCGCCGGCATGGCCGGGTCGGTCGGCGGCGTTCTCCTCTCCATCTCCGCCGGCCGTATCCTCCAACTCACCGGCAGCTACACCTCCCTTTTCGTTCTCGCCGGCTCCGTCTACCTCCTCGCCTTCGTCTTCCTCAACCTGCTGGCTCCCAACCTGAAACCAGTCATGCTCACCACTGACCCGAACCCCCACCCCAGAAGCGCATAGCGAAAACTGATCCGCCCAAAAGCCCGCGATCCCGACAAGAATCCAACCTCAGGTTAGTGGCGGCGGGTTCTCCGTCAGAGGCTTCGGCGCAGCTGGTGGCTTGGGCACCGTTAACCCAGGAATATTCGGCTGCGCCGTCACCACTCCCGACGCCGCATCCTGCAGGCTAATCCCATACCGATCGAGCGTGTTCGATAGAATCTGCGACAGCGCCACGCGGTCTCGCGCATACGCCGCCGTCGCCGAGATGAGGTTATCTTCCGCCACCGCCAGATTCCGCTCCTGCTGCAGCACGTTCGCCGTCGTCGAGGCGCCCAGCTTGTACTTCTTCTGCTCTGCGTCCAGGCTCTGCGCCGAAAAGTCCCGCGCCGCCTGGGCCGACTGCACCTGCGCCCGGTCATTTGTCAGGGCGTACTGTCCGTTGATCACGCTGATCCGCGTCTGCGTGTACAGCTGCTGCAAGCGCATCTGCGTCTGCCGGTATTCCATCTGTGACCGCGCCTGATCCGCCTGCGCCGCCCGGTTTCGCAGCGGGATCTGGATGTTCACCCCAACCCCTCTATCCGGAGAGCTGTTGTTGAACAGGTTCTCAAAAGTGTTTGCATAGTTCGCGCCAACCACGGTGTTCGGCGGACACGCCTGGAATCCAGAGCCCGTACTCGATCCGCTACTCGTGCCCGTCGTCACCGTCGTCCCGCAGTTCAGTTGCGGATTCTGCGCGCCGCCAATCCCGCTTCCACCGTAAAAGCCATAGGCATCCACCACCGGCAGCAGGCCATTCCGGAACGCCTTGATCGTGATCTCGTTGTTTTTCAGCTGCAGCACGGACTGCTCAACCTGAGGATTGTTGATGTACGCCTGCTTCACCAGGTCTTCGACCGACGTATCCTCTTCGGGCGTCCTCGCGAGATCGACTCGGTCGGTTGGAACCACCGGCGCGGTTGCCAGTTGCGGATCGTTCAGATCCCGCACAATCGCCTGCTTCATCACCAGTTGCTGATATTCCAGGTTCGACTTCGACGCAATCAGCGCTTGCTTGTCGCTCGCCACCGTCGTGTCCGAGTTCACCACATCCAACGGCGCCAAGGTCCCAATCTGCAGCTGCTTGCGATTATCCTCGGCCAACTGCGTCGACTGAGCCAGCGCCCGCTCCTTTGCCTGCTCGTCCTCGTACGCGCTCACCAGCGCCCAGTAGATATTCTCCACCTGAGTCACGGTGTAGATCACCTGCTGCCGAAACGATGAATCCGTGATGCGCCTGTCATTTTTGGCCTGCAGAATAAACCGCGTGTTCAGGCCGATGCCAAAACCCTGCAACAAGTGCTGCGTGAACTGAGCCCGAAACGTCGAGCTCAGCAGCGGACTGTAGTCCGTCGTTTCGCTGTTCGTCGTCTGCCGTAGATTGTTGAAGGTGACGGAAAGCTGTGACCCGGTCGCGAAGCCCTGCACGTAGCCGAAGTTATAGGTGCTCGTATTTTGCGAGAGGCTGTTGGTTCCGGTCAGAAACGTCGTCGATTGTTGCGTCTGCGCTGCCTCATACTGAACCGTGCCGGTCAGCACCGGATCATAGATGTAGGGCAGCGGGCCCCCGCCATTCGTGCTCAGCACCAGCCCCTGAGCTCCCGTGCCGCTCCCGCCCGAGCCGCTCGACGTTCCGCCCGGACCGCCGCCACCCGTGATGGTTGAAGACGTGCCGCCCAGCGTGCCCGTCACCAGGCCGGTCGAGACACCGCGAAGCGTCTGACCCGCCCTTGCCCGCAAAATATCTGTGTCGGCAATGTCCAGGTTGATTCGCGCAATCGCGATGTCGTAGTTGTTCTCCAGCGCCAGCGCGACGGCATCGTTCAAGCCAAGATAGATCTTGCCATCTCGGAACAGCGTGTTGAGCCGCTGGGTGTTGGTCAGGCGCGGCAGCGGGACGTTGGTCGCCGTGTACGGAGCCAGCGGATTGAAGTGCTGGAAGTGCTTCTTCGGTATGTTGTAATCAATCCCCGTATCGCGCAGATAGAGCGGTTCGGTCAGCTTCGGCGCCGGCTCCACCGGCAGGCCATCCGCGTCTCGCGCCACCGCCGAGGGTGTCTGCGGGGCCGTCGTCGGCTCCGTCGGACTGGTCTGGGTCTGCGTCTGCCCCTGTGGCACCTGAGGCTGAACTTGGGTCTGTGCCGGTGGAGTCGATGTGCTGCCCGAGGGCGAGGCCGGCTGTTGCTGCCCCAAGCTTCCCTGCGTCAAAAAACCCATCAAAACTACTGCGATGCTTGACGCCGCCTGCATGTCTTTCAATCTCACGATTCCGCTCCAACCTGCGTACTGGCGCACCGAAGTAGCCTCGGCTTGGGTGCCACGAAACAAACCTCTTCGACCGCCCGCGCCGACAGGCGACGCTGCTGGCCGACTCACGACAGTTGCATCTCTTCGGTCACATCCCGGAATTCAAGTCGTCCGATACCACCCACATACGTATCCGGGAAGTCTGGAGTTCCCCGCGCGCCGGAAATCCCTCGCTGCCGTATCCACGCACTGCTCTTTCCACTTCCGCGTCCGCCTGCTGCACAGGTGTCGCCCTGGAATCAGCCAATCTCCCCGTCCTTGAAGCAGTTGGCAACTGCACACCGAAGTATAGCAATGGCCCATGCGGGCCGCCCGCGTGCTAACGTCCAAGGCAACACCGATGCCGCTCTGGAAGATCACCCTCGCCTACGACGGAACTGCCTTTCATGGGTGGCAGATCCAGCCAGGTCTTCCCAGCATCCAGGGAACTCTTTCGCAGGCGATCTACACCATCATCGGCGAACACGTTCTGCCGCAGGGATCTGGTCGAACCGACGCGGGCGTTCACGCTCTCGCGCAGGTTGCCTCCTTTTCGCTCCGCTCCGCGATCCCCGCCGGCAATCTTCACCGCGCCCTCAACCACCACCTGCCCCCCGCGATCCGCGTGCTGGCCGTTGAGCCCGCGCCACCGGGCTTCCACGCTCGTCACAGCGCCCGTCGCAAAACCTACGAGTACCGCGTCTTCCCTCGCCGGCCTCCGCTACCGGACCACGAGGCGCGCCCAGACGTCCTTCCGCGTGAGACACGCATCTGCTCCCCCATGCTCGCCCCTTACGTCTGGGACACCGGTCTGCTGCTCAGCCTCGCCGCCCTGAACCGAGCAGCAGCGCACATCGTCGGCACCCACGACTTCACCTCCTTCGCCTCCCCCGCGCCCGAAAACCCACCCTACCTTCCCCAGCAGATCGTCCCGGAGTACCCGACCTCTCCGCCGACGAACTGCCGAACAATCACGCACTCCTGCTGGCACGTCTCAGGCGACCTCCTCATCTACCGTGTCACCGGATCCGGCTTCCTCCACAAGATGGTCCGCAATCTTGTCGGTACCTTCACCCAGGCCGGCGCGGGCCGCACCGACCCGGACTCCGTGCCGGCGATTCTCTCCGCGCGCCGCCGGTCTGCGGCCGGACCAACCGCTCCCGCCCCGGGACTTTTTCTGGTCGAGGTCCAGTATTGAAGCTGCTCCCGTCGCCCGCGACCAGCCTGGGCGAGACCGTCTCGGCACAGCACCGCATTGCGCAGCTTGCCTCGCTGACGCCGGTTCACCGCGCCTTCCACTGGCTGCACCTCCATCAGCCACAGATCCTCGCCTGGCAGCTTGAGCTCACGCGCATTCCTGCGCCGACCTTTAAAGAAGAGGCCCGCGCCGCCTGGTTTGGGGAGCGCTTCCGCGAGCTCGGCCTCACGTCCATCCACACGGACGAGGTGGGCAACAGCGTAGCCGAACTCGCCCCCGACCCGCCCCTTTCGAGCGCAACCGCCTCCCCTCCTTACGTCCTCGTCTCCGCCCATCTCGATACCGTCTTCCCGGCAGGCGCCTCCTGCGACCCCGCAAGCGACGGCCCCCGCTACCTTGCGCCCGGCATCTGCGACAACGGGGCCGGCCTTTCGGCGCTTTTGGCGCTCGCCGCAGCGCTTCGCTTCGCCTCCGTTCAGCCGCAGGTTCCCATCATCTTTGCAGCCAATGTCGGCGAAGAAGGCGAGGGTGATCTCCGCGGAATGCGGCACCTTTGCTCCGAAAGCCGATACGCCGGCCGCATCGCAGCCGTGATCGCCCTGGAAGGAGCCGGCAGCAGTAGCATCGTCACCCGAGCGCTCGGCAGCCTCCGGCTCCGCGCAACCATCACCGGGCCCGGTGGGCACTCCTGGGCCGATGCCGGCGCGCCTAACCCCATCTTTCTGCTCAGCCACGCGCTTTCCAACTGCGCTCGGTTCCCGCTGCCGGCAGAGCCGCGCACCGTCCTGAACGCGGGTCTCATCTCCGGCGGCACATCGGTAAACTCCATCCCCCAGTCCGCGTCTGTCTTGCTCGACCTGCGATCGGCAGATGCCGGCCAGATCGACAGCTTGTACCGACACGTCGAGCGGCAACTCCGCGACACCGTCGCCTCTTCCAATGCGGCAAACCCGCTGCACCCGCCGGCGGAGCTGTTGGTTGAGGTCATCGGCCGCCGTCCAGCCGCCGATCTACCCGCCGACTCTCCCCTCTTGCACACAATCCGGGCTGTCGACCGCCACCTCGGCCTGCGCACCGAAGCTCGGATGGGATCCACCGACGCCAACATCCCGCTCTCGCTCGGGATCCCCGCCGTGGCGCTCGGCGGTGGTGGCGCCGGCGGTGGCATCCACACCCTCGCGGAGTGGTTCGACCCGGCTGGACGCGAGGTCGCCCTGAGGCGTCTGCTGCTGACCGTGCTGGACACCGCGCGGATGCTCGGGCGCCCCTTCCCGAACGAAATGCCCTGATAGACTCCGGCTGTGATCCGCACATTTTGCCGCGTGCTCCTCTTCACCACGGTGGCTCTCTCTCCGCTCGTCTGCCACGCACAGCCTCGGGGGCGGCAAGCGGCTGAAGCCCTCGACGCTGGTCCGGACACGATCTTCTTTCATGGCAGCATCCTCACCGGAGCACATCTGCGATCGGACGACACCTCTCCTAGCCCAGCCCGCGTCTCGGCCATCGCCGTCCGTCAGGGACGCATTCTCGCAATCGGCTCGGATGGCGAAATGCTGGCGAGAAAAACGCGCCGGACCGCGGTCGTCGACCTCCGCGGCGCGTTTGCGATGCCAGGCTTCAATGACGCCCATGTGCACCTGTTCAGCGCCGGCAGTCAGAAGTTCCTCTCGGTCGACCTGGATGGAACCCGATCTCTCGCCGAAATGCAGCACCGTATCAAGATCTACGGGGAGTCCGTGCGTCCCGGCTCCTGGATCGTCGGGAGCGGGTGGGATCACACCGCCTGGGCCAGCAAAACCCTTCCAACCCGACAGGACATCGACGCCGTAACCGTCGGCCATCCCGCAGCGTTCTATCGCACCGACGGCCACATCCTGGTCGTCAACTCCGCCGGGCTCGCCGCAGCCGGCATCACCTCGGCCACGCCGGACCCCTTCGGCGGCAAAATTGACCACGACGCCACCGGCGCTCCGACCGGCATTGTGCGCGAAACGCCGGCGACAAGCCTGATCGATCGCACGATTCCACCACCGAACCGCGAGGATCGGCGTGCGGCTCTGCTCGGAGCCATGAACGACGCTGTGGCGCACGGCGTGACGAGCGTGCAGGACTACTCGCCCGAGTGGGACAACTTCACCCTGATGGAGGAACTGGAACGCACGGGCGAGTTGCCGCTCCGGGTAGCAGAGTGGATCGACTTCACGCTTCCGCTTGCGACACTTGAGCAGCGCCGCGCCAGTCATCCGGCAGACGACCCGTGGCTTCACCTCACACAGCTGAAGGGCTTCATGGACGGCTCTTTGGGCTCTCGGACGGCCGCGCTGGCTGCTCCCTACACGGACGATCCGGCCAATTCGGGCCTGGCGCGCTTCTCCGGACAGGAACTGAACCGGATGTCGGCCGAGCGCGCCGCCGCTGGTTTCCAGCTCGGATTCCACGCCATCGGCGACCAGGCAAACGCCCTCGCGCTCGACGCATTCGCCTTTGCCGAACCCAGGGCACAACCGGCGAACCGTTTTCCCTCGGGCGTTCAGCACGCCGAATCGCCTGCAAGAGCACGTCCCCTGGACCCGCGCAGCCTCCGTTTCCGCATCGAACACGCGCAGGTGCTGCTCCCCGCAGATTTCGACCGATTCGCCGCGCTCGGTGTAATCGCCTCCATGCAGCCCTCCCATCTGCTCACCGACATGAACTGGGCTACGCAGCGCCTGGGCGAAACCCGAGTGAAGTACGCCTACGCTTGGCGCTCGATGCTCGATCACCACGTCGTACTCGCCTTCGGCACGGACTACCCCGTCGAGTCCATAGATCCCCTTCGAGGCCTCTACGCCGCCATCACCCGACAAAACACCGCAGGCACGCTGTCGTTTCATCCGGAGCAGCGCATTTCGATCGAGGAGGCCATCTATGCCTACACGCAGGCCTCTGCCTTCGCAGAGTTTCGCGAAACCCTCAAAGGTCGTCTTGAGCCCGGTTTCGTCGCAGACTTTGTCGTCTTTGACCGCGATCTCACATCGATCAGCCCCGCCGAGCTTCTCAAGGCCAGGGTGGTCCGAACTGTGATCGACGGCCGGACCGTGTACTCCAAACCGATCTCGGCGAGTCCCAGCCAGCCGTGAGGAAACACCGCCGCCTCAGCAACGGCGTCCTTGCTCACCTGCTCCTCATCGGCGTCGTTGCTGTCTGGGGATCCACCTTTCCGCTCGTCAAGGGCGCTCTCAACGACGCCTCTCCGATGCTGTTCAATGTCGTCCGTATGGCGATAGCCACTGTGGCCCTCGTCCTCATCAATCATCGTCAGCTCAAAGACCTCTCCCGCTCTGCTCTCCTTGCGGGGTTGATCGCGGGTGTCCTTCTCGGCGCCGGCTACCAGTTCCAAACCGTCGGCCTTGCCCTGACCTCCGCAACTAGGTCAGCCCTGATCACGGGCCTTGTGGTCGTCATCGTTCCTGGTCTCTCCTTGCTCCCCGGCCTTTCGTCGCCCCAGCAGGCCAGCTCCGGCTGGATCACCATCCTTGGTTCCCTGCTCGCGTTCATCGGACTCGCTCTGCTCACTACAACACCCGGCGCCAAGCTCGCCGGCCTTCTCTCCGGGATCAATCGCGGCGATCTGCTGACACTCGTGTGCGCCTTTGCCTTCGCTGGGCACCTCCTTGCGTTAGCGAAGTACTCGTCGGGTGTGGCGGCAGGTCTGCTTGCGACCCTGCAGATCGGGTTCGCAACACTTTTCATGCTGCTGTGGCTTCCTTTCGAGACGACTCCCTTTTTGCACCTCACCCCGCGGTTGATCATCGCCTGGCTGATCACGGCTCTCCTCGCCACCGCGGCTGCGTTCACCATCCAAAGCTGGGCGCAACAGCACCTTCCCGCAACAAATACCGCCCTGCTTCTCAGCCTCGAGCCCGTCTTCGCCTTGATCGCCTCCCGGATTCTCTTGGGCGAGCAGCTATCACGGCGTGCTGCCTTCGGAGCCGTTCTGATTCTTAGCGCCATTTCAGTGCTCGAGTTTTTCGGCCTGTCTCGCCCGATTCCGCCCGAGCCGATGGCTTGATCGGAGTTCGTCCGTTCCGTTCGACCCTCGGGCACAACGACCCCGTCAACGTCTCTCGCCGATACTTTCGTCGCGATGCTCCCGTCTAAGCATCTGTGGAGTCGGTCTGGGGCGGTCAACTGGATAACAGGGGCCGGAGAAGCTAAACTTATAGTTGACGCCGGTGGAACACCGAAGTGAAAGAGGTAGAACCGATCATGGAACCGTTGAAGTCCGTACCGTATAGCCTTGCCAGTCGTCTCCGAGCATCTGGTCTTACCAGCACGGTGACGCTGCTTGCTACGCTTTCCGTAGGAGTCATTGCAGGGTCGGTTCTCACCCACGGTGTCAGCGGAAAGGAGCAGAACACCAACTCCTCCGACGCCCGGCCAATTGTGATCCCTTCCCCCACGAATCTGTCCAATGGCTTCTCGCAGATCGTCCAGCAGGTCGGTCCAGCCGTCGTCAATATCGACACGGAGTCTCTTCCCAAACAATCCGCAAATCCCCACACGCGCCGTAACCGAAAGGGAGATGACGGCGGCAACGACGATCAGCAAGGCGATATGCAGGACTTCTTCAATCGCTTCTTTGGCGGTCAGGGCGGTGGTGGAGATGACGATAGCGGCGGCCCCAACTCTGGAGAGCGCCGGGCACTCGGCTCCGGCTTTATCGTCGACCCTCGCGGGTACATCATCACCAATAATCACGTGGTGGATAAGGCCGATCGCATCTACGTCAAACTCTCGACCGATGCAGACAACACCGTCGACCCAGGCCGGATTGCCAAAGTGATTGGCGTTGATCCGGAGACGGACATCGCAGTCATTAAGATCGACTCTCCCCAACCCTTGCCGGTCATCAAGCTCGGGAACTCGGACGGCGCTCAGGTTGGCGATTGGGTTCTCGCCATTGGGAGTCCGTTCGGTCTGAACCGCACTGTTTCCGCCGGAATCGTCTCTGCCCGAAATCGCTCGATCGATGAAGGTCCAGGTCCGGGTGGGGTGGCGAAGAACCAGTTTCAGCGTTTCCTTCAGACAGATGCCGCCATTAACCCCGGCAACTCGGGTGGTCCCTTGGTCGACATGAGCGGACAGGTGGTCGGCATGAATACCGCGATCTACACGCAAACGATGGGTTCGCAAGGCGTCGGCTTCGCCATGCCGTCCAACACCATCGCAAGCGTGTACAACATGCTTATCGGACCGCAGCACAAGGTCGTTCGCGGGTCCATCGGTATCAGCTTCCAGGGAGCGCTGTCCTCTGCAGTTGGCCGCGAATATGGTTTCGCTAACGGCGGCGTGCCGGTCAGCACCGTAACCCCGAATGGGGGTGCGGCAAAAGCGGGTATCCAGCCCGGTGACATCGTCGTTTCGATCGACGGACGCAAGATCAAAGATGGAGATGATCTTGTTCAAGACATCTCCGCCCGTCCCGTCGGTTCGTCTGTGAACCTCGGGTATCTGCGTGACGGGAAACAGAACACGGCGACCGTCGTCATCGGTGATCGTTCGAAGGTCTATGCGGAGTTGGCCGGAGCCGACAGGGACGACAGTTCTGCTCCACAAGAGAGCGATGCAGGACAGAGCAAGCTTGGGATTACCGTCTCGGCGGTCCCAGCGCAACTCGCCAGCAAAATGGGCGTGCGTGGGGGCGTAGTTGTTACGAGCATCACGCCCGGCTCCTTTGCCGATGAAATCAACCTTGTGAAAGGCGAAGTGATCACCGAAATCAACCGTAAGCCGGTCACGGATGAGGCCAGCTATCGCGCGATCGTCAGTGGGCTCGGGCCGAAGTCTGATGTAGTATTCGTCGTACATAGTCCTCAGCAAAAGGGGAGTAGCTTCATTGGTGGAACTTTGCCGTAACTGATTGTCCCTAGATGATCCATGACTCCGCCGAACCGGAGTCATGGATGGCTGCCTTCGGTACAAGACAATCTCGAATGGAGGTCTCCGAAGCATGCGCTCGCTTCTCCTACTCGCGTGCTCCATTTCCCTGCTTCCGACCCCTGCTTTCGGTGTGAGTCACTCCCGACGCGGTCCGACCGCACACGGAGTGAAGCATTCCGCAACCAGGCCCAAACGTACCCTCTCCAGGTCGTCGGGACAGCATTCGATCGACGATCAAAGAGCCACGCAGATCCAGACTGCTCTCGTCGGCGCCGGCTATCTATCTGGAGAAACCTCCGGCCACTGGGACGCGACGACCGAAGCAGCCATGGAGAAGTTTCAGGCCGACAACGGTTGGCAGACGAAACTGATCCCGGACGCTCGCGCCATTATTAAACTGGGTCTTGGTCCAGGACAGGTCGATCAGAGTGGTACAGGATCACGCCCAGGCTCAAGCGGACCGGCACTCTGAATGCCTCACGATCGGATTCGTTCTGACGACCTGCCGTGCTCGACGATTTAAGCCGTAGCGTTACGCCGCCGAGGTGAGTCGGATCTCGCACCGTCCAACCTGATTCTCTACGGGTGCAAGTGCGGACAGCGCCGCCCGCAACCGAAGCACGGCGCCGGATCGAAGCTGTGACACACGGGATTCAACAACTCCGAGTACACCCGCGATCTCTTTCAAGGTCATTTCTTCAAAATATGACAACGTAAGCACAAGGCGCTCGCGTTCGGGTAACGCATCGATCGCGTCCGCAAGGTGCTGCTGTAGTTCGCCCTCAAGACAGCGGAATAGCGGCTCCTCTTTGACAGAACCTGGAACGTAGTCCAGTTCATTCTCTTCCGACTCTCCAGGTCGACCGACGTGGAGGCTACCGATCTCTAGGGAGTGCAACTCTCCTAACGTGTGCTGGTACTCTGAAACACTGACGCCAAGTTCGTTTGCGATTTCGGCTTCTGTGGCGACCCCACCGTTCCGCTGAGAAGCGTCCTGCATCGCCTGCTCAATCTCCCTGCCCTTGCGGCGTAGTGCCCGAGGACTCCAATCTGTCATTCGCAGACTGTCCAGAACCGCACCCCTGATCCGGAATTGCGCGTAGCTCCTGAACTGAACATGTTTCGATACATCGAATTTTGCCGCAGCGTCAATGAGGCCCAGGTACCCCGCCGACTCGAGTTCTTCCCGGTCGACCTGAGCAGGCAAAGATGTTTGAACGCTTCGGACCACGTAGCCAACCAGATCCATATGCGATGTGATCAGCAAATCGCGGTCAGCTTGGTTGAGGCGTGTTGCAACCGTCTTTGTTGAGTGAAAGTCCCGCTCCATCGCGTTATCAGCAAGATTCCCTTCTCCGAAGGAAAGTACAGCAAATTCAGCAATTGGTTCAGTCATCAAGTTCTGCATATCGAGCCTCTTCCAGCTTGGTTTCGCCTTCCCTGCGCCTTCCCTGACCTGACCTACTTTCGACGAAGCTTCGCCTTTATGCAAGAGAAAAATCGCAAATCTTCGCCTCCCTTCCCAAAATGGGAATCGTGTACAAGATTGATTCCGAGATGACCGTCGCACGCAGATAATGCTTGCGCTTCGCTTTTTATTCGCTAATATAAAGCGTATGGCGATCACGCGGCGTCAAAAAGAGGTCCTCGATTTCCTGTCCACCTTCACGCAAACCAACGGTTACTCTCCTTCGTTTGAGGAGATAGCCTCCGCTTTGGGATTGAATTCTCTGGCGACCGTTCATAAGCACATCACCAACCTGCAGAGTAAAGGGCTGCTGCAGCGAACTCATAACCGGTCACGTTCGATCGATGTGCTACCACCACGCATCTCCAAGCCGCAAGTCACGCGCGTACCCCTGGCCGGAAGAATCGCCGCCGGATCCCCGGTCGAAGCGATCGAAACAGCCGAAAGCATCTCGCTGGGCGACATCATCGGAAACCGAGACGTGTTTGCTCTCGAGGTACACGGGGAGTCGATGCGAGACGAACACATTCTCTCAGGAGACTTTGTATTGGTGGAGCGGACAAGAACCGCCCGAGAGGGAGAAATTATCGTGGCGTTAGTCGATGGCGTCGAAGCCACGCTGAAACGCTTCTACCGGGAGGGTAATCTGATTCGGCTTCAACCCTCAAATTCGGAGATGCAGCCCATCTATGCGCCGGCTGCCAACGTCGCCATACAAGGGAAGGTACTCGGTATTCTGCGCAAATACGCCTGACGGCCCACACCCATTGTCTCCGCAGAGAAGGAACCAAGATCATCGAAGCTGCGTAGTGTCTCATAAGGAGAGTTCTTCGAGCTGCTCCGGATGGAGTCCTTGATGTCATTGCGGAAGAAGCGTGGTCGGATCTGGCTGTGGGGCGGGTGTGTCGCAATCATCTTTGTCGTGGTGTTGAGCGTCACTCTGATCGCACACGGCCGGAGCGGCACCAAGCTTGAACCATCTCAGATCGCCACGGTGGATCGTGGTGATATCGCACGATCCGTGGTCGCAACGGGAAAGGTGCAGCCGATAACCAAGGTCGAGGTCAAATCCAAGGCTTCGGGTATTGTGACGAGGCTGTTCACGGATATTAACGCCCATGTTCATCAGGGCCAACTGCTGGCGCAGTTGGACCAACAGGAGATTCTCGATCAAGTCGCGGCCCAGAAGGCACAGCTCGCGGCGGCCGAGTCCAACGAACGAGCTGCGTCCGCAGCCATCCAGTACGACCGCGTGAATGCTGAAGCACCGGATCTGCCCATGTATAAACACACCTTCGATCGAGCACAGGAGATGTCGACTGCGGGAGTGGTAAGCAAGCAGGCACTGGACGACGCGCAACAAAAGTACCTCGCAGCAGCAAATATTCGCGATCGTGCGGTCGCGCAAATAGGAGTTGACGAGGCCAAGTTGCATCAGGCGCAAGCGCAGGTTACTCAGGCGCAAGCATCCCTGAAGCAACTGGAAGAGCAGCTCTCCTACACTGCGATTACCTCGCCGATGGACGGAGTCATTCTTTCCCGAGACGTGGAGATGGGCGACGCTGTGTCGTCGATCTTAGTGCTCGGAAGCACGGCCACGCTTGTGATGACGATCGGAGATACGAATCAGGTCTATGTCCAAGGAAAAGTCGATGAGGCCGACATCGGAAAGGTCTACCTCGGGCAGCCAGCGCGTATCAAGGTAGAATCGTTCAAAGACCGGACATTTCAAGGCAAAGTGACCAAAATTGCTCCGCTTGGTGTGGAGAAGGACAACGTCACGACCTTCGAAGTACGCGTCTCGATCGACAACCCGGGAGGGGAACTTAAGGCGAACATGACTGCGAACGCTGAGATCCTACTGGAGGAACATAAGAATGTTCTTACCGTCCCCGAGCAGGCGGTGATTTACGACAAGGACCGAAACGCCTCGGTCGAGGTACCCGACATATCACAGAAGAAGGGGCGCAGAATCGTATCCGTAAAAGCGGGTATCTCGAACGGCACGCGGACAGAAGTGCTTTCCGGGCTCAAGCGGGGCGACACCGTCGTGCTCCAGCAGTAGTCAGCTCGACAATGAATCCGGACAAATACACGCTCTGATCTACATTCAGGAGACCAATCATGAACGCCAAAGTCCCGTGTCTTCTGGCCTCTCTCGTTCTATCGTTCGGCATCCGCGCCGCATCCGCTACCGACAGAACTTTCGATCGCACGCTATCCACCGGCAGTGCTCCGTCCATCTCCGTGTCAACAGCATCCGGCTACATCCATCTCAGCCCTGGGTCCGATAACCAGGTTCATGTCTCCGCACATCTCCACAGCGGCAACGGCTGGTTTGGCGGCGGCGGTGCAAGTGCAGACTTTGAACAGATAATCCGTGATCCGCCCATCCGCCAAGAAGGCAATGACATCATCGTCGGGGAGCGCCACAGTTCCGATCTCTATCGAAATATAACAATCGACTATGAGATCACGGCTCCGCGTGACTCCGCGCTTGATCTCGTGAGCGGCTCCGGAGATCTTGAAATCCAGAATGTAGGGTCGACACTCAAGGCGCAAAGCGGTTCCGGGGCAGTCCGTGCCCGCGGCGTTCACGGCCCGGCAACGCTCGGAAGCGGATCCGGCGACCTGGAGCTCTTTGAAACGGCACGAGGTGATGTGCGCGCACAAACCGGCTCGGGTTCCATTCGACTTCACGACATCTCTGGCGGACTCCGAGCAGGTACGGGCTCTGGGGACGTGGAGATCTTCGGAAGTGTCACCTCCGATTGGAAGATCGACACTGGCTCCGGCTCCATTCGTCTCAATCTTGGTTCACAAGCCCACTTCGAGCTTGACGCCTTCACCGGCTCTGGCAACGTCCGAGTTGGTCCACCGGTGTCCTTAACCGGCGATACGGAACGTCACCACGTTAGTGGCAAGGTCAACGGCGGCGGTCCTCTGCTAAAGGCACAAACCGGATCAGGGGACATCGAGATACACTAACCGGCTGTTCCATCCGACCAAGAGGGCGAACGCCGCGGATCACCGTGAACACCAGGTGTCACCGTGATCCGCTTTTGCTGTTCACGAAACGGCAGCCATACGGGGCTAATTGGCAGCCGGGATCTCGTTCTGACTCGGACTGCGGTTCCAGTGCTCGATCACCCGCGTCTCCCGCTCCCACCCCAGGACGCTGACGCTCCCCGTTCCCAGCGCCAGCAGCCGCCCACCATCCGCCGCCAGTCCGACCCATCGAGCCGCCAGAATCCGCAAAATATGCGCATGCGCAAACAGCGCCACCTGCGCCTTGTCCGTCGTCTCCCCCGCCTCCAGCGCTCGTCCAATCACCGCATCCGCGCGCTGCCCTACATGCGCCACCGTCTCTCCCCCAACAATCGGATCCTTCCACACACTCCACCCCGGATGCTCCAGCCGAATCTCCTTCGTCGTCTTCCCCTCATACGCCCCGTAATCCCACTCCCGGAGGTTCTCGTCCACCTCCGCCCCTCCGCTCAGCC
>CALMVL010000185.1:16234-17489 GCA_937873265.1 uncultured Granulicella sp.
TCTCGCATGTCTCCCGTGCTCGCTGCATCGGGCTGGTGTATACCGCCGCAAACTGCTCGCCGCGCAGAAACTCCCGCAGGTCCCTCGCCCGCTCCCGCCCATGATCCGTCAGCGGAATATCCGTCCGGCTCGTATGCGCCCCACTCAAACTCCACGCCGTCTCGCCATGCCGAATCAGCCACAACCGCGTCCCCTCAGCCATCGCCGCAATACCTCCGTTTACCTAGCCTCTGATGCACTCCGCCCTACCCCTGCCACCCCAAACCCGCTTTATCCTATAAGGATGGACTTCCAGCTCGCCACGACCTACACCCCCCAGGGCGACCAGCCGCGCGCCATCGCCGAACTCGTCTCCGGCCTCAACTCCGGCGAAAAGGATCAGGTCCTGCTCGGCGTTACCGGCTCCGGAAAGACCTTCACCATGGCGTCCATCATCGCCGAATCCAAGCGCCCCGCGCTCATCCTCGCCCACAACAAAACCCTCGCCGCCCAGCTCTACCACGAGTTCAAATCCTTCTTCCCCAACAACGCCGTCGAGTACTTCGTCTCCTACTACGACTACTACCAGCCCGAAGCCTACATCCCCTCCGGCGACCTCTTCATCGAAAAAGAAGCCACCATCAACGAGGAGCTCGACAAACTCCGCCTCTCCGCCACCCGCTCCCTCTTCGAGCGCCGCGACGCCATCATCGTCTCCTCCGTCTCCTGCATCTACGGCCTCGGCAGCCCGGAAGCCTACTACGGCATGCTCCTTCTGCTCGAAAAAGGCCAGCGCATCCGCCGCGAAGACATCACCCGACGCCTCGTCGAAATCCTCTACGAGCGTAACGACGTCGACTTCCGCCGCGGCACCTTTCGCGTCCGCGGCGACATCATCGAGGTCTACCCCACCTACGACGAGTCCGCCTTCCGCATCGAGCTCTTCGGCGACGAAATCGACTCGCTCTCCCAGATCGACCCCCTCTTCGGCACCGTCAAGCAGCGCTACGCTCGCCTCCCCATCTACCCCAAATCCCACTACGTCGTCCAACCCGAACGCAAAAAAACCGCCTCCGACTCCATCCTCGCCGAGCTCTTCGAGTGGGAAGCCCAGCTCGAAAAAGAAGGCCGCCTCGTCGAGTCCCAGCGCATCCACCAGCGCACCCGCTTCGACCTCGAAATGATCAAGTCCGTCGGCTACTGCCACGGGATCGAGAACTACTCCCGCCACTTCTCCGGCCGGCTCCCCGGCGAGCCCCCACCCACGCTCCTCGAC
>CALMVL010000186.1 GCA_937873265.1 uncultured Granulicella sp.
GGGCTGCATCATCTGGACTACTCTCCGAGTGACGTGGCTTCCATGAGCAAGGTCTTACGCGCCTCATGTGAGGACCAGTGAAGCAGAAGACGTCATCAGGCGTCCAATAAAGAATCGCGCGTCTTCCATAAGAAATGGCATATCGTTTCATCTGTGGAGAAGTGCTACAGGTTGCTGACTCCAGAGAAACGACACTAAGCCTTTTTGCTCCGTCGTGCGGTGAATAAGTTCGAGATCTGCAAACCCGGTCTCGTTTCAGTACGCGCTGAAAAGCATGAAGAGCTCCGAGTGAACCGGGGCAAGCTACGAGAGGACGATGAGATTGCGCCTGGGCTGGACTGATCAAGGGAGGACCGGAGCACAGCGCGCGAAGGGATCGTCGCCACTGCCGGGCGCGAAATTCCACAGCCGCATGTTGTAAGCGAAAAGCGCAATCTCAGAAGACAGATTTTATGGTGCGCCGTAACACTGCGAGTTATCTAAGCTCCACTTGTAAGCGCCGCATTAGTAAATCCGGCCGCTCGCTCTTGGGCGAGGTGATTAGTTCTACCGGTTTTGAATTGCGCTGCGCACATCCTCTATGGCGACAATGATATTGGGATAGGCTGCGCAGCGACACAGGTTTCCGCTCATGAACTCTTGAATTTCCATGCGCGATCCGGCGTGTCCTTCCTTGATACACGCGATGGCTGACATGATCTGGCCGGGCGTGCAGTATCCGCACTGAAACGCATCGTGGTCAATGAAGGCCTGCTGCATGGGATGTAATTCTCCAGCAGGGTCGGCAATCCCCTCGATGGTCGTTATCTCGCGTCCGGCAAGCCCTTCCACAAGAAGCAGGCACGACAGCACCCGTTCACCCTCCAGATGTACCGTGCAGGCGCCACACTGGCCGTGGTCGCAGCCCTTCTTGGTTCCGGTTAGCCCGATCTGCTCGCGTAGTGCATCGAGTACGGTCGTGCGTGGGTCGGGTCGCAATTTGTGTTCCTGACCGTTCACCTTGAGTATGAGGGTTTGTGATTCATCCATGACGGTAGGCCTCGAGAGTTTATCGGGAGTGTAAGGAAGCGAGCGGAGCCGATGGCCCGTTGCATTGATGACAGCGTTGCCGATGGCGGGAGGAACGCCGATCGTTCCCCATCTCGCCAACTCCATGTGCGCCAAGTTCGCTCATGTGCGGGTCTGGAATGTTCAGCACCTCGAATCGCGGTGTCGACGACCGCTCCGTGCACGACGTTTTCGACCGGCCACTCGGCGGCGTAGGTGGCCGTACCTATCACTTTAGTGCGCCCATCGACACGCGGGAGATCGCGTCCGATAGCGGCAAAGCGACTCGACTGGTCGGGCGGCCCCTCACCGAGGTGGAACAGTTTCAGTGCGAATTCCGTAAAGCTCACGATTCACCTCCGACGGCAGCCGCATAGGCGGGAAGGTCGAGAAACGCGGTGACCGCTATTATCTTTTCGTCGTGCATCGTGAAGAACCAGGCATACTCATTGCGGTACGACCCGCCGGCCTTGAGCGGCGTGTTCTGCCGCCAGCGGATGATCATCTGGTCGTCATAGGCCCTGAGGCCACTAAGCTCCGGATGAGTGGGCACCGCGAGTTGGTTGAACAAGGGTGTGACGGCCGCGTCAATATAAGCTTGCCGTCCGTGCCACTCGCCTGCTCCCGCTGTGGAGCCCGAGATTATCCAGACCGCGTCGTCGGTAGGCAGATGGAACACGCTGCCGCGCCCTTCGGCCCACGCGTCGAACGCATCGCGGACTACGGCCCGGTTCCGGTGCGCGGCACTCGCGTCTACGGACGGAAGCTGCGCGGGTCCGTTGAAATTCTGGTTGGAAGATTGCGGCACGCGGTCTTACTCCAGAAAGCCGGGGAACGCCGGTAGCGAGTCGAAGTCCTGGCGTTCATGGGGAATGATCACGCGCGCGCCCGTCGCGTTCACGAGACCCTCGAAGCGGTTTATCGACGCCAGCGTGTCTGCACGGTTGGTGTTGACTCTCGGCACTAAATGTCCCTTAAGGCTTCGCCGTTGGTGAAAGAGATCGCCCGTGATGAGGATGGGGCCGGTCTTCGGAAGTTTGAGGAGCAACATGCAGTGCCCCGGCGTGTGACCCGGCGCTTTGAGGATGCGAACTGTCCCGTCCCCGAACACATCGCGGTCTTTGTCGAAGGATTCCATTTTGGCGTGGTCGAGGGGTGCGATCAGCGGAGCTTCTACACCTTCTGGTGTTGGAAGACTTCGCGCCCAGGGAAGCTCGGCCGCTCCGATTAGGAACACTGCATGCGGGAACAGACCGATGTTTCCGCCGTGGTCGGAGTGAAGGTGGGAAAGCGCGACATACCTGATAGAGTCGGGAACCAAGCCAATCGATGTCAGTTGCGACGCCAGCGTTCGCCGGAGCGAAAAGCGTGCCTCCTGCTTCACCTCTCCGTTAGGCAGTGCGGCGATACGGTCGCCTACACCGGTGTCCCATAGCAGCCACTCACTGCCATGCCGCACCAGAAAACAAGGCACAACGAGTGAACCCGTTTGCCCCGCGTAGTCGTCTGTGTCAGAGAAACCATCCATGTTGGGATAGTCGAGGCGGCCGCAGTCGATGGCGTAGAGTCGCATTTCTAGCGGCGCTGGTTCGGCATACACGCACGAAGCGAACACGCTGGCGGTTGCAATCACGGCGAATAGCAGCAGCAGTCCACGTTGCGCCTGCGGCATTAGGCTTCTAACTCTGCGGAGAATCATGACCCTCCAATCACGCCAGCGATACCGCCGACACTGGCGGCGAAGGCGGTGCCTGCGGTGCCTTGCAGGGGTGTGAGCCCCGTCATCTCAGAGAGTCCGCGTGCGACCAGCACACGGGCCATGTCGGGTTTGTAGCCATTCATGGAGTAGGTGCGCGCACCTTCTAGCCCAACCTCGGCGGCGCGGCGAAACAGCTCCTCGCTCGGCCGCTCGCCTTGCAGCATAGCCTCTGCGGCAAACAGCCGCCACGGTTTGTGCGCAACGCTGCCCAACGCAATGCGTGCGCTCGCAATGCGGTCGCCGTCCATCTCGACTGCGGTTGCGCAGGACACGAGCGCATAGGCGTAGGAGGCGCGGTCGCGCACCTTGAGGTAATGCGACTTGCCGCGAAACGCAGGGAGCTCGATTGCGACAATCAGGTCATCGCAGGCTAGATTGGTGTCGCGTGGCGGATCGTGTTCAGGCAGGCGATGCAAGTCCTCGAACGCAATGCGGCGCTCTCCGAGCCTGCTATAGATGACGAGGACCGCCTCGTGCGCGGCCATCGCCACCGCCATGTCCGACGGATGGACGGCGATGCAGGTGCGCGGAGATTGAGCACCCTCATCGGTCTGGCCGAAGATCGCGTGCATACGGTTGAACCCTTCCACTGCGGCGCAGCCCGTTCCTGGGTCGCGCTTGTTGCACCGCTGGGCGGGATCGCGCAAATAGGGACAGCGCGTGCGCTGCAGAAGATTGCCGGCCATGGAAGCCATGTTGCGGATCTGCTGCGATGCGCCCGCGTGCAAGGCCTCAGCGATGGCGGTGTAGCGCTCGCGAATCAACAAATGATCGGAAGCAACGGAGTTGCGAACGTTCGCGCCGATGCTCAAACCGCCGCCCTGCAACCCCGTGATTTCGCTTAGGCCTATGCGGAATATGTCTACCAATACAGCGGGCCGCTGCACGCCCTCTTTCAGCAGGTCAACTTGGCTGGTGCCACCCGCAATAAATTGCGCATCTGCCAGGCGCCCTGCGATTGCAACGGCATCGCTTACGTCGGTCGCATGCTGATAGCGAAAAGGATTCATCGCAGCGCCTCCATCACGCGGTCGGGGGTAAGCGGAAGGCTCCGCAAACGCTTACCGGTCGCATTGAACACGGCGTTGCCGATTGCGGCGGGTACGTTGTTGGTTCCAATCTCCCCGAGACCACGTGCCCCAAGGTCACCCATGTGCGGATCGGGAATGTCGAGCGTCTCGACCGTGATGTCCGGTACATCGGCGCAACTCGGGATGTGGTAATCCGCGAGATTGCGCACCACGGCGCGGCCGTTGTTCGGGTCAAAATAGCCTTCTTCGGTGAGCGCACCGCCGAGCCCGGCGATCATGCCGCCGCGAAGCTGCGAGAGTGCAGTACGCGGGT
>CALMVL010000187.1 GCA_937873265.1 uncultured Granulicella sp.
CCACATCTGGCACAACGGCGACCTCATCCCATGGGAGACAGCCCAAATCCATGTGATGAGCCACGTCGTGCACTACGGTTCGTCTATCTTCGAAGGCATCCGCTGTTACGCCCAAACTGCCGATCACAGCCGCGACGCGTCCAAGGCCGGCATCTTCCGCCTGCCCGAGCACATGGCCCGCTTTGCCGACTCGGCCAAAATCTACCGCATGCCGCTAGCCTACACCGTGGATCAGCTCTCGCAGGCCGTTGTCGACCTTGTCGAGGCCAACGGCGTTGCCCCCTGCTATATCCGCCCTTTCGCCTTTCGCGGCTACGGCGAGATCGGGGTCAACCCGCTCAAGAGCCCCGTGGAGGTCTTTATCGCGAACTATCCCTGGGGCAAGTACGTCCCGGGCAATGAGGGCGCCGACGTCTGCGTCTCCACCTGGAACCGCCTCGCGCCGAACACCATGCCCACCCTCGCCAAGGCCGGCGCCAACTACATGAACTCTCAGCTCATCCGCATGGAAGCCGAGATCAACGGCTATGCCGAGGGCATCGGCCTGGACACCAACGGATACCTCTCCGAGGGCTCCGGCGAAAACCTTTTCCTCGTTCGAGGTGGCGTTCTCTACACCACGCCGCTCGCCAACTCCGTCCTCAACGGCATCACGCGCAACTCGGTCATTGCCCTCGCCCAGCAGCTCGGTATCCCTGTCGTCGAGCAGGCACTCCCCCGCGAGATGCTTTACATCTGCGATGAAGCGTTCTTTACCGGAACCGCCGCCGAGGTCACGCATCTCCGCTCAGTCGATCGCATTCTTGTCGGCAAGGACGGAAGCATGGGCCCCGTCACCCGCGCCCTCCACGACGAGTTCTTCGGCATTGTTCACGGCACTAAACCCGACCGTTACAACTGGCTCACCCCCGTCAACGTGAAGGTCGCTGAACCCGTCGGCGCCTAAAAAGGAAACGAAACGTAGCGTCATGGCGTCACTTCGACCGGGTTCGCGTCGGAGTTCAGCGGGCCATGCAGGTTAGCCCA
Organism: uncultured Granulicella sp.; assembly: GCA_937873265.1. Lineage (GTDB taxonomy): Bacteria > Acidobacteriota > Terriglobia > Terriglobales > Acidobacteriaceae > Edaphobacter. The sequence continues at coordinate 1,027 of CALMVL010000187.1, forward strand.
GTTCACATGCCCAGCCACCCATGGACGGAGAGAAGCAGCCCAGCAATCAGGATTGTCTTCTGCTTTCCACGGACAGCAGCGCAGAGCGATGGACCGAGCCCCCGGTGCGGGCGTACGCTGAATCCGGTCGGCGCACCCGTTCGCGCCAACGTGACACAAACGCATGCAGCTGACCCGAAGACAGATTCTGGAAGTCATTGCCGCCATCGCCGCGACCACCGTCTCGCCAGGCCTCGCTTCGGGAGCCGAGACCGCGCCCCAACCCCTCCAGGAGTTCGGCTACGACCAAATCGATGTCACCGAGACGCTCGCCTCCGCGCAACGAGCGCAGGTCACCGCCGTCCTTCTCGGCCTGAATGAAGACAGCCTGCTCAAGCCCTTCCGTGCCATGGCCGGACGCCCTGCCCCCGGCGCTAGCCTCGGCGGCTGGTACGCTTGGAAGCCCGACTACGACTTCCATCACGACGACGCCGGCTTCGCCCCCGCTTCCACCTTCGGCCAGTGGACCTCTGCCCTTGCGCGCCTCTACGCCAGCTCCAGAGCCGGCGGCTCCGCCGGCAATCGGGCCCTCGCCGATCGCGTCCAGCACCTCCACAGCCTGCTCCGCCAGGAGATCTCCCCGGCCTACTTCGCCCAGACCCGCTTTCCCGCCTACACCTATGACAAGCTGGTCTGCGGGCTCGTCGACGCGCAGCAGTTCGCCGGCGACACCGCGGCGTGGGAGACGCTCAACCGAGTCACCGACGCGGCCGCCCCCTCGCTGCCCCGGCATGCCGTCCCGCGCGAAACCCAGTGGCTGCTCGGCAAGGATCAGTCCTGGATGTGGGATGAAAGCTTCACCCTTCCCGAGAACCTCTACCGCGCCAGCACCGCCGGAGCCGGCCCTCGATACCATCGCTTGGCGCAGGCCTACCTCGAAGACGAAACCCTCTTCGCCCCACTTGCGCAGAATCAGAACGTGCTCTCCGACAAGCACGCTTACTCCTACGTCAACGCCCAGTGCTCCGCCATGCAGGCCTACTTCGTCGACCGCAGCGCCATGCACCTCCAGGCCGTCCTCAACGCCTTTCGCATGATCGAGGCCCAGAGCTTCGTCACCGGCGGATGGGGTCCCGATGAGCTCTTTCGCAAGCCCGGCTATGACCAACTCGCCGCCAGCCTTACCCACACCCACAATACCTTCGAGGTCCCCTGCGGCAGCTATGCCCACATGAAGCTCACCCGGTATCTGCTGCGCGCCACCCGCGATGGCCGCTACGGCGACAGCATGGAGCGGATCCTGCATAACGCCGCTCTTGGACCGCTGCCACTCCAGCCCGACGGCCGCGCCTTCTACTATGCCGACTACTCCATCCTCGCCCAACGCGTCTATAGCGACCATCGCTGGCCCTGCTGCTCCGGCACTCTTCCCCAGCTCGCCGCCGACTACGGCATCAACACCTACCTCCACGGGCCGGGCTCCATCTGGGTCAATCTGTACCACTCCTCATCGCTCAGCTGGACGGAAGGCCCCGACAGCCTCCAGCTTGAACAGATCACCCGCTACCCGCAGGACGGTCATATCCAGATGCGCATCGTGGCCGTTTCCCGCCCCACCTCGCTCGCCCTTCATCTCCGGATCCCCGGCTGGGCCGGCACGGCCGCTACGCTTGGCGTCAACGGCGTCGCCACTCCCGTCGCCACTCTGCAGGGCTTCACGACCCTGAACCGCACCTGGCGCACGGGCGACACCATCGATCTCACGCTGCCACTGGATCTTCGTCTCGAAGCGCTTCCGAGCAACGGTGGCCCGATGCATCTTGACACGGTCGCCCTGCTCCGCGGTCCGCAGGTTCTCTTCGCCCTCCGCCAGCCCTGGGAGTCCGGCGCCCTCGCGATTCCGGCGGACGCCCTGCTCAAAGCCCAGCAGACCGCTCCCGCCGAGTGGACCGTCCAAACCGACGCCGGCCTCCGCCGCTTCGTTCCTTGGACCGCCATCGGCAGCCGAACCTATACCACGTACATCCACGCCAGCTGATCGCGTGCCGCACGTCGATCAAATCCCAGGATCGGCCCGCATGTACGGGAACACAGCTCTCCTATCCGTAGATCCTCGGCGGGAGCCTCGCCTCAATCGTTTCCGGCGTTATCTGCCAGCGCATAGTACCCCTTGCGCGTCTGCACCTTATATCCCTTGCCGCAGTTGATGTCCAGCTTCCGAAACGTCCCATCCAGTTTCAGGTTGGTTGGCGTGTAGCTGGCCAGGTACTGCGTCCGCAGCTCGTCCTGAATCTGGTTGAACGCTTCCTCCAGCCGCCGGCCATTGTTGCCCACGTTGATCACACGCCCGCCCGTGTCCGTGGCCAGCTTCTCCATGTCGCGGTCCCCCGAGTACCCCATCTGGAACCCTCCATAGAACCCCCGGTCCGCGATCAAAATCACATAGATCAGCGCGTTGGCCTTCTGCGCCGCCTCGGTCGCCGTCTTCAGTGTCTCCTGCGATCCCTGGTCGCCGCCATCCGTCAGCATGATCAGCACCTTGCGCCCAGCCTCCTGGCGCAACTTGTCGTGCGCCGCGAGATACACCGCGTCGTAAAGCAGCGTGCCTCGCGGCGTTCCATTGCCCGTCACCGACCCCGTCCCCGCGCCCGTGTTGATGGTCGCCTTATCGATCGCCCGCTTAATCTCGCGCGGCGAGTTCGTGTAATCCGCCAAGAGGTCAACGTTGATGTCGAACGAGATCAGGAACGCCTCGTCCTTCGGCGTCAGCACCGTCTTCAAAAATTCCGCTCCGGACTCCTGCTCGAGCGGCAGCACGTTCTTCTGCGATCCCGACGTATCAAGCAGGATCCCAATCGTGAGAGGCAGGTTCTTTTCCTGGGTGAAGTTCTTGATCTTCTGCGCCTGCTTGTCTTCGTCGATTTCGCAGTCGTCCTTGTGCAGGCTGGTCACGTAGCCATTCTTGTCCCGGACGGAAAACAGCACGTTCACCAGGTTTACCGTCACCTTCAGCGTCTGTGTGTCGCCGATATCGACCGGCTGCCCCGCGGCATCACTTGCCGGCGGAGGGCCCCCCGGGGTCGGAGCCTCCTGGCCCAGCATCGGCGGCAGGCTCAGGGCAGGCACAAGAAAGACACACGCGGCAGCGGCAGCAAATCGGAAACGCATACCGGATTAGACGCTGGCGACTCGCCAGGGTCAGCGCCCATCTCTTCCCTCCGCCAGCGGAACCGCCGACCGCCGGGAAACGAAGCGCAACGCCACCTACCATCACGGCGTCCAACCCCCAGAGCCAAGCCCCCGAGCCAAGAGCTTGCCCCGGCTGATAAGCTCAACGACGTAGTGTCTTCCGGTGTCGATCGAGGTGCGCTTCTTCAAAAGCTCGCCAGCGCCCGCGGAAGTCGGAGGGTTCCGGTTTGGTAAGGCAACGTGTTGTGACCAGTGCACTGTCGGTGATCCTCTTCTGCACGGCATCTGCTACTCGCTCCGAGGTCCGGCCCGAAGCCGAGCAGGGGCAGACCCCGGCCCCGCAGCAGCCCATCCCGGACGCTCCTAAGCCGCAAACCACGCTCCCCGTGAACCAGGTCACTCCCGGCGAGGGCGTGCCCGCCGTTACGCCCTCAACCGAAACCCCGACGACGGGAACGGCGCCTGACCAGAACGCCCCAACCAGCTCCCTCGCCGCGACCCCGCCGCCCGAGACCCACCCGGACGATGGGACTGCCCCAGACCTCCCCGCGCCCGGTCAGGGAGCCCAGGCCTTTACGCTGCCCACGATCAACGTCAACTTCGTCGAGGTTCCCTTCACCGTCAAGGATAAAAAGAATCAGCTCGTTCCCGGACTGACCTGGCGCGATGTCCGTATCTACGAAAACAACGTCCGCCAGCACATGACGCTCTTTACCGTTGACCCGTTCCCTCTTTCGGTGGCCCTTGTCATTGACCAGAGCGTTACGCCGGACACGATGGCCAAGATCAATAATTCGCTTGCCGCGCTGCAGGGAGCCTTTACTCCCTACGATGAGGTCGCCGTCTTCACCTACAACAACGGTCCCAAGCTCCAGACCGACTTCACCGCTGCCCAAAGCGCGCGCTTAGCCGCCGTGCTCGAGCGCTCAAAGGGTACAGGCCGCGAAGCCATGTACTACGCCCCCGGCGAGGGACTCGAGCAGAACATCCTCACCAACGGAGGCGCCAACTCCTACATCGACCCAAATACAAACGCTTCCCATGGCCGGACCATGAGCACCACCACCAATGTTCCGAAAGAGTCCCACACCCTCAACGACGCCATCTTCGAAGCGGCAAAGGCTACCGCCAAGTCCGCCCGGGGCCGTCGCCGTATCGTTTACGTCATCTCGGACGGCAAGGAGTCCGGCAGCGCAGTCAAGTATAAAGAGGTCGTCGAATTCTGCCAGGCCCACAACATTGCCGTCTTTGCCACGCTTGTACACAGCATTCCCAGCGTCCCCGGCCTGGGTTTCGTCGATCGCGTCCACATCCCGTTTGAAATGCGCGACAACATCCTGCCCCAGTATGCCGCGGCCACCGGCGGCCAGGTCGACCCTGAACTCCGAACCAAGGGCATCGAGACCAGCTTCAGCCGTATCACGGAGCAGGTCCGCACCATGTACACCGTCGGCTACTACTCACATGAGCCGTTTATCGATGGCAAGTATCGTCCCATCGACATTCGCGTCCTCCGTACCGGCCTGACCGTGATCGCGAAGCCGGGCTACTATCCCGCAGCCCAGACCGTCGCGCCCACCCGCTCGACGGTACCCGTCGCGCAATGACCCCGGCCGCCATGCGGCAGACCGCAGCGCCCGCAGACCGCACGGAGCGAAACCAATAAGCTGGCTTCCAACCAACGCCGCCTTGGCCCTCGCCGCTGCCGTTCTCTGGGGCATCGGGGACTTCGCCGGCGGCATGGGCGTCAAGCGCGCCGGCGGCACTGTCCGTGCCGCGCTCCGCATCATCGTTCTCAGTCACGCAATCAGCCTCGCCGTCCTGTTATTGATCCTTGGCCTGCGCGGCGACACCCCTCCCCAAGCAGCTCCCCTGTTCTGGAGCATCGCTGCCGGCATTGCCGGGGGGCTTTCCCTCGCGGCCTTCTACATCGCCCTGTCTCGCGGATCTATGGGCGCCTCCGCCGCCGTCAGCGGCCTGCTCGCCGCGGCCATTCCCGCAACCCTCTCCAGCTACCTGGAAGGCTCCCCCGGCCTGCTCCGCCTGGCCGGATTCGCAGCGGCCGGCATTGCTATCTGGCTGATCGCCGCAGCGTCCGCCGGAGAAGCAGCGGTGTCGGCTCGTGGCACCACTTTCCTCGCCATCGCTGCCGGGGCCGGCTTCGGCTTGTACTTCGTTTGTCTTAAGTTCGCCGGACCCGCCGGCGTCTTCTGGCCCATGGCGCTCGCCCGCACAGGCAGCCTTGCCACCTGCGGAGCCCTTCTGCTCGCGATCACCAGCACGCGAGCCGCATGGGCCGGCACCGCACGCCTATCCCGTCCCGCCGTTCTCTGGGCCATTCTGGTCGCAGCCGGAGACACCTCCGGAAATGTGCTTTTCATTGCCGCTACCCGGGCCGGCCGCCTCGATATCGCCGCCGTCCTCGCCTCGCTCTACCCCGCCTCAACCATCCTGCTTGCCGGCGCCCTGCTCAAGGAGCGGCCCACCCTCCGCCAGGCCTTTGGCATGCTGGTCGGAGCCTCCGCCGTCGTCATGATTACCCTCTGACCTAACCGCAAAAGGTGCATGTCACGACTTCTTGTTTGTCAGCGAGCGGCTTTTGTTCTGCTGTGTCATGATCTCGCTCAGGTGATCGGCGATCCCGCCTTTGTCCCCGGCTTCGCCGCCTTTTCCTTCTTTCGCTTCGCTGATCCACTGATCTTGAAGCCGTCCAGCGGCACCGCAGCGGCATCGAACGTCGCCTTTGGATACCGCAATTTCATGTTCACGAGTGCGTTGACGAGAATCTCCGAGATCGCCACGTTCCGGAACCACTTCTTGTCCGACGGAACCACGAACCACGGCGCAGACTTCGTACTGGTCGACGACAAAATTTCCTCATACGCCTTCTGGTACTCATCCCAGAAAGCGCGCTCTTTGAAGTCCGCCTCCGACAGTTTCCAGTGCTTGTCCGGCGTATCGAGCCGTGCCTGCAGTCGCTTCCGCTGCTCTTCCTCCGAGATATGGAGAAAGAACTTCAAAATCGTCACACCATTGTTTGAGAGCATCTTCTCCCAGCCAACAATCTCCTCCAGATGGAGCTCGGTTGTCTTCTTGTCGATGAGCTTGTGCACTCGCGGCGAGAGTACATCTTCATAGTGCGAGCGGTTGAAGATACCAATCATCCCGCGAGGCGGAACCTGCTGGTGACATCGCCACAAGAAATCATGACGCGCCTCAAGCGACGTCGGCACTTTGAAGCTGGCAACATTGCACCCTTGCGGGTTGATCCCCGAGAAGATCTGCCGGATCGTCCCGTCCTTGCCCGCCGTATCCATGCCCTGCAGCACGATCAGCAGCGCCTTCTGCTCTCCCGCGTACAGAATCTCCTGCAGGGCCTCCATGCGATCGCGATGCTTCGCAATCACAGGCGCAACCTCGGCGGCGTCCTTGTAACCGCCAGATTCGTCTGAGTTGTGCTTCGAAAGGTGAACGCGCGTGTGCGGCTCGATCAAGAAAGGCGATTTCAGCTTCATTGCGTGTCAGACGGTCCATCGAGCCTGGATGATGTCCGCTGTCCGAAATTCCCGGATCGAGCCGCCCGTCTGGCAAAAGAGCCGAGCCGCGGACGGAGCCGTAACCGACGTGAGATCTACTTGCTGACCGTCTCTCCGGTGCGAGTGGTCGTTGTCTCCTGCGGCGAGATCACTGTGGTCGAGTTTTGCGGCACCGTGTGCGCCGTCTCTCCCGGCTTATTGCCGTCGTCCGTTACGCCCTTCATCCCGTCCTTGAACCCGCGTAAACCCTCGCCAAGGCCCTTGCCGAGCTCCGGCAGCTTTTTGCCCCCGAACAGCACAATGGCCGCAACCGCGATCACAATCAGATGTGTGGGTGTAAACAGTTCGCCCATAATGTCTCCTGCAGCCTTCGGGCTCTCGCCCCGGGCGGCCTTTCTATTGTCGCACAGCGCTCTCTACCAAAACATACGCGCCCGCCACCCAAGCAGATGCATCCGCGACGATTCCGGCCGAACCCAGCTCAGGGGCCGCCGACGACCCAAACGGTAGGGATCGTTATATCTTTGAGAAGAGCTCCACCGCCTTGTGCCGCTGCACGAGGCCAGAGGAAAGAGAACCCACACTTGATCACGATCTTTGGACCGACCTCGATCTTTGTACCGAACCAGCGTACCGCAAAGCGCCCCCACCATCTCCTCACCGCGTTTGCCTTCAGCGTAGCCCTTTTTCTCAGCGGCGCCACCAGCGCTCTTGCACAGAATGGCAAACTCGCCCCCAAGCCGCTCGCCGACTACGAGAACAACTTTGAAGTGTACGGCGGCCTCAGCTTCATGAACTTCCAGGCAGGGCAGAACCTCCCTAAGCGTATGAACCTCGGGGGTGGCGAAGGCATGGGTACATGGTGGCTCTTTGACCGCCTCGGCATCGCCGCAGACTACCGCATCGAGGCCGGAACCACCCCCGTCCTTCCGGTCCACGGTTTCCATCGCGTCCTCGTGACACAAAATATCGGAATGGCGGGTGTTCAGGCCCGCGGCCCGAAAGGCCGCTACGCCGCCATCGACTACCATGCCCTCGCCGGCGTTTCGCACGGGGTCTTTGACGAGGCTATCCGCGACTACCCTGGCGGAACCTCCTACACGACCGCTGACCTTGGCCTCTACTCGAACCGCACCAAGCCCTTCTACGCCCTCGGCGGCAGCATTGACTTCAACTACTCCCGTAACATCGCCGTCCGCGTCCAGCCCGATCTCATCCTTGAACATTTCGGCACCGAACTTCGCGAGTTCGTTTCCGTCTCGGGCGGTGTCGTCTACCGCTTCGGTCATAAGTAGCGTCCGCTAGTCCTTTAGGGCATCGTCGTAAGACGACTGTCCGTCTGCGAACATCCTCAGAACGTGTTCTGCATAAATTCCGGCGAAACCGGATTCTCGTACACCGAGTAATCCCGCGTCACAACAGTCAGACCGCTCGAAGATACAAAATAATTCTTCTTGTCCTCATTCGGGTCATACCCGATGACCGTCCCGTCCGGAATGTGCACATCCCGGTCAATAATCGCGTGTCGAATCCGGCAGTGCCGGCCGACATTCACGTGCGAAAAGATCACAGACGAGTCGACATCCGCGTACGAGTTGACCCGCACGTCGTGCGACAGAACGGAGTTTCGCACCACAGCGCCCGACACAATGCAGCCCGAGCTGATGATCGAGTTGATCGCCATTCCCGTCCGTCCTGGCTCGCCGAACACAAACTTCGGCGGCGGATACTGGTACGGCCGCGTCCGCATCGGCCAGCTCTTGTCATACAAGTTGAACGTCGGCGACACTCCCGCTACGTCCATATTTGCCTCGTAGTAGGCCTCGAGCGTCCCTACATCCCGCCAATAGAGCGCCTGCTGCTTGTTCTCATCCACAAAGTTGAACGCCTGCACCTTGAACCGCCCCAGCAGTCCCGGCAGGATGTTGTGCCCGAAATCGTGCTTCGAGTTTGTGTCCTCCGCGTCGCGAATCAGCTCCGGCAGCAGCACATCCGTGTTGAAGAGGTAAATCCCCATCGACGCATCCACCCGGTCCGGATTGAAGGGTGATCGCAGATTCGTCTCCTTCGGCTTCTCGATAAAGCCGGTTACCTCTCCGCTTCGTGCCACCTCCACCACCCCGAACTGCGACACCTCCTCCGGGGCAATCGGCAGGGTCGCAATCGTCACATCCGCGCCGGATTCGCAGTGCTGCTGCTTCATCCGGTCGTAATTCATCTTGTAGATGTGGTCGCCTGAGAGGATCAGCACATGCTTCGGCTCTTCGGCACCGATCGAGTAAATGTTTTGGTACACCGCATCGGCGGTTCCCGTATACCAGTTCTTGGAAACCCGCTGCATTGGCGGCAGAATCTCAATGAACTCGCCCAACTCCTGGGCCACCACCGATCCCCATCCCTCGCGGATGTGCCGGTTCAGCGACAGAGCCTTGTACTGCGTCAAAATATAAACATGCCGCAGGTCCGAGTTGATACAGTTCGACAGCGTAATGTCGATGATCCGATACTGTCCGGCAAACGGAACGGCCGGCTTTGCGCGATCGCGCGTCAGAGGGAAGAGTCGTTCGCCGGCACCACCGGCGAGCAGAACGCCAAGCGTGTTTCTCATGATCCGCTACCTCGTCCAGGACTCCCGTAACAACAGAGCCAAACGCATGGGATGCAGCATTTGGCCGCCGCGTCACAGCAACTCGGGAGTCTACCACGCGCCCATTTCGCCCCGCGCCTCCCGCACCGTCCAGTCACCCGCTACCCGAGCTGCGGAGCTCTTGTTCCGAGAATCCACTCTGATCCTCACCATCGGGCGACCGCGAGCTTGTCCGTACTGCCGTGGACGCATCCAGAGCCCTTATGCTTTCGCCGGTTCCGCCCGGTGCCGCCGCAGCGCGTCCAGATGAATCACGAGCGCGACAAAACCACCCGCCGCCGTGCACAGCGCCCGACGCCGTGCAATCTCCGGCCCCGGCAAAGTATTCAGCGACAGCAGAAAGACGATGTACGAGGTCAGAAACAGCGAATACAGCCCATAGTTCACCGAAAGCGTCATGTACGAGCAGACCGCAAACACCGCCACCAGCAGGGCTAGCCAGATCGGCGTCGGCTGCACATGCGTCACAAACAGCGAAGCCAGCACTGCCCCGGCCAGCGTTCCTCCCACCCGCATCAGCGCCCGGTTCAGCGTCTCGAAAAACGCCGGCTTCTGCACCAAAAGCGCCGTCATCGGAATCCAGTATCCCGACTGCAGCCCCAGCCGCCGGTACATCTCGCATGCCACCACCAAAGTAATCGCCATCCGCACGGCAAAGCCGAACGACTTCGACCCACTCACGGAAGGCAATGCTAGCGCGACCGCACGCAGGCGCAGCAGTGTCTCTCGCCGCTGCGTATAGAGAGTCGCCGCTAGCCCGTGAGTGATACCGCTATAGACGGACCGTTGCACCGCCAGCAAATCACCTCCCAGCTCCGGCAGCAACCGCAGCCCAGTGCTCGTCACCAGCACCTGCAGCAGACCACCCACTACCGTCAACCCAGCCCGGTCAAACGCCCCACGAAAGTTTGTCGGAAACGCGGACGTCACCAGAAGGAACACCGCCGCCTGCTGCCCCACCCAACTCACTCCGTTTGCCCGCGTCGTCAGCAGCGCGTATCCAAAACCCCAAGCCGCCGCCGCCCCAATCAGCGCGAATCCCCGGTGCCCCACCAGCATCCCGACCATGGTCGATACCCACATGGTCGCGACTGCCGCCAGCATCGGCCAGATGCGCGAGTCTGCAATCCTCTGATTCGCCCCAAACCCCACGGTGAACGCTCCGCCACCCGCGATCAGCCCCGCCGCTGGATGCCCTACCAGCACCCCCGTCAGCACGCACGCCGCAACTGCCAGCGAACTTACCAAGGGCTGCTCCCAATCCAACTTCTTCCAATCAAACGAGTACAGGTCAGCAAAATAGTGATGCTGCGCCAACTCTGGATCTGCTGCCACTGTGGGAAGTTGGGCCGGAGTCGTAGACACAGCTTCCTAGGATGGCAAAACCCCGCTCAGCGCACGACTCGTTCGCCACCCGGAGGCTGTCAAAGTCCTCACCGCTCGCAGGCGGCATGCACGCGCTCGCCTCGCCGCCTACACGGCCCTACCAGCCCTCCGCCGCACAGAAACCATCGCCGCTTACCGAACCGACCAGCATCGGGGAGAGAGGGTCCCACTAGCCCGTGCCGGCACTCCAAAGGGGAGCTCGCGTACACCAAACTGCTAAACTGAAAGGCCGTGAGTACCCTAGCAAACACCGCCGAGCGACCTGCCGTCCTCCCCGCGCCCACGAAGCCAAAAGTAGGCTTTGTCTCTCTCGGCTGCCCCAAAAACCTCGTGGATTCCGAGGTCATGATGGGCCTTCTCCACCACAATGGCGCGGAGCTCACCCCATCGGCCGAAGACGCCGACGTCCTTGTCGTCAATACCTGCTCCTTTATCGACTCCGCCAAGCAGGAGTCGGTCGACACTATCCTCGAGATGGTCCAGCATAAAGTCGCCAACGGCGGCCGCGCTCAGAAACTGATCGTTGCCGGCTGCCTTGTCGAGCGCTATCGCGACGAAATCCAGAAAAGCATCCCCGAAGTCGACGCCGTCGTAGGCACCGGTGAGTTGGAGCACATCCTCGCCGCCGCTGGTCTTACCCCCAGGCCGCAGACGCATGCCGCTGACCCACTCTTTCCCATCCTGCCCCAAACCTTCGGCGCGCCGTCCTTTGCCCAGCGCGCCCAGCACGCTGAGCGTGGCCCCCAAATCGATGCCCACCTCCAGCACGATCTCCTCGTCCAGCCTCTCGACACCGTCGATCACTCTCTCGTGGAACACGAAGCGCAAGCCAAGCAACTCGTTAATCGCGCCCACTCCTCCGTGCACCAACACTCCCGCCCCCTCACCGATCTCATCGTCGCTCCCCAGCTCCGTATTGCCCAATCACTGGCCGAGGCGGGCACCACTTATTCCGGAGACGCCCTTCCGGACGCAGCCGAGCACATTGCTCACGTTTCACACCCCGACAAACCCTCCGGCAACACCGGCCCTAACACCCCTCGACGGTCCGATGAAGACGTGTCGGCTCGCCTGAATTCGGAACACGCGGAGCGTACCGAAGGGACAGTGAAGAGACCTGCGGCTCCGTTTACCTTAGCGGCTCAAGGCTACGCCGTGGAAGGAGTTCGTCCCGAAGGCGCCGCGCGCGAGGCCGCGGGCCGCTTCTCCCGTGAAGCCTGGGACGGAGCCACCGCCTCGCTGCCCGACTACCTCTACTCCGACGCCACGCCCCGTATCCTTACCACCCCCCGCGCCTCCGCCTACATCAAGATTGCCGAGGGCTGCGACCATCCTTGCTCCTTCTGCATCATCCCCCAGCTCCGCGGTAAATTCCGCTCCCGCCGCATCGGTTCGATCCTTGCCGAAGCCCAGAACCTTATCGCCCAGGGAGTCCGCGAGCTCACCCTTATCGGCCAGGACACCACCTGCTACGGCGAAGATCTCGGCCTCAAGGACGGACTCGCCCAGCTCCTCGACGCCCTCGCCCAACTGGAAGGCCTCCGCTGGCTCCGCTTCCTCTACACCTACCCGAACAAGGTCACCACCCGTCTGCTCGAGACGATGGCCCGGCACCCCGGCGTCATCGCGCCCTACCTCGACGTGCCGCTCCAGCACGCTTCCCCGTCCGTCCTCAAGACCATGAAGCGCGGCGGCAACGCCGAAATCTTCCTCCGCCTCATCGAAAAAGCCCGAAGCATCGTCCCCGGCATCGTCATCCGCACCTCCTTCATCGTGGGCTTTCCCGGTGAAACCGAGGCCGATTTCCAGATCCTCTGCGACTTCGTCCAGGCCGCCAGGATCGACTGGCTCGGCGTCTTTACCTACTCCGACGAAGAGGGCGCCCACGCCTTTACCCTGCCCGGCGAAACCAAGCTGCCCCGACGCACCATCGAGGCCCGTCGCCGCAAGCTCATGCGCCTTCAGCAGAAGGTCTCGCTCAAGGCCAAACGCGCGTGGGTCGGCCGGCAGCTCGACGTTCTCGTCGAAGGGCCCTCCGAAGAGACCGACCTCCTCTGGGAGGGCCGCACTCTCCTTCAGGCGCCCGAAATTGACGGCAAGCTGTTCCTCAACGACTTCGGCCCGCACGAAACTCTCGTCCCAGGTACCTTCTACCGCGCCGAAATCACCGAGTCCCACGACTACGACCTTGTTGCCCGGATTCTCGAGTAGCTAGATCCAACGGGACATCCTGTCCCGAGAGATGGCCAGCGATCGCAGGTTCAGGACACCACAGCTAACTCGTCATTGCTCGCTGTTTCCGCACAATCTGAAGCGCTCCCACCGCCATCCCAGTCCCCAACAGCAGAAGGCTCCCTGGCTCGGGGGTCTGCGCGTCCGCAGTCGCAACCGTGTCGTCCACCATCAATCCTGTCGCGCTCCCTTGGTTCACGATCACAAAGTCGACCTGATTCACCCCGCTCACGAATCCGCTGTTGATCAGAAAGGGCGTTAGCGACGAAAATCCCGAGCCACTGAAAACAGCGTTGCCGCCCTCATTGAGGAAGATATAAACATCATCGTCCGCCGCGACCATACCGGACAGCGACGCCGTACTTGCGTCATATCCCGTCAGGTCCAGAGTCGTCTCATACACGTAGTATCCAGAGCTCCACGATTGATTTCCGTCAGCTCCGGGACTGATCCAGCCCGCCGTGCCGGTGTCCCCCGTCCAGACCCCGTTCGGTGAGGTCGCCACTGCGGTTGAAGACCCACTATCCGAGCTGTACAGCAGCGTGTAGTGCGGGTCCGCGCTCCCCGCCGAAAGCAAAGAACCATCCGCAGCCACACCGGTGTTGAAGAAGGTAAGCGTATCGGCCAGAGCACTTTTCGCTCCACCGACCAGACCAGACAAA
>CALMVL010000188.1 GCA_937873265.1 uncultured Granulicella sp.
GGCACGCCGCCAGCGTTGATTCTGAGCCAGGATCAAACTCTCGTTTAATCTTGGTGTGCTCGCGTCCACCGACAGGGGTCGGGGACTGACCGAGCGGCTGCAGCTCGCTCGAAAAGCAGCTGCAGCGTATAACTAGTGAGAATGAACAAACCGAAGTTTGCCTCTTCTCACGACTGGCACGTTCAACTATGTTGTCAAAGATCCGGAACTACATCCGCCTTGGCGGGTAGCTTTTGGATCAAGGACCAGCCGGGCAGAGCCACTAGCCTGTGTCCTCGAACTTGTATGATGTCTACGACTTAACTCGATAGAATGCGCTTTTTAGCGACTTTCTGAGAATATCAAGTGAAGCAGCTCTTGTCAACACCTTCCATGCAGGCCCCGTCGATTCGGGACCGAGAGCAATCTTGATCGGAGCGAAAAGCTGCGCCGCTCACCATAGACACACACGCAAACACCACAACGATCAACCTGTGATCGCGGAGCTCTAGGCTCCTTACTTAGGATGCAGTAGCTTGGGCTTGGGTGCCTCGGGTCCACCCCGAAGACGTTCAAACACTTGGACTGCGCTTCGGAATGCCTCGATTACCAAAAAGGCCAAGACACGAAGCTAAATTTCTCGAACAGAATCAGAGTACCGCAATTGGTCCGAGAACGCAACCGGCGCTGCTGATCTTCGATCTGAACGTGACGTGTTCCCCGGACTGCGGGCACGCGTTTCAACCTCCTAAGCATAGCAAGCTTCCCCCGCCTTCACAACACCTCTGTGTGGAAATCCTGTGCAGGCCTGATCGCGTGCTCTGTTCGCACTTGCTTCGGAAACCGACCTCGACGGGCGCGCTACAATCTCGCCCATGGAACCAACCGAGATTCAGGAGTTTTCAGAAAAGATGAAGGAGGCCGGCGAGGCTAGTCTCAAGCGCGTTTCCCTGATCATCAGCGTGCTTGCGGTTCTCGTCGCCATGGTGACTGTGCTCAGTCATCGAGAGCACACAGAAGCCGTTCTCTCGCAGGCGCGCGCTTCTGACCGTTGGGCGGAATACCAGGGCCGGCGCGTTCGCCAAGCCGAGCTTGCCCTGGCGACGGACATGCTCTCGCTCCAGCCAGGAATCGACCCAGCCGCGCTCCAATCCAAACTGAACGACTACCAAGTTCGCCAGCAAAGGGCACAGGAGCAGCTGACCGAGGACACCACCGAAGCTCGGAAGCTCGAAAACGAGGTCGGCATTGCCGAGCAGCGCGCTGCCCGCTTCGATTTGGGAGAAGCGCTCTTACAGATCGCCGTCGTCCTCGCCTCGATCACCCTGCTCACCCGACGACAGCTCTACGTTGTGTTCGCGCTCACCCTCGGGTTGATCGGCGTCCTTGCGGCAGCCTCAGCCAGCCTGGTGCGCTGATGTCGCCGGGCTGTCATTTACGGCTTGCTGATGACTCCAAGATCTACCAGCCCATTGACAAAGTCCTGAACGGCGAGCGCAACCAGCAGCAGCCCCATGATGCGCACCAGGATGCGAATCCCTGTCTGTCCCAGGGCCTGCGCCACCCGAGCCGCGCTCCCCAGCACGAAGAACGAGGCTCCCGCCGTGATCAGAATGGCCGCAAAGATCGCCAGATGTTCCACGAGGTTTTGCGCCTGGCCGACCAGGACCATAACACTGGTGATTGCCCCCGGCCCAGCCAGCATCGGAATACCCATGGGAACGATTCCCGCATCGTCTTTGCTGGAGGCCGCCTCCGTGTCTCCCGTTGCCTCCTGCGTCGGCGAGCGTTTCGCCTCCAGCATGTCTAGCCCAATCAGCAGCAGAATGATTCCACCCGCGACCTCGAACGCTGGCAGCGTGATGCCGAATACCCGGAAGATGTATTGCCCAGCCGCGGCAAAGGTGCTGAGGATCACCAACGCCGTCAGCGAAGCCTTTCGCGCCGTGCGAACGCGCTTAGCCGGATCCTGGTCCACCGTAACGGCCAGGAATGTCGGCAGAGCCGCGAACGGATCCACGAGAAAGAAGATGGAGCTCAGCGCCAGCAGCGAAAATCGGACATACGTCGA
>CALMVL010000189.1:0-4478 GCA_937873265.1 uncultured Granulicella sp.
ATGCGAGGTGAAATGCCAGTCATAGTCGCAGCTAATCCAAAAGGTGGTAGTGGGAAGTCGACAACCTGTATTGTGCTGGGAACGACTCTCGCTGCACAAGGAGCGACGGTTCGAATCATAGACGCTGATCCGCAACAAACCCTTGCTCGGTGGGGGAAGGGAAGCAGCGCATTTAAGGAGATCGTCGTCACTCCATCTCAGAATGAGGACCTCACCACGTTGATTGATCGATTGCAGGCCCAGTTCCAGTTTGTCCTCATTGACGTGCAGGGAACCGCGAACCAAGAAATGGTCGCCGCCATGTCTAGAGCAGACCTTGTCCTCATTCCAATGCAGGCGAAGACAGCTGACGCAGAAGTAGCAACGAGAGCGATCGGCCTGCTTCGCACTCAGGAACGCCTCTTCAAGAGAACGATACCGCATGCGATCATCTTCATCCGGACGAGTCCTATTATTGTCACAAAGGAGGAGCGGGAGATCCGACTGAACGTCGAAAACGCAGGCATACCGCGCTTCCTTTCGAGCTTGAACGAGCGCACCGCCTTCTCCCATATGTTCGCCTACAAAAGCGCGCTTAGCGAACTAAACCCTAAGGATACAAACGGGCTAGATGCTGCCCTACAGAATGCAGTTGATCTGACAGCAGAGATGGTTCAAATACTTCGGAAACAGCTGGGAGCCGTTGCGTGAAGATTACAAACTCATTCGAGGAGTTGGCCGGCGGGGACCTCGACGTTTTTGCTCCCAAGGCTCCGAAGCCTGAGGTGTCGGTGCCGACTGCATCGCAGCTGGATCGAGTGGCGAGAGATCAGGGATTTAACGTTGACAACCGTCCGATCACCAGGAAGCCGCTGAAGAGCGGGCGAGTTGCTGGTCGAGACCGTCCAGAACCTATGACGCTGCGGATCAGGGTGACCGATTGGAACAGGTTCTCTGCGTTCTGTGAACGGAACGGCTACACAGTAGCCGACGGATTTGAACGGCTGACACTTTTGACGAACGATCTTTAGCTTGCATCGTCGGTGGAGTACATGGCCTGAAACGGCGACTCTTCAACGGCAATTTAGACAGAACGGCACCTTCACGGAGCAAGCATGATGAGTGAGATCCTCGCAGGAAAGAAGATGCGGGACTATGCGCAGGAACGGAGGTCCGCGACCGACAGCAGGATCGAACGGGTCGTATCGCTTCGCGATGATCGTGACACCGGGGCACTCGGGGATGAGGTGATCAAGATGGCGCAGGCTCTCATCCTATGTACTCTCCCATATCGGCCAACTGAGGAACGCCAGGTAGTCCGCTCTGCGCGGTTGAGCGACGGCTCCACACTGCGGGTCACTTTTACGGCCGGCATCACTGGAATCGGAATGGCATACGGGAACGATAGGCATTTGATGGCTTGGCTTTTCGATAAAGCGATCAACTCTGACACCGCTTTCGTGACGATAAAGAGCGCCAGCGACTACCTCCGGGAAACAGGAAAGAGTCGCAACGGCGATCGCGTGAAAGAGCTTGCAGCTCGCCTTAGCCGGCTGACTGGCCTAGTCATCGGCATCGAACGGAGGTCCAGCGGTGCTACTCAGACGGTCATGCTGCCCATGATCGCTTCGTCGAACCTCCCGAACAATCTCACCGTGCAGCTGAAGGCAGAGAGCGGGGGTCAAAGAGCAATTCCAGGGCTTGAGAATCCCTTCGGGATCCAACTCGAGGAACGCTTCTTCCAGGATATAAAGAAGCATCATGTAGCGATCCCAAGGCGCTTATGGATGCAGTTGCAAGGACAGAAGGGCGGGCCTCAGCTCCAGGATCTACTCACGTTTTTTGTGTACCGCTGCTACTGCGCTCAGAGCGAGACCGTTATCCCGTGGGCTGGTCTGAGAGAACAGTTTCCGCAAGACGACAGTAATCCCCGCCGCTTCAAACAGAACGTGAAAAAGGCAATTCAGCAGCTTCGAATTCTTTGGCCCGAAATCAGAATCGACGTTCTTAAAGAAGGCGTTTGGGTTGACCGAGCGGTACAGCCGCTCCTACCTGACGACCCCTCCAAGAACCGGGTTCGGCGCCTAAGCGCCACCCCAGTCAGCTAATGAGTGGACCTTCTACGTACACCGGGAGCGAGGGAAGAGTTCGCGGGGAACGGACCCTCCGCGTACAGCCGACCTAGAACTACAGAATGTGTCCCAAAAGCTAGTAGATCGGACCCTCCGCGTACGCAAGAGTCGATCCCGTCACCAGCTCACAAAGAACTGTCGCGACTTCAGTAGGCACAAGTTCACAGGAGCGGACCTTCCGCGTACGCCTGTAGCGTCTTTGGGCAGGTTAGCAATCCACAAAAGTCTGAGAAAACCGGAAAAACCCGAAGACCTTCCGCGTACGGTCATGCAGACCCTCCGCGTACAGGACGCGGGACCTTTCGCGTACAAGTCGCAGACCTTCCGCGTATTTCAACAGGACCCTCCGCGTACACCTTAATAGGAAGCAAGAGGTACACGAGCAACTAGAGAAAACATGAGAGCCGCAGGTGTTTACGCCTGTGGAACATGTGGAAATGAACAACCAACAACAAGCAAAACGAAATTCTCTGAGAAAAGAAAAGACAATAGAAACCTCCGGCGAACTTCTGTGTAGCCACAGATTCGCGCAGAAAGGCACCGCCAAGGCATCCCCGCGCTGTGAAACATACCCATGGATCATGGCATCACCACTCGAAGACCAGACGCTCAGCGGGATCGTCAGTTTTCGTACAGGAGAAGAACACCCGGAGCCCCACCAAAAAAGCGAGTCCGGAGCTGCAAAGCTGCGCAAATGATGTACTCAAGCCAACGAGCGTACGCGGAAGGTCCGAATGTGAAGCTTCTCAAATGATGTTCTCAAGATCAGCGAACGTACGCGGAAGGTCCGGATCGAGCGGTGAGTCCCTCTTACGGATTGGCACTAAAGTACAGCAACCAGCTCCGGATACCTGCCTACGTGACTGGTTCTGTACAAAGCGAGAAGTCGCTCTCTCATCAGGTAGTATGCAGTAGCCGCTTCTTGGATATTAAAGGGTCCCAGTACATTTCCGCGACCGCTCAGCACCCCAACCGACAACCTGAGCGCAGCTCGACGCAAAGTAATGCCGTCTCGTCGCATGCGTTCTGCAACAATGATGCTCTCGTCAGGATTCCATCGCTGCGCGTAACCGGCAAGCGCAATGAGAATTTGCGCATTCGCGTACATACAACGCAAACCTTCATCCTGACCGACCAGTCTCCAAAGCTCTACCGTCGCAATCCGTAGTTGGCCTTCAGTCGGCTTGAGATAATCGAGAGCAACCAACGAGATACCTTCGGTCGAGACCGGCTGCAGTCTCGCCAGCAGGTCCTCCCAACTGAGACGGGAGAGCTCAGATGCCTTCTTCCGAGTTCGGAGGAGGGCGAACCCAACGAAAGAAATGGCAAAAGCAAACAGGACACAGAAGCTCATTGGTTACGCCCGTCACCGCTCCCCAGATCGTATTGAACTCTTCGGTGTAACGCAACTAGATAGGCGGTCATCTCAGGCGAGAGAGGCGCGCGGATCTTCTCGGATCGCCAGAACGCGTTCACCCAGTAAGCAAGCACTAGCAAATAAACGAGCATGCGGGCGTGCACCAGGACCACGAACTCGCGGTCCCAGCCAAGAATCACGTGACCGAGTTCCTCAACCAAAGATACAAAGGCCCAAATTGCGATTCCTTGACCGATCGCAACGACCCGGTTGCGCTGTTGGAGGCCTAGTCTATTCGCGGCAGCAGACATGGCGATGAACAATACACATGTCAACAGGGATGTGAATACAGTCACCCTTACATCCCAAAGATTGAGCCCTCTAGATTGCGGAGGTCCGATTTGAGCGGCGAGAAGCGCAGCCCCTGCTAGTCCCATTGCACCCCACGCGAGAAAAGAAATACGAGCATCACGCACCCATGTCCCTGTCGGACGCAAAGCGTCCCTTGCAATCTCCAGTATGAGAGCAATCTGCATAACGTAATCGACGCACCCAGTGATCCAGTAGGCAAGAAAATAGCCGTGCCTTGTTCCGTATCGCAGAACGAAAAACAGAAGCAATGTCCTTGCTGCTCCGAACCCGATGAATAACGTGAAAATCGGGAAATCACGGTGCCCTCCGCGGAAGAGCAAAACGAACACAAGGGCGACGTTGCCGATCAGGCTCGCCGCCCATAGTGTGTTGTCCAACGTCGTGAGGGTCATCGGAAGACCTTAGCGCTCACTTCCGAACTACAAGGGAAGGCAGCAGAAGACAGTGTACGCAAACACCTGGAGAGTGGTCGGTGGGACTATTGCTTTGACTTGTGGATGAGGGTTGCACCCAGTCTGTTCGGCTTGCATCGTTGACGCGGTGAGGACGAAGAAAAGGCCGATAACGCTGATCGCTTTACGCATGCTTGGAGCTCCTTAGCGCTAGTCGCGCTGCCCAAGCGTAGCTCTCGCCCAATC
>CALMVL010000189.1:4578-5790 GCA_937873265.1 uncultured Granulicella sp.
AACCGACGCCACTGGGAGTCGTGGTACCCATGTTTCACTACCATGTCACGGAGCGACAACTTCCGTTCTTTACGAAACTCCCTAATGCGTCGGCCTAGCGCTTTCTGGAATGCCTCATACTCCAGGTCCAAGCCTTTATTCGTCATGATGCTTGCCTCAATCGTTGCTTTGTCGCCATGTGGCCTCTCGTTACTGAACCATCTCCACGGCACAGCACGATTCAAGTCAGGGAAGAACAAGGCAGCGTTGATCAGATCGTTTCTCTCGATGTGAGCAACACACACCTCCTTTTTATAGGTGCTCGCCGCCTCGAACGCTACGTTACCGGAAAATAACGTCACTGGAGTGTTACGCTCCCAAGCCGTGCCGTAGTTTTTCGTGACTAGACAAGAACGTACTGTACTTGACAATAACGCCACATCTTTGTACTAATGCTTCCAGCGCGTTTGGTCGCCCACAAAAGGGATCGACGTGTGCGTGTCTCTCGTCCTCTCACATCCACCTCTCTTCAAAGGAGAACCCTTGAACAAATCTTTCAACAGCAGGCTTTGTCGTCCTTGGAATTCTAAGCAGATTGTGTTTGCCAATGCGCGTGCAATGGCAAATCGCACTCTTCCACCCCTCCTTATCGTTCTCGCTATGTCGGGCGCAGCACACGCGCAGGGAACTGTCGATTTATCCGGCGTGACTACAGCGATGTCCAGCGTGCAAAAGACCTGCATGCTCGGCGGCGCGATTTGTGTGGTCATCGGCATCGTCTTCGGCGTGTTCCAGTTCATGGGCCGGAACATCGCTCAGGGCTTCATGGCGATCGGCGGCGGTCTGCTCGCCGGCATCGTGATCGGCTTTGCGCCGCAGTGGGTCAGCTCGCTCACCGGCCAGAGCGTTTCTATGGTCGTCACGCATGCTGTGTCGGTGCTTGCCTAACCATGCAAAGGACCAGGCGGGGAGAGCCCGTAGCGATCAATCAAGCCCTCAACCAACCTCGGACGAAGCTCGGGTTGAGCTTGCCAATCTGGATGGGCATTGTGATTGCGTCGATGCTGGCTCTCCTGCTTCGGTTTTGGTTTATGTCCATCCTGATCTTCCTGTCGATCACCGCCGTGTGCTGGGGGATCGTCCGCAAACACCCCAGGATGTTTCAACTGTGGGCCCTCAGCTGGACCCAGAAGAGCTACTATGACCCGCGCAAACGCTAATCAGTGGTTCACC
>CALMVL010000190.1:0-5997 GCA_937873265.1 uncultured Granulicella sp.
CCCAACTTCAGAAAGGAGCAAACCATGAGTACAGCAGCTCAGGCGCCGTGGACCCCACCGCGGCCAAAACCCGAACTACTCGAGACGAACCCCGCCCTGGTCGCGGAGTACTGCTCATGGTTTGTGAATCGGCGTGCCTACACCCGGCAATCCGACCGTCCAAACCCCGACAACAACCGCTACTACTACTTCCAGCCAAAAGAGAGGGAGACCAAGAAACGGCTCGCCCTCACTGACAGCACCGTGAGGCTTCACCTTTCAGGTGCACAGACCATCGGGTTGTACGCGATCAACCCGGAGACACAACGGTCGAAGTGGGTGGCGATCGATGCCGATTACACGCGGGCCCATCGCGATCTCGCGGCGCTCAAACTGGAGCTGAAAGAGGACGGCGTCGAAGCCGCGCTCGAGATGTCCCGGCGTGGCGCCCACCTCTGGATCCTTTGCGATGAGCCCCTTCCTGCCAAAACATGTCGTGTCTACATCTACAACCTTGCCTTGCGGCTGGGGGTGCCCATCAAGGGCACGCTCAACCAGGTGGACGGTATCGAGATCTTTCCGCGTCAGGATGAACTGCGCGAGGGGGAGTTCGGCAACGCCATCCGCGGTCCGCTCGGCATCCACCGGGCGAACATGCACCGGTACTGGTTTGAGGATGCGGCTCCCAACTTCGAGGCTCAATTCGCTTACCTGCGCCAGCTGAAGCGGCTGACGGCCGCAGAGCTGGAAACCTTCACCGAGGGCCTCAGCATTCCGGAGGAGTTCCTCTCCAGACCAAAAATCGAGCAACCGATCTCGTTCCGCGGCGTAGGAAAGGGTTTTCAGATCCTCGAGCACGTCCGGGTGAAGCGCAAAACAAGCGGCAACTGGTGGACTCGTTGCCCCTCCTGTGAGAAGCAGGGGCACGACAAGTCCGGCGACAACCTCGCTATTTCCGTGGCGACCCCGCAGTTCTACAAGTGCTGGGCCGGCTGTACCAAGGAAATGATTCGGGAGGCTCTCGGCTTCCCTATCCGTCAACGCTAAGCCAAAGGAAAACCGATGGACAAACGACTTGCACAAATCGCCTTGAGGGGGCTCACGCTCCCGGAGCCAACACGGCTGGAGATACGCAAGACCGGTATCTTCAGTCGCGCAACCGTTGAGCCTGTCTTTCAGGAGAAGGCGAAACGTTGGGCGTTACGCGGCGAGGAGTCAGGTGGCGCCGTCACCAGCCTCGGTCACTACGTCGGTTTTTGCGGGCCTACCGGCGAGGCGTTGCCCTGGACCCAGCGGGTGCAGAACTTCATGCCTAATGGAGTCCACGCCGTTGTCATTGAGCCGGAGCTTTGCCGTGTGCAGATGTTTCGGTACGAGCACACCTACGACGTTCTGATTACCCGGCATTGGCTCCCCGAGACGGGGGGCCGGCGGCCTCAGATCCAGAGCGAGATCCTCTTCTTCCATCGTTCCGGCACCCTCAACACGGAACTCTGGGGTAAGGATTCGGACTTTCGGGGAGGGGCGGCGCCACGCTTCTTCAAGCACAACGGCGACGAGCAGCTCCCGCCAGAGGTGTTCATCGACGTCGTGATGAAGGTGACAGAAGGGGTCTGCTGCATCGGTTGCAAACACACGCACCTTCTCGAGCTCGGGGACACTCCGGTTCGGCGCGAGGCTTTGGCGACTGCATGAACACCTCACATCCACGCTACTTCCAGCGGCTCCAGACCTTCGGGGCCGTGCTCTTCGTTGCGGGTCTCACCACACACGCGAGCCGTTACCCGTCAGTGTTTGCTGCCGGCCTTCTGCTCACCCTCGTGCTGCTTATCCGGCTCTTTATCGAGATCAGTATCGACGAGGAGGAGCCCGAACAGACGCTTGAACGCAAGATGAAGCAACTCAGCTTCCTCAACCAGTTCTCGATGCTTATCGCGATGTTTGGCGTGGTGGGTTTCATGCGGGAACAGTAGGAGTCGGCATGCGGACCTTACGCAATCTCTTCTTCCTCACGTTGCTCTGTATGGCGGCGTGGAAACTCAAGATGGAACACGAGCAGCTCCACCCTGGCTCTCACGTCACGGTTGAATCCGTCATCGACCAGGCCAAGCTGCGCCTGCCGGATGTCCACGCTGCCGGTGAGAGCGAGGAGATTTACTTCGCGCCCACCACGGACCTCGAACGGATCGACATCTCCCTCATCGACCGCGCGCAACAGCGTATCCAGGTCGCGATGTATGCCTTCACAGATCGGGCGATCGCTCAGGCTCTCGCCCGAGCCGCATCCCGCGGTGTCGAAGTGTCCCTCTATCGGGACCGTGCCCAGTTTGAGGAGGAGCAGGGAAGGCATGTGCCGGTACTGGCCATGCTGTTGCATCGACCCAACATTCACGTGCGCGTGAAGGGGGGCAATGACCTGATGCACCAGAAAGCCATGCTCGTCGATGGTGAGGTGCTGCGAGACGGATCAGGCAACTGGTCTGTTTCGGCGGCGCGCTACCAGGATAACCAGGTGTCCGTCACGCGTAGTTCACAACAGATTGAGGCGTTTGAGCGCGATTTCACAGCGATGTGGAATCGGCCCGACAACCTCCTTGAGCAGTAGCAGGAAGCTTCATCACTTCAGCAACAGAGAGGACCACCATCATGGCAAAGGGCGTCAACAAAGTCATTCTCCTCGGGAACGTCGGCAAGGATCCCGAGATTCGTGCGACACAGGGCGGCATGACGATCGCAAGCTTTTCACTCGCCACTGCGGACCGGCAGAAGGACCAATCGGGCCAGTACGTGGATAAAACGGAGTGGCACAACATAGTCGCCTTTCAGCGCACCGCGGAGGTCGTTCGCGATTACGTGAAGAAGGGCACTCAGATCATGATCGAGGGCAAGATCCAGACCCGCTCCTGGGACGACAAGGAGTCGGGACAGAAGAAGTCCCGGACCGAAATTCTCATCAACGATCTGACCCTGCTCGGCGGTGGCCAGGGGAAGGAGAATGGTAACGGCAACAGCCATGCCGCTGCTTCGAGCAGCCGATCGTCAGGGGGCGCCAGCTCCAGCAGGGGCAACGACCCCGGCTACGGCCAGCAGCAGGACTACGGCGACCAGGGCATCACGGACGACGATATCCCGTTCTAACGGCCTCATCATCACCCTTCCTCAAGGCGCTCCTTCGGAGCGCCTTTTCTGTTTCTCCACCCGAACCTCTCATCCAGCCTGAAAGGACCCTCGCATCATGCAAATCACACTTTCTCCGCAGCAGCAGGAGCAGCTCCAGAAGCTGACCGCACCCTTCCACCCCGACGACATCAGCTGGCGTGTCACAAACACTACACAGGACAAGAAGCGCGGATGCGTCATCCCCTACGGCGATCAGAGGGCCTATACCGATCGACTCAACGAAACCTTCACGCCTGCAGGTTGGACCCGGACCTATGCCGTCACCACAGTCTCGAACGTCACGCGCATGAAGCGGGACAAGGTGATTCAGACCGGCAAGGTCATGGTCACGTGTGTTGTCACGATCGAGGGGCTTGGTTCCCACACGGGCGTGGGTGAAAACTGGGCTGATGACGAGAACGCAATGACCCGAGCGGAAGCGCAGGCGTTCAAGCGAGCCTGCAGCTGCTATGGACTTGGTCGCTACTTCTACGACTTCGCTGAGATGTGGGTCGAACTGGACCAATACGGCAAGCCGAAGTCCCTTCCGACACTTCCAAACTGGGCGTTGCCGGAGGGTGTGGTGCCGATCAACCAGCAGGCACGGAGCGCGCAGACAGCACCACAGTCTGCGGCGCGGCCGGCAGGAGAAGTGATTTCTCCGGATCGCAAGCAGGAAAACCGGAAGGAGCAGGAGCGGCCTCTGGACCCGGCACTCACACCGAAGATCGAGAGCTTCCGGGCCTTGCTCGGCGACGCGCTCTACTTCGAGGTCTACCGAGCAGGCGGAACGGCCAGGAACGCACGCGAACTTCCGCATTTGAGGGCTCAGCAGTGGGCGCTCAAACAGCTGGAGACGCTTGCTCGTGGTGTCGATCGCGTGCGCGAGCTCGCCCCTGAGCTTCAGGAGCAGGTCTTCTATCGTGTGCTCGACAACCACAACGTCCAGTCCGTCGACAAGATCCCGTCCTTTGAGGTCCTCAAAGGGCTGGTTCGTGACCTTCAATCTGCCGCGCGTGGCGTGGCAGCATAGCCGTCTCTTCCAGGGCGCAAACGGGTAAATCGCAGCACAATGCCCGTTTGCGCAGAAGGGTAGAACCTCCCACTCGCCCCTTTTGCGCAAAGGGGCAAAACGTCCCACGCGTGCCCTCCACCACAGGTACTGATCCCGTCTCAAACCGCCGTTTACGTAGACGGGCAAAACTCCCTACACGCCCCGTTTGCGCAAAGGGGCAAAACTAACCACCAACTTCATTCAGCTCACCTCAGGTCAACCCGGAGGTACGTCATGGGTGCGCCCACGTGCTCGCTCTGTAAACGCCCTGCAGCCTGGCGGGTTGGAGACGAACTCCTCTGCGAACTCCACAAAGAGAAGTCGATCGAACGCTTGGGCGTGGATCGTTTCCCGATTGTGCGAGTGACCGACAAGGACGACAAGTTTCTGATCCGCGGTCGATATAAGGCTAACTCTCGCGTAAAGGTTCCTACGCGCAAGAGAGTTGTTCACCCCCACAACTAACCCTGGCCCGCTCCTGCCAGCCGACCTCACGCCCCCGGCGGGACGCACACGTGCGTCTGTACGCGCCTCCACCCCCACGCACCTCCACCGAAAGGAAACTCCCATGGCAATCTCTGCTCGCTCCCGTCGCGGTACCTCGTCCTCTTTCTGGCGCAACCACAACGCCATGCAGAACATGATGATCCAGGCCTGCATGCCGTCTGTCCGCCCTGAGCCCTCGCGCAAGGCGCCCGCGGTCTCGCTCCCCACCCCCCTTGTTCTGCGCCAACCTCCTGCGACGAAGTTCTTTGTCGCTCGGGCGTAGTGAGACCGCGGCACAGGCCAAATCCTGTGCCGCTTTTGTTTTCGTCCGAGACCGCTCCCATGTACATCAACTCGGCCATGAAGGAAGCACTGCAGCGCCGTCGCTGTGCTCTTGAGCTTGAAGCCTTGCAGTCCCAAACCCTCGAGCAACTGTGCTCGCTTGCACACCGCTTTGGCGAACTCTGTGAGGAAGAGGAAGCCCTCAACAACCCCCAGTATGCCCGGGCAGGCATCTGGCGCATGAACTAAGTGCGGCTACAGCATCAGTGGTCAATATAGCCACTGGTGCTGTTATGAGGCCACACTAGCCTTGACGAACCAAAACGGATGGACCGGCTCAGTACTGAGTCGTACCGTCGCTAGGAAGAGGAAGCCGTGTCGCAGCACAGATACAGCACCAAGAGCAAGGATGGTAAGGAAGTCACGGTCATACTGGGCTACGACCGGCCGCTCGACTATGTCTTCTGCACAGTGACGCAGGAAGGCGCAGGAACAACCGGCGGGGAGGAGATCCTCTACTCCAATCTCAGTGACGATGAAGCGGGCACGGACCTTCAGGACGTGGACTTCTATCGGTCTGTTCTGAAGGAACTGGGCATCAGCGTTCCCGATGCCATGTTCGACGAGGTCACGACTGATCAGTTGGAGCGAGCCGGCAACAGAACTGTAGTCTATGAGTAAGTAGCAGGGGCCCTAGTCGGTCCCTGCTACCACCGCTCTCCGTCGAAATCATTCGACTAGGGGCCCTTTCGTAACCTGAGGGACAGAGTATGACTCACTTACTTGAAGCATCCTCTTCGATCCAAGCCGTCGGTCTCGCACTCTTTGAGATATCGCTCTGCTTACTCCCACCCTTGGTGATTCTTGGAAAGCTAAAAGTCACTGAGCGGAGAGCTTTCGCACTGCTGATCTATGTCCTTGTGTGCTGCTGGGCATTCATTCCAACCGTCCGTCCTCTTTACAGCTTCTTCTTTTCGAAGTGGGATGTGATGTTGGGTGTCGTGTTGGCCTTAGCTGGTGGGTGGTTGTACAAAAAG
>CALMVL010000190.1:6097-9652 GCA_937873265.1 uncultured Granulicella sp.
AAGCTCGGATACTACCCCCTTCCACATGCAGAAGGTTGTCGCCTTCGGCGCCTCCTTCAGAGCGACCAACCCTTCAGCGCGATGGATCCATGCGTTGGAACCGGAGAGGCGATGCACCAGGTCACGAATGAACTCAATTGCCGGCGCTTTGGCATTGAGCTTGATTCTGAACGTGCAGCTGCAGCTCAGGTTGCCGGTATCACGACCGTGCAGGGGAACGCCTTCGACGCACACGCGAAGGTCGAAACGTTCTCGCTGCTCTACCTCAACCCTCCATACGACTCCGAGATTGGATCTTTCGGCAATCAACGAATGGAGTTCCTTTTTCTGGACCATACCTATCGCTGGCTTGTCATCGGTGGGGTCCTCGTCTTCGTCATTCCCGAGAATCGCCTCACAACCTGCATACCGCTGCTGGCGGGCAACTTCACGGACTTCCGGCTCTTCCGCTTGGATGACCCGGAGTCTCTTCGCTTCAAGCAGGTCGTTCTCACGGCGGTTCGCAGACCCATGAGGGGACAACTGATGGAGGCAAACCGCGCCGCATTGCAACGACTCGTCTTCGACCAGCCATACCGGAGTCTCGATGAGGAGCAGGAGCCCTACCTGATCCCACCAACTCCTCCGGCGGCCGTCGCATACCGCGGGCTGCCACTCGATCAGATCGAGTCGGACGTCATTCAGTCGGTCGCCTGGAAGCAGGTCGCTCCTTTCCTGCTTCCGAAAGAAGAGATGGCTACTGGGCGGCCGATCACTCCGCTGCATGGAGGCCACGTGGGTCTGCTCTGCACGGCAGGGTTGCTCAACGGCGTCTTCGGGCAAGGGGACGAGCAGCACATCGCTCGATGGCGGTCAGTCAAGCACATCAGCACGATCAAGGAGAAAGAGGACGGCATTGAGATCACGCGAAAGCGGGAACGTTTCTCAAACGAACTCTCGCTCGTGTACCGGGACGGACGGACTCGCGTCCTCACCGAATCAGCCAAGAATCCGGAGGAAGAGAATGCAGAACGCACACCTGCGGCTGGGGCAGCTTGATTACGCTCGCTCCAGCACCAGCATCAAGACAAACATCCGGCTACACGTCGACCACTACATGGGAGAAGCTGGGCAGGGACACCTGCTCAGCCTTTTCGGTGGAGATGCTGAGGTCGGCGCGATCGCCGCGGCGATACAGGAGAAGCACCCTTTCACCCTCACCTTCCCGGATGGCAAGAGCCTCTCCTTCAACATGGGGCCGGATGCCTCCTATTACAAGGGGAGTCTCATCGTACCGGGCCGCAAACAGCCTCTTCGTCATCTCCTTGCAGTCTCCCAACCCCTCCACGCGAATGGAACGGCGGGCCGGACCTTTCTGCTGAACTACGAGCGAACGCTTGCTTGGTCAACGCTGGTCAGCTTTCTCGGCCTGCCGGCAGAACCACGGTGGCGGGACTGGATCCTTGATTGGTTGGAGCGGGAGAACAAGCTGCAGCCACTCGACGGGATCGGATGCCAGCCCATCGTCATCACAGCCACCAGAGAAGAGATGCTCTCCTCAATCGCATGCGGTTTGCAGGAGGGGCGGCTCAGCTTCCCGGAGAAGAACGGTCCGATTCTCTGGCCCGGGTTCCGGATACAAGATGCGCTACGTGGTCAGGATGTCCCGGACCTGTTCCAATAAAGAAACGGAGGAGGGTGGTCAACGACCGACCACTCTCGCCATACAGGTACCGATCATGTTTTTCAAAAGCGCAGCGGAGAAGACGTTAGATCAGGCGACGGCCGTGTTGGAAGAAGTGAAGCGTACCTACCAGCCACAGATCGACGCTGGAACCCTAACGGATACAGATCGGGAGCGGATCGGCCGACGTCTCACGCTGGCGGCTGACCTCGCAGAACGTTCACGGTCAGAAAGCGACGTCTCCTTCTTCGGTGACGTGATCAGGATGGGGAAGCGCTTCTTCAAGACTGGTAGCTTCAGCATGACCAATGAAGAGCTCACGCAGGAACTGCTGGCGCTCAGGAGCCGAGCCGAAGCAGTTCTCCTCGAAGTTCAGGTCCGCGACTAACCCAGTGCTGTTACAGCACCACTGCTCTTATAGCCACAGGTGCTCTTATCGGCTAAGTTGGCTCAGACCACTGCTGTGGTCCTGAAAGAGGCTGATTTCCTCTAACTCTGGGAACGATCTAGAGTGGCAGGACGATGGAGAACCAGAACGTGAGCGGCGGCCGACTGACAGGGATGGTGCGGCGGTGGCGAAAGCGTCCAGCTGTTGTCGAAACTACGCAGGACTCCTTCTTCCATGCGACGGCCAATGGGTCACCAGCGAGCCCTGATTCGTTCCCGGCGCTGAAGCCAAGCCCTGTCCACAAGGAGCTCCCGAAAGATCCGGAGCTGACAGTAGATCAGGCGCAGGCGCTAAGCGACATCGAGGCGGCTTATGAGCCAGGCACGTCCTACCTGCTCACCGGACATGCCGGAACGGGCAAGACCTACCTCATGCAGCGACTGACGAAGAGCATGCTGGCAAACAAGCGCCAGGTGATCTTGAGTGCTCCCACGCATAAGGCGGTGACGGTGCTGGCACGCAAATTGGCGGAGGCCAAGATCGAAGGCGTTGCGTGCCGCACGATTCATAGCGTCCTGAGCCTCAAAGCGAAGCCTCAAACAGATCGTCTGGTCTTTCAGCGTGAGCGCGGAGCGGAGCCCGTCACAGCAGACGTCGTGGTGATCGACGAGTGCAGCATGGTGGACCAGGACTTGTTCCGTCATATCAAGCGCCATCTGCCCAACTCCTTCGTTCTGTTTGTCGGGGATCCGGCCCAGCTGCCGCCCGTTGGAGAGGCGGAAAGCCAGACCTTCCGAACACCGAACCGATCGCACCTCACCACGATCATTCGCCAAGCTGCCGACAATCCCATCCTTGCAGCGGCCGACGTGATTCGGAAGAGCCAGGGCGGGGCTTCCGATCTGTCCTGGTGCGTACAGGCTTCCCTCGCGAGCGGGCATGGGGTCTTCGTTCCAGGGGAGGCGGCGTACCGCTGGATGAGGAAGGCTTTTACTTCGCCTGAGTTTGAGGCTGACCCGGACAGCTTTCGCTATCTCGCCTGGACAAACGAACGAGTCGCGCAGGTCAACGAGATGATCCGGCGCTGGCGGTACGGCAATGACATACCCACTCCGTTTATGCCGGGGGAGAGCGCACTCTTTCGTCAACCACTGGTGCTCGCAAAGACCATGGTGTTCGCCAACAATCAGGAGGCCAAGGTCGTCACGATCAACCGAGGGACCTTCCTCTACGAGGTGGAAGAGGCACACGGCTTGTCGAGATGGACCGCATCGATTCCCTCCTGGGAGCTCTGCCTGCGCGATGCTGACGGCAATGAAAGAGCTGTTCACATGGTTGCGGACAACAACGAGTTCCAACGAGTCGTTGCACGCATCACGGATGAGGCTGCCGATTCAAGGCTCCGGTGGAAGCACCTGCATGAGTTCAAGCAGAGCCTGGCGCAGCTGCAGTCCATCTACGCGCTGACCGTGCACAAGAGCCAAGGCTCCACCATCGGCTCGGT
>CALMVL010000191.1 GCA_937873265.1 uncultured Granulicella sp.
TTTGCCGGGAGGCGCCGACGGCGGCCATGCGGGAGCGGATGAGTCGGGTGCGGTATCCGGAGGCGGGGCCAGTGGGTGGGGCGATGCGGAGGTGGTGGAGTTAGGGAGCACGAGAGTTGTTGGGCTGACGGTGCGGTTCGATCGGGAACAGGTGCGTCGTTCAGGCGTTAGAATCTCCGACGATGGGCGGTGGTGATCTGGGCTACCTTCAGCCTCCGCACCAAAACGGAGGGACGATGGCGCAGCTGAGACTAACGTTTTGGATAGCACTGCTGAGCACCGTGTGCCAAGCTGCACCCGCGATCGGGCAGGTGGGATCGGAGGACTCTCGCTCGGGGACACAGACGTTGCGGGCCGAAGTGCGTTTGGTTCGGGTCGATATTACCGTGCTGAACCGGCAGGGTACCCCCGTGAGCGGACTTGGAGCCAGCGACTTTGAGATTCGGGATAACGGCGTCGTGCAGCGGATTACCGATCTAGAAGAGCATGGTCGTCCCTTGGAAACAAGCGTGGACACCAAGGCTGACATCCCCGTGCCCAACGGTGTGGTACTTGCGAGCAACAGGGGCGTGAACAGGCCTGCTGTGTTGAATGTGATCCTGGTTGATCTGCTTAACACATCCAAGGAGGATCTTTCGCGAGCCAACAGGCAATTGATCCGGTTTCTCACGGGTCTGCCTCCGAACGATCCAGTGGCTCTCATGACGATGTCGTCGCAGGTCAGGACGTTGGTGTCTTTTGAAGCCGGAGCGGGTTCCGTGGCGAAGTATGTCGCGAGCCATGGTTTTGAACTGCCAAGGGGCGCAGCTCCCCCAGGTCTTCGTTCCTCCGATGAAGAGGCGCTTAATGCGCACATGATCGACCCAAAGGATGAGAACTTCAAGCAGATCCAGAAAACCACAACGGAAAGCTATGCGCGGGCGGAGGTCGAGCTCAAAGGCGACCGGGTCCAGCAGTCGCTCAACGCGTTCGCGGCCTTGGCAGAGATCTTGAGACAGTACCCGGGACGGAAGAACGTCTATTGGCTGTCCGCGGGATTCCCTTTGCAGGCTCAGGCAAGCAGCGGAGTGGCAACCGATCCACTCCACCCAACCGATGCAGGAGGTAGGGATGGGAAAGGAATCGACGCGCTTCAGGAGAGCACCCTCAAGCGGTTGGAACAAGCACGGATTGCCATTTACCCGATCGACTTAAGAGGTGTGGAGATCTCTGAGATTGCGGGTGAGACCGGGACGGATACAGAAGGGCTTTCTGCTTCAAAGAGGCAAGCACAGGCGATCGCAGCGGCGAAGGGGGACCAAGTGCAGGCGCTGCAGCGGATGGAGCTGCTGCAGATCGCGAAGCAGACTGGCGGAGCCGCCCGCTTCAGCAACGATATCGCGGCTGGGTTGAAAGAGGTCTTTCAACAGGGTCAGATGTATTACACCCTCTTCTACAAGCCGACGAGGGACACACCTGATCTTGCGTACCATGCGATCGATGTCTCTGTGAGGGACAAGACGGACACGTTATCTTTTCGGCCTGGATACTTTTCACCCGTTCCACAGTCGGGCGGCGGCGTGCTGGGCAAAGAACAATTCAGATTGGCCCTCACCCATGGAGCTCCGGCGGGCACGGGACTTGTCTTTCGTGTTGGGGTGAGTCGAAACGGCGATGCGGCCAATGTGGAGTATTCGATCGAGTCACGTGATGTTGAGTACGGGACCGATTCGGCTGGACAGCTCACGAGCGACCTGGACTGCGCCATTCTCGAATACAGCGATCGGGGCGCCGTGACGCAAACAAGCCTGATTGAAGTGACCACTCCCGTGAATGGGAAGACGCAGGAGAGCTTACAAGCGAAGCAAACAATTCCGTTGAAGCCGGGAGCGGCGTACCTTTCCATCGGCGTCCGCGATCGAACGAGCGGAGCCTATGGCACGCTGGACGTGCGTTTGAGTGCCCTCCCGGCGCCGCCTGGACCGACGCTGACGCGGCGCACTCAAGACGGCGCGGGTACGTCTGGGCCCCGCATCCAGATCAATGTCGTGGTCAAGAACAGACAGGGTGATCCCGTCGCCGGCCTGGAAGCGAAGGACTTTGTCGTTCTTGACAACAAAACGTCTCAGACGATTTCTGCTATCGAGACACCTGGTTCAACTGCTTCGGCGACCACCCAGCCGGTTCAGGTCATCCTGCTGCTTGACGCCGTGAACACAACGTTTGGGGAGTTCAGTTATGCACGCGAACAAACGTTGAAGTTTCTGCGCCAGAATGGGGGACGGCTCGAACATCCCACATGTCTGGCCGTGTGGTCCGATCAGGGACTAAGAGCGCAACTGAAAGCCACTCAGGACGGCAACCTGCTTGCGCACCAGCTAGAAGCAACCGATATCACTGCCCGGACGACACTGCTTGCAAAAGACCAGCATGAGGTCGAAGACTTTCAGTCTTCCTTACAAACGCTTCAGGCAATCGCCGAGGACGAGGCGAAGATCGTGGGCAGGAAGATGTTGATCTGGGTCGGACCTGGCTGGCCGATGCTGACGGGATCGGGCTACAACTCCTCGACACGTGATAAGGAACGTGATTTCGCGGCCATTGTGGACGTTTCCACCGCGCTCCGGCAAGCACAGATCGCCTTGTACAACGTTTCTCTGAAACGGTCGCAACGAGTTGGCCTGCGGGATCAGCCAGTGCAGGCAATGAGAGACATGTCCGCCGCAGAAGCCCCGGGCGCAAGCCGTAGCGGCCCGTCGATGTCGGCGGGTGCGGAATCGGCCGATTACAAGGAGTTTCTCAGACCGGTGAAGTCCTTTCATGACGCGGATTCAGGAAACCTTGCGCTTCAGGTGCTTGCCATTCAGAGCGGAGGCCGCGTCCTCGACCCCGGGAACGATATTGCGGGAAAGATCGTTGCCTGTGAAGCGGATGCGAACGGGTTCTACAGTATGTCTTTTGTGCCTAAAGCCTCAAAACACCCCAATGAGTACCACGAAGTTCGGTTGCGGGTCGCCTATCCAGGTGCTGTGACCCAGGCAACAGGGGGCTTCTATGGTCAGCCGTAAAAGGGCCGAAACTAACAACCTGTTCTAAGCGAGAGCTGACGCCCACTGTGGATACCAACGGATCCGGGACGGTGCTTTTGAGAGAGCTGGGTTACGCGGATGCTCTGGCGTGGCGGACCATGGCGACGAGGGCTTCGCGGGTTTGGGTGGGCGTTTGGACTTCGTGGGGGAAGTTGATGC
>CALMVL010000192.1 GCA_937873265.1 uncultured Granulicella sp.
GAAGCGTCATGTGCAGATGTTCTCGGTCACGACGACGCCTGCCGCTTCGCAGCCATGTTTGTACAACGGCATCACCAATCTGACCTGCGATAGCGTGCTCTGCACCACTTGGAGGCCGCAGTCCACGTCCACCGTGCGCAAAGAGATCAGTGCTCAGGAGAAGTGGATTGACTTCTTCAAAGTGGGGATCTTCCAGCGCATCATGGCCGGTAAGAACTTCGCCCAGCTCGACCAGGGCGCAGGCGCGAAAGCCGCCTCTGAAGGCGTGGATGACCTCGGCCTAGTCGTCAAGGAGTTGGGCAAGAAGGCCCAAGGCAAGTACACCGTTACCCTCCTCCTCTCGGCTAAAAGCGCCGAAGAACTCAGGGAGAACACGCCGCTTGTTCACCGCACCTTTGTGGACGCGCAGGCGACCGTGATCGAGGAGACCATTGGAAACCTCTCAGCGTTCTATGCGATGTTTCCTTGCAACCAGAAGTACAACGTTTTCCCGCTGTGGCTTGGAGAAGACCACCACGCTCGTCTCTCGCCAGTCTTCGCCCCAAACATCGGCCACCCACTGTCTGACGACCTCGACAGCGAGTACCTGAACGTCTTCGAGACCCGGCAGGGAACTCCGTTCTTTCAGGATGCCTATGTCAACGGGGTACGGGTCCAGCTCACCATCGGGCCTACAGGGACCGGGAAATCCGTGCACACCAACCAGATGCTCGGATTGGAGCGGAAGTACAACGGCTTTACCTACATCTTCGATGTCGGCAACAGCTACGAGAGCATGGTGGAGCTGTACGGCGGCAGGGTAGATCGCATCGGTTTGGACGGCCCGCGAGTGAATCCCTTCGCGCTGGAGCCGACCGACAAGAACATCAAGTTCCTCTACAACTTCGTCAAGATGCTCCTCACCAATAGCGGAGCGAACCTCAGTCCCGAGGATGAGGACGTGGTGTTCCAAGAGGTGCAGCGCATGTACCTCATTGACCGCAAGATTCGCAGGCTTTCGAATCTGCTCCTGCCCAAGCACCTCATCCGGTACCTAGCGAAATGGACCGGGACCGGGGTATATAACGCAATTTTCGACAACGTAGAAGATTCGCTCAGTCTTTCGCGCATCCAGTGCTGGGATTTCGCGGGCGTTGCAAAAGACTACCCCGATCTCATCGAGCCGTTGATGGTGTGGCTGCTGCGCCGGATTGATGACGTGGTGTACGACCCCAAAAACCTCGGGGTTCCGAAGCATGTCGTGATCGAGGAAATTTTCTCGAACATGAAGAACAAGCAATTGCTGGACGGCGCACTGGCGAGCATCAAGCAGGTTCGCAAGAACCTTGGAGGCGTCACCCTCATCGGCCAGTCCGCAAACGACCTCGGGGACAACGCAGACACCATCGTGAACTCCTGCACCTCGTTCCTGTTGCTGCCAGACGCCACGTTCAATCGGGACCACTACGGCAAGTTGTTCAAGATGACCGACCAGCAGTTGAACCTTTTCGAGAGCCTGGGGCCGCGCGAAGGGCTGTTGATGCGCCGGGACGGGATCACCAAGGTCGTGACCCTCAACCTCGATCCACGCAGCTACGCGATCTTCTCCAGCAAGCCCAAGGACAGAGCCCGCAGAGGACGGCTCATCCAGAAGTGGGGGTTAGAAGACGGAATCACTCGCTTCGTTTCCGGCGAAGACGCCTAAGCCACACCTGCATTGTTTCGTACGATACAGCCGCCCAGATAGCACCATGAACCGTTTCGCCAATAGGGAGACCAACCTATGAATACCCCCAAGACAATCGCCGCCGCGACCGCACTATTCACGGTGTGCGTCTACGCCGTGCCCGGTGTCCAGGCGCAGCAGAAAGCGCCCAGGACCGTTCAGGTGAGCACCACTACCGCACCCCCGGTGATTCGGACCAGCCTCAACGAATCGACCCTCCTAGAGCTACCAGCAGAGGAGAAGGTAGCAACCATCTTCGGCGGCAACACAGATGACTGGATTTTCAACGCCGGTCACGTTGCCAGCCGGTTCATCAGCGTGAAGCCTAAGGCAACAGCAGCCAAGAGCAGCACCAATGTCCACATCATCTCCGATCACGGAAACGACTACACCCTTGAGCTGAAAGAGGTGTCTGCCGAGGGGGGAGGCTTCGATTCGACGGTGTTTCTGGAGCAGACCGACAAGGACGCCCAGAAGAAGATTGCCGACGCTCCCGTGTTTGTACCAGCGGCAGAGGTGAAAGAGAAGGAGGACCGGCTTGAAAGGGAAGTCGCCCAGGCTCAGGCGGCCGCCGCAGCCGACAGGAAGACTGCCGAGGTAGCCCAGGAGAAGTACCAGAGCACCTACCCCAGCAATCTCCACTTCGATTACAAGTGGGACCGTTCGAAGGCTCAGGCGTTAGGCGTCCGGCAGATCTGGGATGACGGGAAGTTCACCTATATCCAAGGCAAATTTGAAGAGCCCCCGGTGGTCTACGAGCTGAAGGACAAGAAGGGCTCTCTCATCAACTTCGATTTTGCGAACGGGCTTTACACCGTTCCAAAGCTGCTTCAGAACGGCTACGTCGCCATCGGCAAATCCAAGGTCGAGTTCCACCGCCAGGAGGCCAACTAATGGGAAGCGTCCCCGTCGTTCCAGCCGCCAAAGCGCCTATCGGTCGGACCATGCCCATCGTCCTCGTCACGACCGGAGCTGTGGTGCTTATCGGACTATCCACCGCCTACAACATCGCCACCGGAGGACATAAGAAGGAAGCCGCTAAGAGCAGCCTCCAGTCTCGGCCCGCCACCGCGGACACCCAACAGGTGAGCAACTTCGAAAAACAGCAAGCCTTGATTCAGAAGAGTGACGCCGAGCATGCCCAGCTCCAGCAACAGATTGCCGCCATGCAAGCCCAAGAACAAGGTATGCAGGCACAGGAGCAGGCCGCTGGCGCGATTCCACCTCCCGAGGCCGACACGGCGGCACGGATGACACCCGCTCAGAGCGCGGCGATCTACGGCACCAGCCCGAACGCGCCTAGGCAGACATCCGGCCAGTCTGAAGCGCACGCCCAGGCGAAGCAGAAAGCGGCAGAGAAGGAAAAGCATCGGGTCGATGCGCTTAACAGCGACACAGTAGCCGTGGATTTTCAGACCCACGACGCCAAACCGGAAGGGCAAACTCCCTCAGTCGCCGGGCCGACCGTAACCGGGCCGACCGTTGTAGCCAACCAGACGATCACCGATGAAGGGCCGGCTGCGACGGAAGCAAGCCCGAAGGCCGACGAGAAGAAGCCAGTGAACGCGATGGCCGCATACGACTTCGATCAGTACGGCGGCAAGCTTTATAGGGTCTTTGAGGGCACCGTTCTTGAGGGCGTCGTCACCAACCACGTGGACGGCGGCATGCCAGGACCGGTCCTCATCATGCTCACGACCGATTACTACTCCCACGACCGGCAAAACCTACTCCTTCCTCAGGGGACACGGCTTATCGGTTCTGTGACGGCAGTGGGGAACCAGCAGCAGCACAGGCTAGCGGTTATCTTCCATCGCGCAGTCTGCCCGGACGGTTTCTCCATAGACATCGACAAATATGCGGGGCTTGACCAAATCGGAACCACCGGCCTC
The DNA here is from genome assembly GCA_937873265.1 of uncultured Granulicella sp. GTDB lineage: Bacteria > Acidobacteriota > Terriglobia > Terriglobales > Acidobacteriaceae > Edaphobacter. The sequence continues at coordinate 3,598 of CALMVL010000192.1, forward strand.
GCGACCAAGGTAGACCACGGCTATCTCCAAGCGTTCGCTGCTGCTGCCGCTATCGGGGGCCTGGGAGGACTCGCGCAAATCGGCAACAGCGGGAGCGTTCTAACCCCAGATGCCCAAATCCGCAACGGCATCTCCTCGCAAACCAGCCAGGAGAGCGAACAGATCCTCAACCACTTCCTCAATCGGCTGCCGATTATCACGCTGAAAGAAGGCACACGAGCGCGGGTCTACATCGGCAAAGACATCCTTATTCCCTCCTACGCAGACCATCGCGTCAACCCGACTCTCTAGGAGTTTCGATCCATGAGAAAGCTCACCACAGCCCGCAGTGTGACGCTCGTCAGTGGACTTGTTGCATGCGCTATGGCGGTACCAGCACATGCACAGTTCGGCGGCGTCGTCTTCGATCCCACCCAATCCACTCACGCCATCGTTCAAATCTCGAACGAGGAGAAGGGGCTTGTCGCCCAGGCAACGCAGATTGCCAACGGCCAGCAGGCGAACCTTACGCTCAGTCAGCAACTCCTCCAAGACATTCAGATGGCTGGGACTGCGCTGAAGATTTACCAGCAGTCCATCACGACGTACAACACCATCTTCAACAACCTAAAGTACTTCAATTCGAAGCAAATCTGGCACACGGCAGAAAACGCTTTGATGAACAGTTCCGTGCAGAACACGTACGGCGAAACCGCTGGCCTCCAGGCTCAATTGAACGGCCAGTCGCAGAACTCCAGCATCGTTTGGAAGATCATGAACCTTGCCCTAAACGGTTCATCTTCGAGCTTCTGGAGCAATCAAGTTGTGGGAGCCAGTGACCGGCTGTCCACCCTCGCCCACATTGAAGCGATGGACGCGGCGTCGAGCCAATGCCTATCGGCGGTGGGAGCCTACCAAGCCAGCAGATCAAACAACCTGTCGGCAAACACTGCTCTAGACACCTCCATATACGACACTACCGACCTCACCAACAGCGAGGTTGAACAGCTAAACCTAATCAACGTGTCTGATTCACAGCGCATGGAAGAGGCGCACGCGCAAGGGCAACTCCACGCGTGCATGGCTGCTCAGGCCGCAGTCTCCAACATGGACAAGCGGAATCAAGCCTCTCTGACCATCAACGACGCCAACTACAAGCTTACCCAGCAGGCGAACAACCCCACGTATTTAGGCGGCGGATCGTCCACCTGGACCAACTACTACTGAGTCCGCACAGCACCTTCGGGCGGCGCTGAATAACACCTTAGCGCCGCACCCTTTACCCAGCACACGCAAAGCGAGAGCCCTATGAATCAGACACCCGGAGCAGTTGATTGGCTCGCCCAGTTTACCCAAAGCCTCACTGACCTCACGACGCAGAACGGTGGAGCTTTGTCAAACTTTGGCATGTTGCTTCTCACGTTCATTGCCACCATGATCCTCATCGGCATCGCTGTTCGGATGTCGTCCTGGTCGGTGCACTTCGGCGGGCACCGGTCCGTAAGTCTGGACGAACTTCGGACCTTCCTTTTCCGGCTCCTCTTTTGCTGTGTGATCGAGCACTACTGGGTGACCAATCTACCCGGCGCGAGTTTTGGCTTCAATCGAATGTTCTCCTACATTGCCGCCGCGATCTCCCAGATTCTGGACCAAAGCCAATTGAACCAGTTGACCGGGCTGCTCGCAAATGCAGGCCACAACACGCCCATGCCGACCGTGTTCGCGCCTATGGAAACCATCTGCTACTACTACGTCGAAGGTCTTCTAGGGCTCGCTTCGGGGATCATCTTCCTCATCAATTGCAGCTCGTTCATCTTCTATGCGGTCGCCGCCCTGTTTGGACCGCTGATGATTCCGCTCTACATGACTGAAACGTTCCGGGGAAAGTTCCTGCATTTCGTTGAGGTGCTCATCAGCCTCGCGATGATTCGCGCAGTCGCAGCCGCGTTCATCTACGTATGGTCTCAGTTCCTCATGGGCTTCATGACGCAGACGTTCCAGGGTGACTACAGCATCGCAATGTGGCTCGCTAACCTCATCCCGTTCACGACGATTTATATCGCCTTCATCCTCAACATGTTTCTTATTCCGAGCGTCACGCAAATGATCTTCGGTGGTGGAGCTGGGATAGCCGGGAAGATCGGTGAAACCGTAGAAAAGCTTGGCGCACTTGTTGCGGCGGCAGGGTAGAAGCCATGTTCACGTTCTTGATGTTTTTTCGACGCGCGTCCTGGCTGGGGAAAGCTTTCATGATTGCCCTGCTCATCTTTGTCTTCCTAATGACCATCGTTCGGGTGTTCAAGGCAACGCACCAGATTCAGGAAAGGAACAACAGTGTCTACACACGTCGCAATACCCGATAGCACGCTCACTCCCAGACAGCATGTCGAGGCCGACCGGATCGCGAACCAAGTCTACTCGGCGCACTACAGCGAACGGAGCATGGCAAAAGTAGCCATCGGTGCGCTTGCCGGTCTCTCCCTCGTTCTCGGAGGCGGGCTCGTCATTGTGTCGCACCGTCCGGCGATCACACGCTATGTGCGCATTGATGACGCTGGCAGAGCCCAGGCTATCCAGTACAGCGACCTGAATTACAGCCCCAGGGAGGGAGAAATTCGCACCTACCTGACCGATTGGACCGGGTACAGGCACACCATCAACCGCGAGACGATGGCGAAAAAATACCCCATGAACTACTACTTTCTCTCCACGCAGCTCGCCGCCCAGCTCATCGGCCAAGACAACCGCGACCACCTCATCACCCAGGTCACCAGCGGGCAGATCGAGCAGAGCGAGGTCCAGGTGAACAACGTAACGATCACCTCAATGACACAAGAGAAGATTGGCGACGCAATCGTTTCACGCGGGACGGCGCTTGAAACCTTCGATTTGATCTATTCCGCCCGGACTTCAAACAAGCCGCGCACGGAGCATTGGATGGCCTCAGTCACGTACTACCTGAATCCAGCCCAGGTGAGCGATCAGGCGAAGACAAACCCACAGTACGAGACCATCAATCCTCTCGGCCTCACGATCACCGAGTTCCACGAAAACCGCGTGTCCGTCGATGCGACTGTCGGCGATGGATCTACGTTTCGCCCGGAGGTGAAGCGGTGAGCGTAGAGAGCGGATGGGAGAAGGTACTGCCTTTCTTTACCGAAGAAATCCAGGCGCTGATTCTGGACCCCACCATCAGCGACCTCATGATCAACGGAACGACGGGCGTATATGCCGACCGAGGTGGAGTTGTCGAGCACATTCCACTCACCAGCGACTACAGCGTCGAGCGCCTTGAAGCGGCGATCCAGCGAGTAGCCAGGATGATGGGCCAAGACCTTACGCACCAGAACCCGATTCTCAACACCCGTATGCCTGATGGTTCACGTGTCGCGGTGGTTGGCGCACCGTCGGCAATCGGAGGCCCGACGCTCACCATCCGCAAATTCAACCAGTGGTTTACGACCGACCAGTTGATCGAGAAAGGCAGCATGCCCAGGGACGTGCGGGATCGAGTTGTTTCATTCTTGCTGAAGAAGAAGAACGGCATCATCGCAGGCGGTACAGGTTCGGGGAAGACGACGCTCATGAAAGCCATCCTCGATCACGTTCCCGCGACCGATAGGCTGATCGTCATTGAACAGGTTGCGGAACTGCGTGTTCTCCAGCCGAACGCAGTTCGCTGGGAAGCGGTTGATGCAATTCCCGGCCAAGTAGCGATCCAGCCGAGCGCATTGCTAGCCGCTGCTCTCCGTCACCGGCCCGACCGGATTATCTTCGGTGAAATACGTGACGAGTGCGCGAACGATCTATTGCAGGCAATGAACACCGGGCACGGTGGAACCCTCACGACTCTGCACGCAAAATCGGCGTGGGATGCACTCGGAAGATTATCGAATCTCGCGCTCAGCGCTCGCCCAAACATCAACCACGGCTTCATCCGTTCGGAAACTGCCGAAGCGATTGACTTCGTTCTCTACTGCGAGCGCCTCCAAAGCGGCAGGCGCAGAGTGCGCGAACTCATCTCTGTTACCGGCTACGACTTCGCAACGCAGAGCTTTGTAACCGAAGACCTGTACCGGGCAGACGACGATGCCGCCACGCCTGCTACCCACACCCACGCAGCATAAGCCCAGCTCCCCAGGAGGAACGTAGACCATGCCTTTGCTAAACGTCCAACAGACCCGGAAAGTAACTGCCATCTGCTCACTTGAAGAGTCAAACGCGATCCAGGTGGATCAGTATGCAGCCTTCATCAAATGCCTTCCCGATGAGGTGGTGAACAAGGCTTTGGAATACACGTTCGGCAAGGATGCTGAGTTCCAGAAGTTCCGCTCGACACAGCCCAAGGTGACTCCTCAGCTCCGCATCAAGAAGACATCTTCAGCCCCGGCAGGCACGCGGCGCGGGCCTAAGCCTGCCAACCTGAGCGCAACGAGCTAAAGGCCTTCATGCGGGCCAGCAGACCCGCATGAAGTGACGCCTTGCGTCACGGAGCAGCAACGACAACAGCAGCAACAATTGCAACAGCAAGAGCAAGAACAACAGAGTCGGTGCTTTGCACCTGGAAATGATGACACTCCACCCCTTCCAGGGTTGAGTTTGCAACCAAAATGTTTCCGGGCGGGAACGTGAACAAAGCGCGGCACTTAGCTCCGCTTTGTTTCCGCCCGGAAACATAGCCCACCAGAGCAGAAAGGAGCCCTACATGGAGACCGGCGAGGTTGAATTCGAAGGACGGCTCAAGCAGCGGATCGGTCGTGCCTCTCGCACGCTGAGCGTGGCAATTCGCTTCTCCGCAGACGAATGTGCAGCTCTGGAGAAGACCTCTAACGAGCAGAAAACCACACTTCGAGAATGGGCACGCGGCGTGCTATTGCGAGAGGCCAGAAGCTCTCGCAGTGACGCTCTCTTTACAGAGATTGTCGCTACCCGCATGCTTCTAAATTTCGTTCTCAAATCTCTCGCCTGCGGTGAACCGATGACACCAGAACAATTCAGCGCTGTGCTCGCGAACGTGCGCACAACGAAACACGAGGCGGCAACGGACGTGATGGAACAATACGCAACCGCAGAGCAAAAGGAGCGCTGAAAATGGCTACACAATGGGGACGCAAAGAGACGGTTATCTGGCCGCCGCAGGTTCCGATATACACCATCGGCACGATGATTCTTTCAGTGCCGATCCTTATGACCCTGCTTTTCGGCCTGTACCTCACGAAGCCGTTCCTGGCCCGGAACTACACGGGCGACTACCTCAAGAGCGCAGCCGGGTCAGAGTTCAAGATGCACAACTCCTTCCGCCTGATTTACCTCTTCGGCGGCAGGCGCTCGCCACGCGTAGCGCAGCCGGAGGACTTCGTTCCAGGAACTACAGTGCTGCCCAGTGGCAAGGAAATCAGCGTCAAACTTTCCCCCGCCGCGACCGCAGAGGGCTTTACCAGCTTCGCCCGAGGCCCGGAGAAAAAGATTGCGGATGAAGCGCTGTACGGGTGGTTTCGAGCGGCAATCTTTGGGGGTGATGACGTTCTCACCGCTTACGGCCCAGCGTTGATCGAAGCGGGCGCCGTGATCGTTTTCCTATTCTGTTTCGCGGTTCCGTGGGACTTCAAACGCGGAAAGCGGATGAAGTACGGGCGGCTCCTGCGTGGACCGGTGATGTCGAATCCTAAGCAGTTCAACGAGATTCTTAGAGGTGAAGGTCTAGGCATCCGCACAGACGAAAAAGGGACCATCATCCGCCTGCCACTGCGGGCAGAAGCCAAGCATGTACAGGTCATGGGCGACACCGGCGTCGGGAAAACGACTCTGCTAATCCAGATGCTTACCCAGATCGAGGATCGTGGAGAGTCAGCCATCGTGTACGACCCGGCAGGCGAATACATCCAGCGCTTTTACCGGGAGGATCGCAACGATGTGATCCTGAATCCGCTTGACGCGAGGTCTTTCTATTGGTCGCCATCTGCTGAGTTGAGAAACCCGGCTGAGGCCCGGACCATCGCATCGTCGCTGTACCAGCCAGCGGAAGGAAAGCCAGGAGAGTTCTTTACCGAGACGCCGCAGAAGATCTTCGCTCACATGATGAAGTACCGTCCCACAACCCAGGATTTAGTCGAATGGATGTCCAACCCCGACGAGATCGACCGCCGCGTGGAGGGTACGGAGCTAGAAGCTTTCATCTCGAAAGATGCCCCAGATCAGCGGCAAGGTGTACTCGGTTCATTGGGCCTAATAGCCGACAGCCTGCGCCTGCTGCCCAGCAAAGAGCAGGCAAATAACAAAGAGTGGAGTGCTACCGCATGGGCCGAAAAACGGGAGGGGTGGATATTCCTAACGGGCACCGAGGCCGAGCAGGAAGCGCTTCGCCCTCTCCACTCTCTTTGGATTGACTTGCTGATTCTTCGCTTGCTCACCCTGCCCAAGCCAGGGCAGAAACGCGCGTGGTTCGTCCTTGACGAGCTGGCAACGTTGCAGCGGCTTCCGCAGTTCCATAGCGCTCTGACGAAGGGCCGGAAGAGCGACAATCCCATCATCTTCGGATACCAGGGCAAGGCTCAGCTAGAGGTGATCTACGGCCATCTTGCCGAAGTGATGTTGTCCCAACCGGCCACAAAGTTCGTCCTCAAGACCGCCGAGCCGAAGGCCGCAAAGTGGGCCTCGGAGCTTATCGGAGACATCGAGATTGAACGTGTGCGTGAAACCGTCGCGGATGGCAAGCGGGCTGGGAAAAGCTTCACCATGGACCGGCAGATAGAACCGCTGGTCATGAGTTCGGAAATCTCGGGACTTGAAGACCTCCACTCATTTCTGAAGTTGGGGAACAACGTCACGCGATTCAGCTTCCCGCACATGGATAGACCACTCATCGCGCCGTCTTTCGTCGCCCGCGATATCCCCGAGACGGACATGTGGCTGAACCCTCTCGCCCCGGCTAAACCCGTTGCCCAAGCGCCAGCCCCAGTCCCAACGGCCTCACCAGTTGTCATGGAAACGGCCATGCCAGCGGCAACCGGGAAGCAGCAAAGTCTACCGTTGCAACCAGTACCCGCACCCACGCCGACTTCCACCAAAGCACCAATCTTTGGGCCGGTAAACCCGCTTCCAGCAACTCGTGCGAGTAGCGATCTCTAGTCCAGAAAGGAGGACTCCATGCTAAGCATTTCGAAGCCCCTCAGCTCCGGCCAGGCACAGACTTACCACAAGATGGAGTTCACCTCTGACACCCAGAGCTACTACAAACAAGACGGTGCAGTGCAAGGCGAATGGCAAGGCCAGCTCGCCACAAAGATGGGCCTCTCGGGAGCGGTTACCTCAGAGGAGTTCACACGGCTCACCGAAGGCCGGAACCCAGAGACAGGCGAGCAGATGGTGAAGCATCGAGCCGCCCAGGAGTACAAGAACCCGGATGGCACGACCACAAACGCCGTGGAGCATCGCGCCGGTTGGGATGCGACCTTCTCCGCTCCTAAATCCGTTTCGCTCACAGCGTTAGTCGGAGGTGACGAGCGCGTCCGCGAAGCCCACAGCGCCGCCGTGACCGTCGCGCTTACGGAGCTTGAGCGCTATACCCAGGCGAGGATCGGCGGCAACAACCCAGCCGAGACGACCGGCAAGTTCATCGCAGCCAAGTTCGAACATGACACCGCTCGTCCCGTCGATGGCTACGCTGCTCCCCAGCTCCACACCCATGCCTTCATCATGAATGTGACCGAGCGAGCAGACGGAACAACTCGCGCCCTCCAGCCTCAGAGCATGTTCGATTCTCAGAACTACGCGACCGCCGTCTACCAATCGGCGCTCACGTACAAGCTCCGCGATCTGGGGTACGAGATCGAGGCGGGCAAGAGCGGTGCCCCCGAAATCAAAGGCTACTCTCAGGAATACCTAGACGCCTCCAGCCCACGCTCCCAGCAGATCAAAGAGCATCTAGCAAAAACCGGGTACAGCGGAGCCGAGGCATCCCAGATTGCCGCCCACGCAACCCGCGACAAGAAGCAAATACTCTCCCCCGAGCAGGTATTGGAAGCCCACCGCACGATGGCTGAGACCTTTGGCAACCAGCCCAGAGCCGTAGTAGCCCAAGCTCGTCAGCGTGCCCAGTCTCAGGACCGAAGCCCCGACCAGACCACCAGGGCGAAGGAAGCTGTAACCTACGCCCGCAACAGCAACTTTGAGCGTGAGGCAGTCACCGACGAGCGCACCCTTATGCGCGATGCGCTACGCCGAGGCATGGGCGAAACCACCCTGGCACACGTCAAAGCCGAGTTCGACGCCCGTCACAGCCAAGGTGATTTCCGAGAGCTAAGAGGGCAGAAACACGCGACAGGACGCAGCTTTACAACACCTGAAACTATCGCCAACGAGAGAGCAAACATCAGGCATGTGATGACCGGCCAAAATACCCTAGAGCCGATGATGAGCCGTGAACAGGCTTCGGCTCAGGCCGCGACCCAGCCCCGTTTCAACGACGCTCAAATAGCCGTCTTGCAGGACGTTCTAACCTCCACAGACCGCATTCATGGCATCCAGGGGCTTGCCGGAACCGGTAAAACTACAGTGCTTTCGACCATCAGGCAAGGCGCGGAAGCCAGCGGCTACACAGTTGAAGGTTTCGCCCCTACGTCGCGTGCAGCAGGGCAGCTACGAGAGGAAGGAATCAACGCCACCACCCTGCCAAGCTTTCTCGCCCGACGCAGCCAGACGGCCCAGACATCCGCTCCCGCTACTCCTCATTTGTACATGCTGGATGAGTCCAGCCTTGCCAGCACGAAGCAGATGCGAGCGTTCCTTGACAAGATTGGGCCACAGGACCGGGTACTTGTTATCGGAGACACCGCACAGCATCAAGGCGTAGATGCGGGCCGACCGTTCGAGCAGATGCAGGACGCGGGAATGAGAACGTCGCAGCTTGACCAGATCGTGCGCCAGCGCAACAATCCAGCTCTCCTAGAAGCGGTCCAGCATCTTGCTAAAGGCGAAACCGTCAAGGGCATTGAAATGCTCGCCCAGCAGGGCAGGATTACGCAGATTACAGACCCGAACGAGCGTATCGCGGCTATCGCAAAGGACTACGCAGCTAACCCGGACAGGACCATCATTGTGTCCCCCGACAACCGCAGCCGCCAGCTCATCAATGAGGCGGTGCGAGGCGAGCTTCAGAAAGCTGGGAAGCTGGAATCTGAAGACCACAAATTCTCAATCCTGTCCCACCGCTCCGATATGACGGGAGCAGATCGAAAGTGGGCAGCCCGGTATAAAGCGGGCGACGTCCTGAAGTATGAGACCGGAAGCAAAGCTCACGGCATCGCCAGGAACAGCACTGCAACTGTGCTGTCCGCCGACGCCCGAAGCAACACAGTGACGATCCAGCGCGAAGACGGCCAGACTGTATCGTACGATCCACGGCGGCTCAAAGGCGTGAACGCCTACCGCGAAACCCAGAAGTCCTTCGCAGCCGGCGATCGCATTCAGTTCACTGCGAAAGACAAAGACCTAAGCGTCAACAACCGCGATCTAGGCACCATCACCAAGCTCGACACCGGGCAGATTACCGTTCAGATGGACGGTAAGAGTGAGCGCACGATTCAGTTCGACCCAGCCAAGATGCGGCACTTCGATCATGGATATGCCGTCACGTCCCATGTCTCGCAAGGGCTCACCGAGGGCCGAGTCATCGCGAACATCGACACGGAATCGGCCCGCTCTCTTATCAACACCCGGCTTGCCTACGTCGCTATTTCACGTGCAGAGCATGATGCAAGGATCTACACCAACGACGCTGAAGCGCTGGGTGCGCGGCTCGCGACCGACATCAGCAAGACTTCTGCCGTGGATTTTCGGCGCTCTACTCCGTCCGTCTCCCAAGGCAAACCCGTTGCCCAGGTTCACGAGTTTGCCGATCCCAATCACCGACTTGCGGCGGTAGCCCTCACGTATGCCGAGCATCCGGCTAGCAGCATCGTCATAGCCAAGGATCACGCCGAACGCAGGGAGTTGAACCAGCTCATTCGTGCAGACATGCAATCAAAGGGCATCGTCGAGCCCGATAGCAAATCGCTTCCTGTTCGCATCGAGAAGGAGTTGAGCGATCCGAAAAGCGCTGCTCAGTACATCCCCGGCGACATCATTCAATACAAGCAGGGCAGTCCGAGCAACCAGGGCATTCCCCACGACAGCGCCGCCGTTGTGGTCAACACGGACCTCAAGCACAACCAGCTCACCGTAAGAACCTCGCACGGCGATGAAGTCACCTACAGCCCTCATCTCACT
>CALMVL010000193.1 GCA_937873265.1 uncultured Granulicella sp.
CGTCCACAAGGTTCCCACGATGGGCAATTCCCCAGTCGGCCATGGCAGCCATGATGGGGCGAAGGGTGTTCCCCAACTCCGTCAGACGGTATTCCGTTTTCGGCGGGATGACCGGATACTCTTTCCGTGAGATCAGCCCCCAAGACTCCAGTTCACGAAGTTCTTTCGTCAGAATGCGGTCGCTGACCGGCGGACAGGCGCGACGCAAAGCCGAAAAACGTAGGGGTTCGTTTCGCACAAGGGCCCAAACGATTCTGGACTTCCACCTTCCACCAAGGACTCGCGAGGTGAAGGCTACGGGACATGGATTGGGGAATTCCATGCGAATGACACTAACAAAAGTATCCGTACTTGTAAAAAGTGAGTGGCGGGATTGTGATGGTCTTCGAAAGCTGCGGCTCACGAGCGGCAGCCGAAAGGAGATCTCCTGTGAAAGCTGTCACCGTTACCGCTTCCCGTGAACTTGAAGTCCGCGATGTCCCCACCCCGGCAGAAGCGCCGAAGGGTCATCTGCTTCTTGAGATTGACTCTGCGGCCATCAACCATGGCGATAAAACATTTTTGAAAATGCCAGCGACAACCACTGGCCTGAACACCAGCAAGGACGGCATTTGGGGTGCGTCGGCTGCGGGTCGTGTGCTCGCCGTCGGCCCTGGCACGCCTGCTGAGTACCTAGGCAAACAGGTTGCGGTCTACCGTTCGTTGACATCCAGCGCTGAAACCGTCGGACTCTGGTCGGAACGCGCAGTGGTTCCGTTCACAAGCTGCGTCGTTCTCCCGGAGGAGGTTTCAGCGGTCGAATACTCGGGATCGCTCGTCAACGTGATCACGGCACACGCATTTCTTGAGGAGATGGCGTCCGAAGGTCACACCGGCGTAGTCGTCACAGTGGGGGGCTCCGCCACGGGTCTGGCTGTTGCCGCCCTCGCTCGCCGGAAAAACTTCCCCGTCCTTTTTCTTGTTCGCTCCGAGCGTGGTGCCGAAACCTTACGGGCTCTGGAACTCGAACATGTTCTCGTCACCAGCGACGCGGATTTCGACGCTCGATTCGAACAGCTGGCCGCAGAGCTGAAAACGACGGCTGTCTTCGATGGCGTCGGTGGAAACCTCATCACGCGCATCGCTCCGCGCTTTCCACGAAACTCGACCGTCTGGTTCTACGGCTTTCTGGCTGGAGCCACGCCGGTTGCTGTGCCCTCGGCTCTCTTTATGAAGAAGAACCTGACCATGAAGCCCTTCAGTAACTTCAACAGCGCAACAGTGCGCGATACTACGAAGTTGCAGCATGCCCTTGCGTACCTGCAAGGTCACATTGCTGATTCGCTTTTTCGCACCAAGGTTGGCAGAACGTTCCAGTTCGACCAGATCCAAGAGGCGATGGCCTATGAGGCCGAGCCGGGCGCGAAGGCCGTTCTTCTGCCGCTACACGTGCGCTGACGCCGGAACCCATTTAGATAGAGTGGGGGTGGAAACTCCCAGGTTGCTGGCCACATCCCGTGCCGGAACTCCGCTCGCCAGCAGCTTTGCCGCTTTGGTTGCGCGATGCGATCAAGATGTTCCTCCATTAGTACATAGCGGCCTTCTCCGAGCAGCAATCTCCCGAAAAGATCGAAGGGTGGTCTAGCTCACGATTGGGCACTATGACGCCTATATGCCGGACGGCTCACTGGATTTGGTCATCCACTCCTCTGCCGAGTGGTTTAG
>CALMVL010000194.1 GCA_937873265.1 uncultured Granulicella sp.
GGGGTGGTGGGTCGGGTTTAGGTTGGTAGACTGAGCAGCACGCCCCAGGTGTGTATCTGTTGTGGATGATGCAGATTGTTCGGCCGGCTCGGCTCTTGGCTTTAGAACCCGTTCACTCGCCAGCAAGTGAATCGTCGATTCCTCCACTCACTTTGGACACACTTCTGGGTGTTCGATGACTACTGTGCCGGCCATCTTGGCTTTGGAAAAAGTGAGGGTGGCGAATCCGCAGCTAGGATGCTGTGCGTCGAGCGCTACGGAGATGGCGTACTCTCGTCCGAGCGAAAGCGGAAGCAGGGCCGTCCCGGAGTTGTCGGTCAGCCCTGATCGTGCCGGCTCGTTGCCGCTGGTGCCGTTTGGAAAAGCCGAAAGATAGAAACCGGCCGGTACGGGCGAACCATCCGGCAGAACTACGTTGACCCTGACTGGTGGAATGGAACGCAGGCGTGCCAGCACGAAATCTACCCGCTCCAAAGTCGCCGCAGGTCCAAGAAGAACGCTTCTCGCTTCCTGCCGCGGTGAATGAGGGTAATAGATGATGGGCGTCTCTTCTCCTGTGAGGAAGTCGGCGTTCCGGGCAGAGACGAAGTAGCTGCCGGGCGACAGGTGCTCAAAGGCATAGCTGCCCTTCAGGTCTGTCGTCGCTGTTTGCTGAAACTGCATTCTGTTCTCGTCGGAGATTTCCAGTTCCATCTGCAGATCAGCGACGGGCTTACCCTCTACATCCACAACGTTGCCTTGTATTCGGCCTTCGTAGGTGACGGGCCAGTAGACCTCGGCGCAGCCCTTATCCGCAACCGTGATCTTTGTGGGCGCTGTTGTGGCAAGCCCGTCGGGCACCAGCGCCGTGACCAGGTACTCCCCTGGCGTAAGATTCCGGATGCTGTACTTTCCTTCGGCGTCCGCCGTGACGGTGCGGTTTTCCGTTCCCGAGAGTTGAATGGTCGCGGGGATGCCTTTTGCACTCTCGTCCTGCAATTGCACCAGACCGTAGATCTCCGAACCGTGCGGAGCGGTCTTGTAGGACCGCATCCAGGCCAGGTCTGGGTTCGCAACGCCGGGCTCCAGCAGCGCTGTCCGGGAACACTTCGTGGTCCAAAGCTGTGCCTCTTTTTGATAGGCGAGAACGACGTACTCCCGTCCGACCTCGAACCGAAATCCGCAGCTTGAACTCTGTTGCGCCGTGTAGACGATCTGTTCGGCTCTAGGACTTCCGCTAAAGGTCTCCGCCACCGACAGCCGCACCTTGAAGGTGCCGCCGCCGTGAAACTGCGTTTCCGTGCCGTCCGGCAGCTTTACCGTTCTGATGTCCGGTATGGCTGTGATCTCGACGACCGTTCCGCGAAAGATCGTTGAAGAGCCCATCGCGATGGAGCACACACGCCCTGGCCGAGAGCAGTTACAGGCGTGTGCATTGCTTGCCGGTAAAAGGAGCAATGCGACTCCAAGCAGAAGCCTCAGTAGTCCGCGCATGGGCGACTCCTATGCCGTGCACATACTACTCGGGCTCCCAGTTTCCTGACTATGCTTCATCGATGCCCAAAGCGTCCAGCGAGAACGCCGGCTCTATGTTGTCTCGGGTGCTGAAACGTGCCGTGTCCTGCTTGAGGAGAAAGCGGTCTCCCTCCTATATGGCAAATCCACATGCGCGCAGACAGCGCTCGGGCGTAGCTCAGTAAGGCGGGCTATGCGGTCCAGAGGTCGCCGGGACGAAGAGGGAGGAAGCGGGCGGGGTCGACGGCGCGGTTCTGGAGGGCTCGGGTGAGGGCGATGGCGGGCGCTTCGGGGGCTTCGTCGGTGAGGGCGAAGGTATTCCAGTGGGTGCCGAGGGCGAGGGGGCAGTCGAGGTCGAGGAGGATCTGGACAGCGTCGGCGGGGTTGGCGTGCTGGGAG
>CALMVL010000195.1 GCA_937873265.1 uncultured Granulicella sp.
GATGCGGGGGTGAGGCGGGCGGCAGGTGGCGCTGGTTTTGCGGGCTGGTTGGCGCGGGTGCGAGGGCGGCGCTTAGCATGGTGCCATGATTCGGGTGGTGATCGCGGAGGATCAGGGGATGGTGGGCGGGGCGCTGGCGGCGCTGCTCGCGAGCGAGGCGGATCTGGCGGTGGTGTCCGTGACGGCGGATGGATTTGCGGCGATGGCGGCCCTGCGGGCGCACCCGGTGGAGGTTCTGGTGACCGACATCGAGATGCCGGGGATGGGTGGGCTGGAGCTGGCGGCGCGGGTGCGGGAGGAGTTTCCGGCTGTGCGGGTGCTGGTGCTGACGACGTTTGCGCGGCCGGGGTACCTGCGGCGGGCGCTCGAGAGCGGGGCGCGGGGCTACCTGTTGAAGGACAGGCCGTCGGCGGAGTTGGCGGGGGCGGTTCGGCAGATCTGTGAGGGACGACAGGTGGTGGATCCGGTTCTGGCGGTGAGCGCCTGGGAGGCTGGGCCGGACCCGCTGACGGACCGCGAACGACAGATTCTGGCGCGTGCGGCGGAGGGGCAGAGCAACCAGCAGATTGCGCAGGCGACGCGGCTGCGCGAGGGCACGGTGAAGAATTACCTGTCGGAGATCAACAGCAAGCTGGGGACGTCGAGCCGGTCGGAGGCCTGCGCGCGAGCGCGTGCGCTGGGCTGGCTATGAGGCCCGCGGCGGGCCTGCTGAAGCGCATGGCGGCGTTGCGGCCGTACCACTTTTCCCTGCCATACACGCTGGTTTGGCTGATCGAACCGATGTACCGGGGCGGCAGGGGGCCGTGGATCGGGTTTGTGGTGGCATGGCCTCTGTTTCTGCTGTTGTATGTCGGGGCGCACGCTTCCGGGCGGGTGCTTGCCCGGCTTTCGGTGTGGGGGATGGTGGTGCTGGGAGCGGCGTATGTTCCGAGCAATCCTGTGGCTTCGGGGATTTTTGCCTTTGCGGCTGCGGTTTTGGCGGCTCGCAACATCCGGCCGGCCCCCCTGTGGGGGTTTGTTTTGGGGATGAATGCGCTGCTGCTGGCTGAGGTTGTGGCCTTCCATCTGAGCCTTTGGAGCTGGATCGGCGGCGGAAGCGGAGCGGTGGTGCTGGTGCTGTACGTTCTGGCGGATGCGCGACACAGGGAGACGAACCTGCAGCTGCGGCTGGCGCAGGGCGAGGTGGCGCGGCTGGCGCGGATGGCGGAACGGGAGCGGATTACGCGGGATCTCCACGACGTGCTGGGGCATACGCTGTCGCTGATCGCCATGAAGAGCGAGGTGGCGCGGAAGGTGTATGCGGCGGACCCGGCGGGCACGCTGGCGCAGGTGGAGCAGATCGAGGGGATTTCGCGGCAGGCGCTGCAGAGGGTGCGCGAGACGATCCACGGGTATGGCGACGTGCGATTCGCGGAGGAGGTGCGTCGGGTGACGGTCGCGCTGGAGTCGCTGGGGATGAGGGTGGAGGTCGCGGTGGGCAGCGGCGTGCTGACACCGCTTGAGGAGACCGTATTTGCGATGGTGCTGCAGGAGGCGGCGACGAACACGATGCGGCATGCCGGAGCGAGCGTGTGCCGGATTGCACTTCGATTTCCGGCGCAGGGCGTGGAGCTTGTGGTGGCGGACGACGGGTCGGGCGCGGCCAGCTATGACGGCTTTGGCCTGCGTGGGATGCGCGAGCGGCTGCGGCTGCTTGGGGGCGGAGTGGAGGTCGTTCAAGAGAAGGGGACGCGGCTCGAGGCGAGGCTGCCGCGGTGACGAAGCTGGGGCGGTATGACGAAGGTCAGGTTGGTTTGCTCACCTTTGGCCATTCCGTGCGCGATGCAGGGAGGCCAGCATGGGGGTATGTTCTTTCACTACAGCTCCACGCACATTGCCAACATCCTGCTGCACATCTGTGGCGCGAGCGTCGCCATGGCCGCCGGTCTGCTTGCGATCGTCAGCGGCAAGCGGGGACGGCTGCATCGCTGGGCGGGGCGCGCCTTTGTGTGGGGGTATGGGGTGGTTCTCTTCACGGCGGTGATGGGCGTTGCCGTCTTTGAGTTTCGGTCGTTTTTGGCGGTTGCGACCGTTGCGAGCAGTTATGGGGTGTTTTCGGGGTATCGGGCGGTGCGGCTGCGGGGCAGGCGTCCTGAAGCGGTGGATCGGCTGGCCGCGATGGTAGCGCTTGCCGCGCCTGCGACGTTTGTGGCGGCGATGCATGTTCTGGTGAAGCCGTGGGCTCCGGTGCTGACGTGGACGGTTCTCGGGGGACTTCTGCTGATGAGCGGCTACGACCTCCTGCGCGGCGTGCTTCCGGCGACGTGGCTGGAGGCGACCTGGGTGCACGAGCACCTGTTCAAGATGATCGGTGCGTTTGACGCGCTGACCGCGACCTTTGCGGGTACGGTCTTTCCGCAGTTCCAGCCGTGGTCGGCGCTGGTGCCGAATGTGGCGGGTACGCTGCTGATTGCCGGGTTTTTCGTTGCGGGGCCGAGGGCCTGGCGGGGAAGGAGGCCACGGCGGATGGCGACGGAGGGAGATTGCGTGATGCAGTGACACACTTCGGACCTACGGTGGGGCGAAGAAGCCTTTGCGGGCCTGGACGGTGAGTTTCTTCTGCTTCACCTTGAGTTCGAGGCGGTGGTAGGTGTTGGGCGGTGTGGCCGGGGGGGGGGTGTAGCCGAGTTCGTATTGGAGGCGGAGGTCCTGGGCGATGGCGGCAAAGATCTGGCGGAGGCTCAGCGTGGGGGAGACGGCGAAGGCGCGGCCGCCGGTGCTTTCGGAGAGCTGCTCGAGGAGGCGCTGGCCGGGGTCGGTGGCGTGGAGGCTGGCAGATCCGGGGCCGCCGAGGGTGTCCTGGATGCTGTAGAGGACGGAGTAGATCTGGATGTCGCCGCGCTCGGCCTGCTCGATGGCCTTGGGGAGGGAGGTCTGACTGCCGGTTTCGCCGCCGTCGGTGAGGATGACCATGGCTTTGCGGCCGGTCTCGTTGGCGAGCACCTTTTGGGCGACGGTGAAGACGGCGTCGTTGAGGCGGGTGGCTCCGGCAAACTGGGGGTCGGAGCGGAGGCCGAGGAGGGCGAGGTGAAGTTCGCTGGCGGAGGTGGTGAGGGGTTTGAGCTGAGCGATGCGGGCGTCGAACTGGACGAGGGCGGCGCGATCCTGCGGGGCGGTGAGCATGGTCTCGAAGAAGACGTCGCTGGCGAGGGTCTCGTCGGAGATGAGGGTGCGCTGCGAGCCGGAGGTGTCGACCATGAGGGCGATGGTGAGGGGGAGGTCGGAGCCCTGGGAGAAGTAGCGGATGGGCTCTTCGCGGCCGTCCTGCTTGAGCAGGAAGTCGTCGCGGGTGAGGCCGCCCTGGGGGCTGCCGTCCTTGGACTTGACCACGGCGGAGATGGCGACGACGCGGGTGGAGACTTTGAGGGTGGCGACGGGCTGGTCGGGGTCCGGCGCGGGCGCGGGCGCGACGGAGTTGGTTTGCGCGGCGAGGGTTGCGCACATCAGGAGCGGGACGGTGAGGTGCAAACAGTTCATGAGTCGCTCTTTGCTGAGGGGAAAGCTGCGTGCTCGCCGTGAACGTACTCCCGGAACGGGTGGGGCGTCAATGGTGTTTGCGTTGCCCTCGGCACTGGCACACCGGGGCAGACTCCACGGCGGTTGAGGGGCAGCGTGGCCTTGTTCAGGAAGCTTCCGCGAGGAGAAGCTGCGGCACAGGCCCCCCCAACCAGATCGGACCGACCTCCAACGTACGTTCAGCTGCACAGGTTGGTCGCAGGAGCAGCGTCTCCGGACTTCGCCTCGCCGCGCTCCACGTTAGAAAGCTAGGGGAGCACCGTCACCTGTCGCCACGGGCTTAGGTTCATGGTCCCTCCTGCTCCGAGGGACCATACCCGCCACCGGTATGCTCCCGGCACTTCAGCGAACGTGGCCCTCACCCGCACCTGCAGGCGAGGACCGTCGTCTTGCACAAGAAAGAGGTGGGTATCGCGCGAACTCAGCTGCCATTCGACGGCGAGCAGCCGTGCGTCGCCCGCGTTGTCCCACCATAGCTCGGGCATGCCCGAGCGGATGTCGCCATCGACCGGGGCCGCCAGCGTGACGCCGACCACCGCCTTGACCAGCTCCGGCCGAACGGCCCGCGCATATGGCCAGAGCATCCCGAAGCTGTCGCTGAGACGATCCGCAGCCAGGTTTGCCGACATCTGCAACACCCGCCAGTTTCCGTCTTCCCCTCGCCGCAGGATCAGCAGGGGATGCGCGACTCCAAACGCCCGCGGCGAGCTGGCAATCGCCCTGAGGCCGTACACGGCAAATCGCTCATTCGCTGCCCACGCCAGCACGTCCACCTTCACCGCCACCCCGTCCAGCGCGTCCGGCGCGGCCGGATGGAAGGCTGCCCCTTGCAGTATGGCCACCGGTACCTTGGCCGCATCCGGGTCTGCGCTGCCGATCTGTCCCCCGCTGAGGGCGCTTTGCGCCACGCTCAGAGCGAGCGACGATGGTCCGCGTACGGGGCCACCGAGGGGCCGCAGTTCGGCATGGGCGCGCATGCCATCCTCCAGCCAGACCACAAACGCTCGCGCCACGTCCGGGTGCGTGGCCGAGGAAAGGATCAGCCAGTCGTGCCGGTACCTTGGATTCCACGGCTGGAGGTCCGATCCCCAGGGCAGCATTCCCTCCGGCTCCGTGCCAAGACTGGTCAGGCTCAGGTCGGCAAGAAACGGGTTCTTGTCCCGGATCGCCGTCCCGCTCAGCAGCAGGTCTGGCTGCTTCACGCCATTGCCGATTCCCGCGAAGCGCTCCCGCAGATCCACCGGACTGACCGGAACGAGATCCAGCTTCAGATCGGCGAAACTCGCGCGCAGCCGGCTGGCCACGTCCCTCCAGCTGCTTCCCAGAGTCGATGGCTCGAACGACGGTCCCTGCGTGACAACCGCCGTACTCGAAGGCGCGCTGCCCGGGATCGTGCTCCCACCCGCTCCCGCCGTCTGCCCAAAGCTGTCCGCCGATCGCCCGAAGTTCCAGCCGGTGGATGTGTGCAGCCGCGCCCGCTCCTGGTCGGCCGTCGGCTGCGGCCTTGGTGTCGGTCCGACGACCCAGATCACAAGCTGACCATGCTCGAGTGGGTCCGTGGCGGCTGGTGCCTGAGCCGCGCACACCCCCACCAACAGCCCGAGCCAACCGACGAGCGGCCACCACGCTTTGCGAGTATCGCGCATGCCCACAGCCCCAGGACTCAACTGCAGTCTATCCCAGGGTTCCTACGCCCCGCTTACCCCGGACGCGAGCTTCAAGGACAGGGTTTACTTCGCTGGGCTTAGGGGCGTTGGCCGTGGTTGATGGGGGTGATGGGGG
>CALMVL010000196.1 GCA_937873265.1 uncultured Granulicella sp.
GGGGAGGTGGGCGCGGATGGCTGCGCGGCAACGACGCTTGATGCGGTTGCGGACGTGGGCTTTGCCGAGGGCCTTGGGGACGGTGAGGCCGATGCGGGGGCCGATGGTTTCGGAGCGGCGGGTGGACGGGCGCGCGGAAAGAAACCAGGTGAAGTGGCGGGAGGTTTGCCGGCGGGAAAGGCCGTAGGCGTGCTGGTAGTCGGCGTGCTTGCGGAGGCGGTGAGGTTCGGACATGCCAATGCCTGAAGCGAGGTCCAGACGGCCGGGAGGAACCGAGCCGTCTGGCGGCTTAGTCGCGGAAGCCCGCGGAGACGGCAATTTTGTGGCGGCCCTTGGCCCGGCGGCGGTTGAGCACAGCCTGACCGGCCTTGGTCTTCATACGGGAAAGGAAGCCGTGAACCTTGGAGCGATGACGGCGGTTGGGTTGGAAGGTGCGCTTGGGCATTGCGGAGATCTCCTGCTCAGATGAGCGAACTTGTGGTCGAAACTTGGGTGCTGCCGGGGTGCGACGCCGGTGACAGTGGGGACTCAACCGGGGTGCAGCGCGAGGCGCGAAGGAACGAACAGCACCGACGATTGAGTATACCCGATGAAGCGGGATTTCGGGATCGAGTGACACGCGAGGGGGGCACGGCGGAGTGCGACAAGCAGCCTGCCGTAGAAACGAAAGTAAGCACTCGATGCGGCTCAGAAGGTTTGCGTCACGGTACCGGTTTGCCGGGAAAAACAGCTTGGCCGGGCAACGAAAATCGGGTTTCACCGGGATTGGTGCAACCGGGACTTTTCCTAAGAATACGCCGCGAATAGGCCGGGGTATCCGTGCTACGATCGAATCCGTTTCGCAACACCTTTTGCTGCGCTTCCAACTGAGCTTGGACTTCTGCCCCACGGTCTATAACTTTCTTCCGTGACGGAGCGGTACGCCGTCGATCGGAGATTTCCGGCAACACATTTTGCCAGACTTGCCCTTTGTGGCGGGCGCGGCAATCTGTTGCTTTTATCGCATCCCACGGGGAGGCGACTGGCACGTTCTGTCCGCTCCGTTGGCGTTGGAACAGCACGAAAAGAGAGAAGCAGAGATGTCCTTTGTTCCGACGGCGACCGCCGTACTCAATCCCTGGATCCGCATTCTGTCGGCTCTGGAAAAGAAGATCACGCGTCAGGCATTTGAGCACTGGCTGAAGCCGACACGGTTTTCGCGTGAGGTCGACCGGACGCTGTATGTGCGGATTCCGTCGCAGCAGTTCGAGGAGCCGCTCGAGCGGTACGGGGACCTGATCCATGAGGCGATCGAGCGGCTGGCGCTGCCGATCGACCAGGTGAAGTTTCAAACGCCGCAGCAGGATCCGGCGACGCCGAAGATGCGGGAGGATGGCGGGTTTGCGCCGCTGCCGACGCACAGCCCGAACGCACCGAAGCCGCCGGGGGTGTCGGACCAGAGCGCGAACGGTGGGGGGACGGGGAACGCGAGCAGCCTGGGGAACGGCGCGGCGCGGGCGCCTGGGCCGGAGCAGTCGCGATTCGACTGGAACACGGCGGCGCAGCTGAATGCGAAGTATGTGTTTGACGCGTTTGTGGTGGGCAGCGGGAACCAGTTTGCGGCGGCCGCGTCGCAGGCCGTGGCGGAGCGGCCGAGCAAGGCATATAACCCTCTGTTTCTGTATGGCGGCGTGGGCATGGGCAAGACGCACCTGATGCACGCGATTGGGCATGAGGTGAAGCGGCGGGTGCCGCATGCGGCGATCTCGTACCTTTCGGGCGAGAAGTTTACCAACGAGATGATCGACTCGGTGCGGTACCAGAAGATGACCGGCTTCCGGGACAAATACCGGACCGTGGATGTGCTGCTGATCGACGACATTCAGTTTCTGGCGGGCAAAGAGCGGACGCAGGAGGAGTTCTTCCACACCTTCAACGCGCTGCATGAGAGCAACAAGCAGATTGTGATTGCGTCGGACCGGCCGCCGAAGGAGCTGGCGGACTTTGAGGATCGGCTGCGGTCGCGGTTCGAGTGGGGGTTGATCGCGGACATCCAGCCGCCGGATCTCGAGACCAAGGTGGCGATTCTGCAGAAGAAGGCGGAGAGCGAGAGCACGCAGCTGCCGGTGGATGTGGCGCTGTTTATTGCCTCGAATGTGCGGACCAATGTGCGGGAGCTGGAGGGCGCGCTGGTGCGGCTGATTGCGTGGAGCTCGATGCACGGCGTGGATCCGACGCTGGCGGTGGCGCAGCAGTGCCTGAAACAGTTCATCGACACCCAGGTGCGGAAGATCACGATCGAGGCGATTCAGCGGACGGTGGCGGAGCAGTTTGGCATGCGGGTGGCGGAGCTGAAGCAGAAGAACAACTCGCGGCAGATCGTGGTGCCGCGGCAGATTGCGATGTACCTGGCCAAGCAGCTGACGGAGGCGAGCCTGCCGGAGATTGGGCGGCAGTTCGGCGGCAAACACCATACGACGGTGATGCACTCGATTGGAAAGATCGATGAGCAGCGGCGGACGGACAAGGATCTGAACCGGACGGTGAACAAGCTGATGGAGATGCTGGGGTAGAGCGCGCTTGGAAGCGCCAGGAAGGCTCCTCGCCGGTGAGGGGCCTTTTCTTTTGGGCAACGCTCGACGTGCGGTTGTAACTGACGCAGCTGTACCTTCTCGCTACGCGGACGTCCAGACGGCAGAGGGACACCATGAGCGAGCGGCTGCGGCGACTGGGTCGGGGGTCGGTCGCGAGAGTAGGCGCGAGTCGGCGGGGATTCGTCAGGAAAACAAGACCGCGTTCGACGGGGCCGATCCTCTGTAGCAGAGGGGTACCCACCATGGCTTAGCGTTGCCGCGGTACGGTGGCGCTCGAGTCGCACTGACGCTCCAAGCGACGCATTCCCGCAATAACGGCTCCAGAGTAGATTTGCCGAGCCCACGTTGTTCGCGAGAAGAAGCGGCGCTTGGGCGAGGCGGTCGGCAGTCTCAGGCCGGACGTACGCGACGTCTGGGGTCGTAGACGTAAGTTGCGAAGGCGTATCCCCACGGCGTGGCAACGATCGGCAGCAGCACCCAAAGGAAGGCTGAGGTCGTGTCCTCCGCCGGTGAGCCTGCCAAGGCTCCTTTTGACCAGAGTGGATAGGCCACAAGGAGCAGCCACAGCACTTTGTAGAAGATCTCAAGGAAGACGATGGGGAGCATCTTCAAAGGGCGGACAATGCCCAGACCGGCCAAGGTGGCAAAGGCTGTCCAGACACACCAGGCGACGGCATCGTTTGGCTCCCAGTCGCCCTGGTGGGTGAGGATGTGCGTCCAGGTTTGTCTGCCGAGAACGAAGAACATCAGGACGTAGAGGACGCGCAGGAGATAGAGGTTGAGTGGGCGGACACCGTCATATCTGTCCGCAGGTTGAACGATGGCGATCGGTTTGAACGGCATGGAGATCTCCTTGTACGCGGCCGGTTCAGCTTAGTGAACGATTCTGCGGGTTAGTCTCCTTGGCCATCGGCGAAGACGAGAATGTCGCCTGGCTGGCACCCGAGTGCTTTGCAGATTGCTTCCAGCGTTGAGAAGCGGATTGCCCTTGCTTTTCCGGTTTTGAGAATGGATAAGTTTGCGAGCGTGATGTCGACGGCGCCGGACAGCTCAGTGAGTGACATACGCCGACGTTCCAGAAGCTCGTCCAGCCTGATGGAAATCGGCACGATCTAAACCGTTCCTTCCAGGTCGTCTTTCATGGCCGAACCTGTCGCGAAGACGCGACTGAGCACAAAGACCATCAGGACAGCGATCCAGCCTGCGGGGGAAAAGGTCACGTCGGGCGCGGCGGAGCCCAGGCTGGGGAAGAACTTCGCAATCAACGCACCAGGGATGTCGAGCACCTGAAGCGCGAGGAGGGCCCAGCCAATGGTCTGCAGATTTCGTGCGTTCACGGCAACGAAGGGATCGCCGGCAGCTGCGCTGGCGACCATTTCTGCTAGTGCGGCGAGGAGCACCTCGGCTGCGATGGCCATCGCCGCACCGAGAACAAGTAACCAGCGCAGGCCTGCACATGCAGATCGGACGTCGACTTTGGCAGGCTGTTGGATCAGCAACGCAGCGAACTGCACGGGAACGATCCAGGACAGAAGCAGACCCAAGAGGACCGCGGCAAGGAACACCCCGTTCGTGATTCTCGCGGCGCGAACAACCCAGCGGGAGGTCTTTGTCAGGCGATCGGTGGCATGCAGCACGGAGGCGCTCCTTATTGATGAACAATAAGCACGGCCTGCCGCTCCGTCAATCTAAATTTATTGATATTCGATAATGAACTGTACGAGAGGGTAGTGTCTGTTCGCGGGGCGCGAACAGCTCGCAGGCAGCGATACGGTGGTCGAAGCGCCTGGCAGGAAGGCGCAATTTGCGGCAGATCGGAGCTCGATCCGTACGGGAGATGTTTGGCAGGGTTTGCAGGGCGCGCGATGTGCGGCAGAGCGAATGGGTTACGGGACGGGTTGCAGCACCTTCGGGCCGAGGACAGCTTGGGAGAAGGTGGGGGCGGGGGTCTCATCGGAGGACGGTGAGGGACATGTGGGACTGGAACCACAGGTACGCGCGTGTGGGGGCGAGCTGCTGGCAGTTCCGGTTGAAGTAGGTTTGGGGATCCTCGACGGGAGGGACGGGGTTCGGAGGTTGGGTGACGCCCGCAAAGACGGTACGCATATGGGCGGCAGGGCTGCGTCGTGCTCGTGCCAGTAGACCGCAGCGATGCGGTTGGCTCCGAGGCTGAAGGGAAGGCTGAGGGCGAGAAGAGACCGGGGCGAGCGAAGAGGTTTGCCGGGAGGGGACATACACGAGAGTGCTTCGAACCGGGCGGAACGTTTCAGGGGAGCGCGGAGGTGCTCGGGCGGGACAGAACTGGCGGGAATAGGGAAGCTGCTTTTTCCGCTGGACATGGCTGTGGCTGTGGGGAAGGTGGGACGGGGAAGTTGCTGCATTGCTTTGAGATGGGCACGATCTTCGAGATTGGACGGCGTCTTTCTCCGGATGCGGAGTCGAGGGCTGTGGGGATGTGGGATAAAGCGGGACGAGGGAGAAGGTTGGTGTCCTCCGATCCCGGATGTTCGCTTTTTGGGAGTTGCGATTTCTAAATCGGGGGCCGTGGCTATGTGGCTGCGCCCTTTGGAGTTGGCTTCGATGTCCACATATCCTTCGACAACGGCTATGACTTCTGATTTTGTTTTTCTTTTTCTTCCTTATCGGAAGACGTCGTCGCTCCCCCGCAGGTTGGGTCGTTTGCTTGCGCTCACCGAAGCGGTTGGCTTTCCCACAGGAGAATCCATGGCGCTGCGAGGCGCTTCGTCTCTAGAATCGAGTCAACGCTGGAGAAGCTACGATCGCCATCCCACCTTCGGTGTAGAGTTTTGCCAGCGCACCCCTTCTTCCCAGGAGTAGACGACCGTGACGAGTGCGACCCAGGAGCAAGAGATGACCGCCACCGCAGCCGCCCCGACGGGCAATCTTGAGATCACGGTTTCTCGCGCGGAGCTGCTGCGCGAGCTGACGGCGGCGCAGACGGTGGTGGAGCGAAAGACGACGATCCCGATCCTGTCGAATTTCCTGTTTGAGGCGGCTGAGGACAAGCTGACAATTACGGCGACGGACCTGGACCAGAGCCTGCGGACGAGCTGCTCGGCGAAGGTGAAGAAGGCGGGGTCGTGCACGATTCCGGCGCGAAAGCTGTACGACTACATCCGGCTGCTGCCGGAGGGCGATATTTCGATCAAGCTGATGGACAACCACTGGGTGCAGATCCGGGCGGGGCGATCGAACACCCGGATGGTGGGGATGGCGCGGGCGAACTTTCCGCAGGTGGCGGAGTTTCCGGCGGGCGCTGGGGTGACGCTGAGCGTGGCCAGCCTGCGCAACATGGTGTCGAAGACGATCTTTGCGATCTCGAACGAGGAGAGCCGGTACACGCTGAACGGGGCGCTGCTGGTGCTGAAGGCGGAGTCGATGGCGATGGTGGCGACCGATGGGCATCGGCTGGCGCACATTGAAAAGACGGGCGAGGAGCTGAAGGGGATTTCGGGCGAGAAGAAGACGCTGATTCCGCGGAAGGCGCTGAGCGAACTGGCGAGCCTGCTGGGGTCGACGGATGCGGAGACGCTGGAGTTTGCCGATGATGAGCAGACGCTGTTTTTCCGCGTTGGAGGACGGGTGCTGACGAGCCGGAAGCTGACGGGGCAGTTTCCGAACTACGAGGCGGTGCTGCCGAGGGATAACACGAAGTTTGTGATTGTGCGGAGCGAGGATCTGATGGGGTCGATCCAGCGCGTGGCGCAGTTTGCCGATGAGCGGTCGGGCGCGATCAAGATGCGGCTGGAGCAGAATGAGCTGAAGCTGTCGAGCTCGTCGACGGACGCGGGTGAGAGCGAGGACGTGATTGAGACGCCGTACAACTACGATCCGCTGGTGGTGGGGTTCAACAGCTCGTACCTGATTGATTTTCTGAAGGCGATTGGGGGCGCGGGTGAGGTGCGGCTGGAGTTCAAGGATGCGCAGAGCGCGGGGCAGATGCGGCCGGAGGATGGGGTGGAGGATGTGCGGTACCGGTATATTTTGATGCCGATGCGGATCTGAGCCTCTGCCCCTCGAGGCGTGGGCGCCTGATGGCCGGAACACCCCGGGGAGCTCGGCTACTTGCCGGGCTCTTTCGTTTGTCCGCTTCTGTTCCGACCTGGGAAGACGGCTGGGTGGCGCGGGGACGGGCGAGGCATCCAGGGGGGAGTGTCCCAGAGTCGAACAGGTCAGTCGGTGCGCGGATTTTTGCCGATAGAGCAGGTGACGGACGGATCGTTTTGCCGTCGGAGGTTTCCATGCGTTGGCTTCGGCTGGTGTGGTGTTTGGGTGTGGCGCTGTTTGGTCTGGTGTTTGCGGTTCCGGCGCAGGAGCGGCTGCCGCAGCAGGTGGCCGGGCCGTGGCGGATTACACGGATTCTGTCGGTTGGGCCGACGGCGTGCTGGACGGAGAAGGAGGTCGAGCCGCTTGTGGGGTCTACGCTGGCGTATGCGCAGACCTCGATGCGGTGGCACGGGGGCAAGGTGCCGCTGAGCGGGGTGACGACACGGCTGGTGACACCGGAGGAGTTCCGCAAGGAGAATGCGGGCGGCGAGGCAGCGACGGCGGCCGGGAACGGGGCGCTGACGCTGGAGGAGCTGGGAATCCGGTCGACGCGCGGTGTGCTGGAGGTGGACATGCAGCACGAGGACGCGGATGTGACGGGCGCGACGACCGAGGTGCCGGGGGACTCGGTGCTGGTGGCGGGGCCGGGGCGCATTGTGGTGAGTGCGTGCGGGGTGTATCTGGAGGCGCGACGCGGGGCCAGGCGGCAGACACCGGTGGTGATGGCAAGCGCCGGCTTTGCGGGCGGCGGTAAGGGGTGGTAGGTGAGTGCGGCTCGCCAATGTGTCTGGCTGTGATGGTGTGAGGCGAAAACACGCGGCTGCTTTTTTACGCAACGGCGGAAGGAGGCGGTTTGGACACTCGACGTGGGGCAACGCGGAAAGTGCTCCGCGCTACTTACGAGATGCGCGTACACAAAGAGGGAGTTCTGGGAGCGAGTTGCGATGAGACGGTGGAAGGGACAGGCGAGGGGACGGTTCGCGGCGATGCTGCTGCCGGTGCTTTTTGGAGCGGGCGCCGCGTTGGCGCAGGATCCGGGCGGGGTTACTGCGCGCGATAAGCATTTCCTGACGGAGATCAGCGAGGACTCGAACTTTGAGATCCGGACGGCGCAACTGGCGCTCCAGAAGAGCGTGAGCGGGGATGTGAAGCAGTACGCGACGATGATCCTTCACGATCATACGGAGCTGAAAAAGCAGATCCGATCGACCGATCAGGCGGCGGCGGTCGCGCCGGCCTCCCCTGGCAGCATGACGCTGGCGGAGCATGCGGAGTATGACAAGTTGAAGCTGCTGAGCGGGGATGATTTCGACAAGTCCTACATCAAGGGGCTGGTACAGGGGAACGAGGACATTCAGAAGGATGAGAAGGCGGAGGCCGGCGGCAGCTCGGTACCCGCGGTGAAGAGCCTGGCACAGCGGAGCGCGGAGCTGGATACGAAGCATGCCGCCAAAGCGAAGCAGCTGGCGCAGGCGCACAACGTACAGCTTTAGCGTGCGATGGAGGCTTGTTTCAGCGGCCTTTTTGCTGCAACGTTCGTGCTCGGATTGCGGGTGGGCGACGGGCATGCGGCGAAACCATGCTGCTTCCGTCGCATCTACCATTGAGCCGTGACAGTGAACTCTGCTCTTCTTCCGTCGATTCCCGCTCCGCTTGCGGAGACATCTGCAGCGGCGCTCGAGTGGCCGCGTCTGCGGGAGACGATCGCCGCTCGGACCGCGTCTCCCCTCGGTCGTGCGTGGATTGCGGCAATCGAACCTTCCGCCGATCTCGAGTGGATCGACCGGCAGCAGGTTCGCACGGCGGAGGTGCGGGCGATGTTGGCCGGGGGTGGGTCGTTTGACTTCCGAGGGATGTTCGACGCGACGGAGCTGCTTTCGGAGGCGCGGATTGAGGGAACAGCGCTCGAGGCGGCCGACATCCTGGCGCTTCTGACCCTTGCCGAGCGAGTCGCCGCCTGGCGAGCTCTGGTCGATCCGAAGTCGACCGCGACCCGCTACAGTTGGCCTTCGATTGCGGAGCTTTCGAGTTCGTTGCTTCCCTTCGACTTTGGCCAGCTGCTGCGTGTGCTTCGCGGCAAGATTGAGCCGGACGGCTCGCTGTCGGACGATGCGTCGCCGGAGCTGCGGCGGATTCGTCGAGCTACGGAGCGGCAGCATCGGGCGATTGAAGAGAGCCTGCGACGGGCGGCGCGACATCTGCGCGACGAGGGCGCGTCGCAGGAGGACCTGATTACCATTCGGGGCGAGCGCTTTGTGATTCCGGTGAAAGCCGAGTGGAAGCGGCGCGTTCCCGGCGTGGTGCATGGCAGCTCGTCTTCCGGGCAGACGGTGTTTGTGGAGCCGCTCGAGACGATTGAGCAGAACAATGAGCTGGTGCGGCTGCTGGACGAAGAGCAGGCGGAGATCCACCGGATCCTGGTGGCGATGACGCGCGCCCTCGGGCAGCATGCGGATGCGCTGTTGCTGGGCACGGCCGTTCTGGCGGAGGTGGAATCGCACTTTGCGCGGGCGCGGTTTGCCAACGACCTCCGGTCGACGCGGCCGACTTTTACGTTGGGGTCGGCCGCGGAGATCCGGTTGATTGCGGCTCGCCATCCTCTGCTGGAGCTGCGGATGCGTGCTGAGGCGAAGGCGGCGGCTGGTGTGCTGTCGGGGGGTTTGAGTGCCAGCACTCCCGATCAAGGGGGCTCGTTGGACCCGCGCCCGGCGGAGTCTCCATCGGCCCAGATGGAAGGCGCGCAGGTGCTGCTTGGCGGGGAAGCGCAGAGCGTCGCCGCGGAAGCGGGGGCGCCAAACGCGCCGGTGCCGCTGACGTTGGCGCTGCCTCCGGAGGCGCGGCAGCTGATCATCTCCGGACCGAATACGGGCGGGAAGACGGTATCGCTCAAGACGCTGGGCCTGCTTGCGGTGATGGCGCAGGCGGGGTTGCCGGTGCCGGCCGACGAGGCTCGGCTGCCGTTGTTTACGGGCATCTACGCGGACATCGGCGATGCGCAGTCGATCGAGCGCAATCTGTCCTCGTTTTCGGCGCACGTGGTGAACCTGGACCGGATTTCGCGATCGGCGACGCCGGATTCGCTGGTGCTGCTGGATGAGCTGGGATCGGCGACGGACCCGGAGGAGGGCGCGGCGCTCGCGGTGGCGATCGCGCAGCACTTTCTCGCGCGCCGGGCGTGGTCGGTGATCACGACACACCTGACGTCGCTGAAGGTGTACGCCGCGAACAGAGCGGGTGTGGTGAATGCGGCGGTCGGTTTCGATCAGCGAACGCTGACGCCGACCTACGAGCTGCGGCTGGGGGTGCCTGGGGCATCGGCGGGGTTGAATATCGCGGCGCGGCTTGGGCTTTCGGCCGAGATTGTGGGGGCGGCGCGGGCGCAGATGACGACGCAGACCGCGGATATCGGGGCCTTTCTGGATGCGCTGCATGACCAGCTGACGGCGGCGACGGCGGAGCGCGAGCGGCTGGGCCGGCGGGAGCGGGAGCTGGCCTTTGAGCGCAACCGGCTGGAGATGGAGGGCCGCAAGGAGCAGAAACAGCGCACGCACGAGTTGGAACGGAAGCTTTCGGAGCTTCTCGTCGACTTTGAGTCGCAGCTGAAAGATACGGTGAAGGCGATCGACGACAAGACGGTGGCGCAGAAGATCGCGCGCGACTCGGCGCTGCGGATTGCGCGGTTGCGCCGTGAGTTTTCCGAGCAGTTCAACTCCACGGTGGTCGCGCACAACACGGGTGCGGACCGGGGCGACACGCCGAAGGCGAGGCCGGCAGCGCCCACGCTGAAGGCGGGCGATTTTGTCACGTTGCGGTCGCTGAACAACCGGGAAGCGCGGGTGAATCGCGTGCTCGATGAGAAGAACGTCGAGGTGGTGATGGGGCAGCTGAAGATGCGTGTCAATCGCGCGGATATTTCGTCGGTGACGCCGCTGGTGGTGGCCTCGCCGGCGGAGGCGGCTCGGCGCCGTGGCGGCGTGACGGTCTCGACCACCTCCGACCCGGACACGCTCTCGACCGAGATCAATGTGATCGGGCGTACGGCGGACGAGGCTCACGACGAGGTGGAGCGGTTTGTGGACCGGGCATTTCTGGCGGGGCTGCCGCGGGTGCGGGTGGTGCACGGGACGGGCATGGGCGTGCTTCGGCGAACGCTGCGCGACTCGCTGCGCAAACACCCGCATGTGACGGGGGTGACGGAGCCGGCGCACAACGAGGGTGGCCAGGGGGCGACGATCGTGGAGCTGCGGCAGTAAGTAGCGCGAAGGAGCTTCCGGACTCGGCTGGAACGCGCAGGGCCGGTGCTGCGATGGCGGCGGTGTGCTTCGCGCGATCCGTTTTTTGCCGGAATTTTCCGCGCGGAGGAATGCTGACGCGGCGTGGTTGGCCGAGAAGCAAAGGCGACGGCCGAAGGGAATCTCGGTCAGCGCGATGTGGAGAGGTGAACCTTTCCCGATGCGGGCTCCGTCTGTTCGGGTGAGGCCTCGTTTCGTATGTCCAAGGAAAGCTCCGGGGCAGCAGGTGTGGCGTACTTGCCCTTTGCCGGGCGGTTTGCGCTGCTGTTCTTCTTTCTGCTGAGCTCCATTGTCTTTTACCCATCGGCGGAGAGTTCGGGGCTGGGGTACTACGGCTTTCGGATTCTGGGTGTGATCATCATCCTGCTGACCGTTTGGGCGGTGACGTTTTCGCGCGGTCTGCTGCTGCTGGTCCTGGTGTTGGCGGTGCCTTCGATTGTGCAGCACCTGTTTTTTCATCCGCATACGCCGGGGCTGCTTCCGTTTCTGAACCGGCTGCTTTCGCTGGCGTTCGATCTGCTGATCATTTCGATCATTTCGTGGCACATTTTCCAAACGGAGCGGCCGAATGCGGAGACGATCTTTGGGGCCTTGTGTATCTATCTGCTTCTTGGATTCGCGTTTGGAAGCGTGTACTCCGCGATCGAGAATCGGCGGCCCGGGGCGTTTTATCTGGCGCCCACGCTGAACAGTCACCCCGTTCCGGATCGATTCGACTTTGTGTACTTCTCTTTCGGGACGTTGACGGAGCTGGGGTCGCCGGGGATGACGGCGGTTGCTCCGGTGGCGCGGTCGGTCTCGCTGCTGGAGGCGATTCTGGGGGTGATGTACCTGGCGGTGCTGATCTCGCGGCTGATCAGCGCGTACCGGTCGGCGGAGACGGTGGAAGAGGTGAAGGAGGTGTTGGAGGAGACGCGACGTTAGGATCGGCGCAGCTGCCGCATCTGAGGGCAGCGAGCACAGAGCGATGCCTCTGGTCGCGCGGACGGTGGTGGCGAGGTTGGTGGGCGACGTAGACTTGGGGGAATGGATACCCCTGTGGTGCGGATGCGGCGGATGCGGCGAACGGAGGCGATGCGGTCTCTGGTGCGGGAGACGCGGATCGAGCCGGGACAGCTGATTTATCCGCTGTTTCTGGTGCCGGGCGAAGGAATTCGGCGGGAGATCGGGTCGATGCCGGGGGTGTTCAATCTGTCGCTCGATGTGGCGGAGCGAGAGGCGGAGCGGTGTGCGGCGCTGGGGGT
>CALMVL010000197.1 GCA_937873265.1 uncultured Granulicella sp.
CACCGCCGAGATCGGCCGGTTGATCTCGGTCCAGAAATAGCTCGCCCGCACCGATCCCCACCGTCCCGCACCGACCAGCCCACCCGCCTCGAAGCCCGTCGCCCGCTCCGACCGCAGATCCGGGTTGGCCTCCGTGATCTGCTGCCCCACCTGCCCCGTACGGTAAAGCTCGTTCATCGTTGGCCCGCGAAACGCACGGAAGCCGGACGCGTTCAGCGAGAACGTGCGCGTGACCTGCTTCACAACGCCCAGCCGCGGATCAAAGACCGTCTCATCGATCTCCGGCAGCGACGTCGTCGTCCCTCCCGTGCTCTCCCGCGCGTCAAAGCTGCGAAATCTGTCCACGCGCCCGGAAAGGGCCGCCGACCAGCCCTGGGTCGCCCCCAGGACGTATCCGCCGCGAGCGGACTGCGCCGGCTGCCACAGCACCTCGCCGTAGCCACCCACCTGCCGCTGTCGCGCGCTGATGGCCATCAGGGCCTGCGGGGCATCGTCATGCACGGGCGTCTCGGCGTCGGTGGCGCGCGTGTCGCCGAGGTCCGCACCGGCGATCCACGTCACGCCGCCCCGGACGGTCGCGGCCCACTGCGCCGATCCGCCGAACTGGTCTGACGGCACGCGCTGCAGACGCGTCAGCGTCTCGCTTCCCCGGTCGGCCGCAATGTTCGAGAAGCTCTGCCGGTAGTCCTGCCGGTCTCCGTACGCCCGCAACACCACCCGGCCGGTCTCGGTCGGTGACCAGCCGGCGCCGGCAACGTACGTCCAGATGCGTGTGGCGTTTGTCTGGTCGGGTGTTCCGTTCGCGCGTGCCTCGTTCAGCAGATTGCCGCGCAGAAAGGCATCCGCCGTGACGCCGATCTGCCGCCGCAGCTCCAGCCGGCCGCTCTCCGAGTGCACCCCCGCCGGCGTGTCGACGGCTCCGCGATCGGCCGGCGCGGTCAATACATAACCGTCGCTGTCCACAACGGAGGTCGCCGCCAGGCCGCGCCAGGCGCCCACCGCGGCCGTCCCCAAACCGTTGAGCGACGTGGTCGCTTCCGAGCCGCCCGCCAGATCGAGGGCATAGCCCATCCTGTCCGGC
Organism: uncultured Granulicella sp.; assembly: GCA_937873265.1. Lineage (GTDB taxonomy): Bacteria > Acidobacteriota > Terriglobia > Terriglobales > Acidobacteriaceae > Edaphobacter. The sequence goes on from CALMVL010000197.1 coordinate 1,082, forward strand.
AGCGCGGGCGCGACGTTGATGACACCGCCGATCGCGCTCGACCCGTAGAGATCCGAGGCGCCGCCCCGCGCCAGATCGACGCTGGCGATCGCGAGTTCGGGAATCTCGTTCCAGTGCACCCAGCCGCCGAAGCCGTCGGTGAGTGGAACCGCGTCGCTCAGCACCAGGGTGCGGCTGGCGGCGGTCGAGGCGAGCCCGCGCAGCGAGGTGCCCTGCGTCGTCGGGTTCGCCACCAGAGAGCTCGTCCGGCGGAACAGCTGAAACCCAGCCACTTCGCGCAGGCGATCGTCCAGCGTCACGCCAGGGTCTTCGAGCAGCTGCTCGCCCGGGAGATCGAGCACGCTGGACGCGGAGGCCTCCGTCGCCAGCGGAACCCGGGCGTCGGTCACATCCACCTGCTGGCGCAGAACCTCCGGCGCGAGCACCACCTGCACCTCCCCCGGTCCGTTCAAGGTCACGCGCCGGTCGGCGAAACCGGCATGCCGCACCAGCACGTTCGCCGGCCACCCGCCTGCGACGGCCGCGCATCCGCTGCCGCCGGTCCGGACCGTCGCGCCGCGGCTCTGCAGCTCGGCTCCGGCGACGGCCGCGCCCGTGGCGTCCCGCACACACACCCGGGTGCCCTGCCCCCAAAGCGGCAAAACCCAGGCGGACGCGACCACACCCAGACAGCCGAGACCGTGAGACCAGCGCTCCAACATCCTCCCATGTTAGGCCGCGATGGGCGCCCGTGCGCCGCAGCAACCCACGGACGCAGCCGAGGCGTCTAGAGTGTGGTGGGGATGGCGCAGCTGTTCCCAGTCTTTCCCAGGAGAGCTCATGACTGCGTCCGATGTACTGGTAAATCGCCTGCTCGCGTGGGGCGTCGACACGATCTTCGGCCTGCCCGGCGACGGCATCAACGGCGTCATGGAGGCGCTGCGCAAAACGCAGGACAAGATCCGCTTTATCCACGTGCGGCACGAAGAGTCCGCCGCCTTCATGGCCTGCGCCTACGCGAAGTTCACGGGAAAGCTGGGTGTCTGCCTGTCGACCTCCGGTCCCGGCGGCATCCACCTGCTGAACGGCTTGTACGACGCGAAGATGGATCAGGCCCCCGTTCTGGCCATCACCGGCATGCAGTTTCGCGATCTGACCGGCACCTTCGGCCAGCAGGATGTGGAGCTCGACAAGCTGTTCATGGACGTCGCCGTCTATAACCAGCGCATCATGGATGCCCCCCACACGGGGCCGGTGATGGATCTCGCCATCCGCACCGCCATCATGAAGCGGCAAGTGTCGCACGTGACGATTCCGATCGACGTGCAGCTCGAGCCCTTGAGCGACAAGGACCGGTCCGAACGAAATATCGCCCATCACACGTCGACGGTTCCGGCGATCTCCGGCAACTACCCGCAGCGCTCGGACCTCGAACGCGCCGCCAACCTGCTGAACAATGGCAAGCGGATCGCCATTCTGGCCGGACAGGGCGCGCTCGACTCGACCGACGAGTTGATCCAGCTGGCGGAGAAGCTCGGCGCGCCGATCGTCAAGCCGCTGCTCGGCAAAGGCTGCGTACCGGACGACTCGCCCTACACCACCGGCGGCGTTGGCCTGCTGGGCACGGCGCCCTCCCAGGATGTGCTTGAAAATTGCGACACGCTGCTGATGATCGGCACCTCCTACCCCTACATGGAGTACATGCCGAAGCCCGGCGACTGCACGTGCGTGCAGATCGACTCAAACGCGCAACGCATCGGGCTCCGCTTCCCCGCCGCGGTCGGCCTTGTCGGCGACGCGAAGCGAACCATCCAGGAGCTGCTGCCCCTGCTCAAGCGCAACGGCTACCGCGGCTTCCTCGAGCGCGCGCAAAAAGACATGAAGTCGTGGAACGAACGGCTCGAGACCGAAGGCACCAACACGACCATGCCCATGAAGCCGCAGGTGGTTGGCTGGGAGCTGGGCAAACGCACCAAGGAAAATGCCATCATCACCTCGGACAGCGGCACCAACACCACGGTGTGGGCGCGCTACATGCCCGCGAAAAAGGGGCAGAAACACTCCTGCTCCGGCAACCTCGCCACCATGGCCTGCGGCATGCCGTACGCCATCGCCGCGCAGGTCGCCTTCCCGGACCGTCAGGTCATTGCGGTGGTCGGCGATGGCGGCTTCACCATGCTGCTGGGCGAGTTCATCACCGCGGTCACCTACAAGCTGCCGATCAAGTTCGTCATCATCAAGAACAACGAACTCGGGCAGATCAAGTGGGAGCAGATGGTCTTCGAGGGAAACCCGGAGTACCAGGTCCAGCTGATGCCGATCGACTTTGTGGCCTTCGCGAAGTCCTGCGGCGGATCGGGTGTGCGCATCGAGGACCCCAAGACAGCGGGTCAGAAGTTTGACGAGGCGCTTGCGATGCCTGGGCCGGTCGTCATTGAGTGCGTCGTCGATCCCTTGACGGCCATGCTGCCCGCGAAGATCACGGCCAAGCAAGCCGTCAAGTTCAGCGAAGCGCTTGCGCGCGGCGAACCGAACCGCATCAAGATCGCCCTCACGGCAGCGAGCGATACGGTCCGCCAGGTCATCTAACCGGCCGCCGGACCGGGATCGCTGACTCGGTCCGGCGCGTTTCCGTGCGCAGCGGGGTTGCGCCGCGCTTCTTGTATTGGCGTAAAAGACCTCACACCGCGCGGAGGCACTGCCCTCGTCTCGCGTTGTACTCTTCCCTTGTGTGCTTACACGCCTGGAGATACCGTTGAGTCCATTTCCGGACGCCTCGCCGAAGGCGATCGTCCAGCTCATTCCGCCCCCGTTCCGATCTCCGGCAGAGATCGTCGTGGATCACATCCAGCACGGAACGTTTCAGCGGTCCATGGCGCTCCTCGTCTGCTCCACCAGCCTGATCAGCGGCATGGAAGTGGGATACGAACACTACCGGGGCAGCTTTTCCAACCCCATCATGTACACGCCCATCCTCCTTTCGGGGGTTCTGGCGGCGGCAGGCGGCGCCGGCTTCTTCAGCCGGCGAGCGGCGCAGACGGTGATGCGCTGGGCAAGCTTCGTCACTCTGGCCGACGGTCTCATCGGCTTCGGATTTCACATCCGCGGGATCGCGCGAAAACCCGGAGGCTGGCGGCTGCCGGTCTTCAATCTCGTCATGGGCCCGCCCGTGTTCGCGCCCCTGCTGTTTGGCACCAGCGCCTACCTGGGCGTGATCGCGTCCTACCTGCAGCGCGAAGAAGACCACGGGTGGAAGGGCAAAACGATCGACGCTGTCAAAACAGCGACAACGCTGCGCAAGCCGGACTGGCGCGAAGACATCCGCGTCGGCCGCTTCCAGAAGCACCTCTGCGTCGTCACCGCCATCGGTACGGTCTGCTCGGGCGGCGAGGCCTGGTACTCCCACTACAAGGACAACTTCAAGTACAGGGTGCAGTGGTCGCCCGTCCTGCTTACGCCCATCCTCGCCGGCGCGGCACTGTGGTCGCTGCGATCGAAGCGGGCCGCGAACACCGTCCTTCCCGTCGCCTCGGCGCTGGCGATGCTCAACGGCGTCGTGGGCACGGGCTACCACATCCGCGGCATCCTGCGCCGGCCGGGCGGCCGCAAAAAGCCGCTCTACAACACGCTGTACGGCCCACCCATCTTCGCGCCCATGCTGTTTGCCGCGTGCGGCATGCTGGGCATGATGGCCTACCTGATGCGACGGGAGCGAAGCTAACCATGGCCCCGCAGAAAGTCCAGACCAAACGTCTTCCGGTAACCGATCCCCTCGACGGCGCGCCCATCCAACTGGATCAGCCCGGCTATTACGAGGGCTTTTCGACGCTCTCGCAGCAGGCGTACTGGGACGACGCCACGCGCAAGGTCGTGCTCCAGCGCATGACCGCCGCGCATCCCATCCTTTTCTTCACACCCGCGGAGGCGGCCACGATGGCCGCCGTCCTGGACCGCATCCTGCCCCAGGAAGACCGCACGGCGGCGCGCCGCATCGCGCTTCTTCCGCCGCTCGACGACCGGCTGTTCCACAACCGCATCGAGGGCTACCGGTACGAAGACATGCCGTCCGACCAGGACGCCTACCGGCAGGCCGCGAAAGCCTTCGAGCAGATGGCGCAAACCGCCTGCGGAAGGTCCTTTCACGAGCTCGAAACGATGGAGCAGGAGACGCTGCTTCAGTCCCTCCACGCGGAAAAGCCGACTGCCCCCGAGGACGCCTGGAAGGGCATCAACATCAAACGGTTCTGGGCCCTTCTGGTCTCGGACTGCTGCTCGGCCTACTACGCGCATCCCTGGGCATGGGACGAGATCGGCTTCGGTGGACCGGCCTACCCACGCGGCTACATGCGCCTCGAAGAGGGCCAGCCCGAGCCGTGGGAGGTCGACGAGCAGCGCTACCAGTGGGCGGCTCCGGCCGACACCCTCACGGACACGCCCGCCTCCGAGCAGACCGGCGAAAAGGTCCAGAGCCAGGCCGGCCAGGGAGGAACGCATTGAGCCTCTTCGACCGGAACAAACCCCTGTTCGGCTCCTTCGGCAAACCCAAGGATGGGCTGCACCACCTCGGTCCCCTGCAGCAGATCAAGCCGCCTCAGCGCGTCTTTCGGGACGACGAGGAGATCGACTACCTGATCGTCGGCGTCGGCTCCGCCGGAGGTGTGCTGCTGCAGCGCCTGGCCCGCGCCGGATTCAAGGTCGCCGGCTTCGAGGCCGGCCCCTTCTGGGATACGGAGCGCGACTGGGTCTCGGACGAGACGGGCTCGCACAATCTCTACTGGAACGACCTGCGCATCACCGGCGGAACCGACCCGCTGGCGCTCGGCAATAACAACTCCGGCAAGGGCGTCGGCGGCGGGTCGGTGCACTGGGCCGCCTTTACCCCGCGCTTCCATCCGTCGGACTTCGAGGTCTACACCCAGGACGGCGTCGGCGCGGACTGGCCGATCACCTATGAGGAGATCGAGCCGTACTACCAGTTGCTGGAGCAGGAGCTGCCGGTCGCCGGGCCCGCCTGGTATCCGTGGGGAAAGCCGCACGGCCATCCCTATGGCCCCCATCCGATGGGCGGCGTCGGCGACACGCTGATCGACGGATGCACCAAGCTCGGCATCGGCGTTTCGGCCGGCGGTCCGGTGGCCATCCTCTCGGCCTCGCGGGGCGACCGGCCGCACTGCATCTATCGCGGCTTCTGCATCCAGGCGTGCAAGGTGGGGGCAAAGGCATCGACGCTCGTCACGCACGTGCCCGACGCCCTCGAGCACGGAGCCGAGGTGCGCGACAACTCCATGGTCTCGCGCATCTCGGTCAAGGACGGCCGCGTGGATGGCGTTCACTACTTCGACCGCGACGGCAACGAGCGTTTCCAGCGCGCAAAGGCGGTGATCGTAAGCGGCTACGCCATCGAGACGCCTCGGCTGCTGCTCAACTCGGCCTGCGCCGGCCATGAGAACGGGTTGGCGAACTCCTCCGGCACCCTCGGCAAATACCTCATGGCGCAGGCGGGCAATGTTATCCTCGGGCGCTTCGACCAGCCGGTGCGGATGTACAAAGCGCCGCCGGCGCACGCGCTCACCGAGGAGTTCTACGAGACGGACCCGAAGCGGGACTTCGCCCGCGGCTTCGCCGTGCAGACCGTCGGTCCACTGCCCATCGCCTTCGCCAAGCAGATGAGCGTCGCCAAAAACCAGTGGGGCTGGGGTCTGCGGCGCACCATGATGGACTACAACCACTGGTCGGCGCTCGGTTTGCTCGGCGAGATTCTGCCCTGGAAAGACAACACGGTCGAGCTTGCCGACGGCAAGGGAGGTCGGCCCGAAGCGCGCGACCGGTACGGCCTGCCCGTCGCAAAGGTCACCTTCAACCTGCATGACAACGATACGAAGCTGATCGAGTTCGGCAAGAACAAGACGATGGAGATCATGCGGGCGGCGGGGGCGACGGAGGTCGTGCAGGAAGCCCGGTATGCGCACCTCGTCGGCGGCGCGCGCATGAGCAAGCGGCCCGAAGACGGTGTCTGCGACAAGTTCGGACGGACGTGGGATGTGCCGAACCTGTTTGTGATGGACGGCAGCGTAATGCCCACGCAGGGTTCGGCAAACCCCGGCCTGACGATTCAGGCGCTGGCGGCACGGACGGCGGATTACCTGATCAGCCAGGGATCGGCGGTGTTCACCGCGAACGGGCGGGACCTCACCTCCCCGCCCTGCCGGCACTCTCTGTCACCGCCGGGAACCTTCACCAAAGGGATACCGCACCTTCGGTGAAGCCCGGCACCCCGCCTCGTGGTTGCGGGTATCGCCTGCACCGCGGCGCGAGGCGAGCGAACCTCCAAGAGAAACGCCCACCGGATCGGTGGGCGTCCTCGTAAGGGCTACGGTCGAACCTTAGTCGGTCGCGGCAACCTTCTTGCTGCGGTTGAAGTATCGCTTCACCGTGGCGACAAAGCCCTTCGTGCCCACCGGCGCGGCAACCGAGCCGCTCAGAATCGACTGGTACGAGGTGTCCTTGCCGTAGTAGGTGTTGGTTGCATCCGTGTTCTGGTTCACCACGTCACCGTTCAGGTCGACGCCGGCAAAGAGGCCCTTCGAGCGGGAGTAGGTGAGGAACTCCGCATTCGCAAGAACGCCGGTGGATGCCTGGGAGTTGCGGCCGACCGGACCGGCAGAAGCAGCGATGTCACCGCCCAGCTTTACCTTCTCGCCAAGCATATCCTGCATGCTCTTGTTGTTCACACCCACCAGCACGAGGTCAGTGGACTGGCCGCCGGCCTGCAGACCGAACGATGCGCCGGTCAGTTGAATGAACACAGGGGCGGACCAGGTGCTGCCGTGGCGGCAGGTGGCGAGGCCCTGGCCATACTCCGCGCCGACAAGGAAGGCGCCCTTCTTGAAACCGGGAACAACAGCAATGCAGGTGGCCTTGGCGGCGATTTCGTCGGGAATGCCCTTATCCGGGGTGGTGGAAAGCTGATGCAGAATTGCGGTAGCGGCGGCGATCCGCTCATCGAGCTTCGCTTTATCGTCAGCGGCGAAGGCGGCAGTCGAGAGGGTAAGGGCCATACAAGCGACAGCCAAGGACTTTTTCATTCTTTCTCCTTAAAGGTACAAAAACCTGATCCTCCGGTTTGGGGCAGTGTGGAGGTACAAACTGTTGGAACCCGAAAGTAATAGCATGGTTGTCCTTTGCGTGAAGATTCAACGAAATGGCCCTGCAGGCGCAACGGAGGAAAAACCAATCGCGCGGCTGGCAGCGCGCCGGCACGCCCACCTGGATCGCTGCCTCGTCCTCTTCGCCAGAACCTCTGCTTCGGTCGGGAATCGCAGGTTCAAGGGTTCGCCCGCCCGGCATGCGAACCGCGAACGGCAAGCACAGCCGCGGCCACCAGGCTGGTCGCGGCCAGCAGCGGAAGCAGCGGAAAGCGCGGCTTCGGCTGGATGAAGTTGGCCTCGATCGGTTGGCGCCTGCGCGCGGTCGGACCTCCGGCAAGCGCCATCTGCAGAACTTCGGCGGTGTGCATCGCGGTGCGCGAGGAGCCGTGCGCGATCTGTTGGCGGCAGGAAAATCCGTCCGAAACCACGATGGTTTTGCGGTCGGCTTCGCGAACTCTGGGCAGCAGCACTCGATTTCCAATCGCCATCGAGACCTCATGGTGGCCGGCCTCATACCCGAAGGAGCCAGCAAGGCCGCAGCAGCCGGAGTCGAGCACCTCCGTCCTCAGGCCGGCCGCCTGAAGAAGACGATTCTCTGGCGTCATGGACCAGAGCGCCTTTTGGTGGCAGTGCCCGTGGAGAATCGCCCGGCTGCCGGCCGGCAGCTGCGCAGGCTTGTAGCCGACGTTGTCGAGGAAGTCGGGGAAGAGATGCACCAGCGCCTGAAGCTTACGGGCGACCGGATCGTGCGGAATCAGGTTGACCAGTTCGTCCTTGAAGACGGAAGCGCAGGAGGGCTCAAGGACCACGATCGGGGTGCCGGCCGCGATCTCGTCTTTGAGTGTGTTCAGGATGGTGTACAGGTACCTCTTGGCCTGGTCGAGGAAACCGAAGTCGTAGAGCGGTCGTCCGCAGCAAAGGTGCTGGCGCGGAACCTGAACGCGAAACCCCGCATCTTCGAGAACGCGGACCGCTGCCTGCGCGGTGTGGGGGGTGAAGTGGTTGTTGAACGTATCCGCCCACAGCAGAACCGTGCCGCGCGCTCCCGCCCGTTCCCCAGGGGTGCGGGACTCGAACCAGCGGCGAAAGGTCTGCGGCGCAAAGGCCGGCATGGGCCGGTGTTGGGTAACGCCGGCAAGCGTCTTGGCAACGGAGGCCAGCCCGGGAGTCTGCGTGGCGAGGTTCGCCAGGCTCGGAGCAAAGGAGCCAAGCCGCGCCAGGCTGTCGATCTGACCCATCGACCAGGCGGCCATGGGGCGCTTGTGCTCTTCGTAGAAGTGCGCCAGGAACTCGGATTTGTAGGTGGCGATGTCGACGGAAACGGGGCAATCGCCTTTGCAGCCTTTACACGCGAGGCACAGGTCGAGGGCTTCTTTGACCTCGGGACTCTGCCAGCCCTGCGGAAGCAGCTCGCCCCGCAGCATCTCGAACAGCATGCGGGCGCGACCGCGCGTGGAGTGCTGCTCGTCGCGGGTGACGTGGAACGACGGGCACATGGTGCCGCCTTCGAGCGATCGGCACTTGCCGATGCCAAAGCAGCGCTCCGTCGCGGCAGACATGCTCCCCTGGTCGTCGGGAAACTGGAAAAAGGTCAGGACCGGGGCGGGATGGTAATCGGGACCCATGCGGATGTGCGAGTCCAGCGGGTAGGGGTCGACGACTTTGCCCGGGTTCATCTTGCCGGCCGGATCCCAAATGCGCTTGAACTCGCGGAAGGCCTCGATCAGACGCGGTGAGTACATGATGGGAAGCAGCTCGGCGCGGGACTGGCCGTCGCCGTGCTCGCCGGAGAGCGAACCGCCGTGGCGGACAACCAGATGCGCGGCTTCGGTGACAAACGCGCGGTATTTGGCAAGCCCCTCGGTGGTGCGCAGGTCGAAGTTCAACTGGCAATGGAGGCAGCCCTGGCCGAAGTGGCCGAACAGCACAATGAAGTAGCCGAAGCGGTCGGCAAGCGCATAGAACTCGCGAAGATACCCGCCCAGCTGTTTGGGGTCGACGGCGGCGTCCTCCCACCCGCCCCACGTCGGCTGCTGCTTTCCCGGGACCTGCGAGGTTCCCAGGCCGAGCTCGCGCACCTCCACCGCGTTGCGCTGCTGGGCCGGGTCCACCAGCAGGCGGTGGCCGGCGTGGTGGCCAGGGCGTCGGCCGAGCCAGGCTTCCGCCTTCCGTGCCGCGGCAAGCGCGTGCGCGGGGGTATCCCCGCCAAACTCCACCAGCAGCCACGCCTCGCCGGGCGGGTAAAGGTCCAGGCCGGGCATGTGCTTGCCGGCCAGGCGGGAGTTCTCGATCACGCGCCGCTCGAAGCCCTCGATCGCAATGGGGCCGAGCTCGGCAAGCTGCGGGGAAAGGTCGGCCGCTTCAAAGATCGAGCCGAAGGCGATGAGCAGCGTGACGCGGTGGTGCGGGCTCTCGATCAGGCGAGTCTTGGCGCGGAGAACAAGCGCGCAGGTGCTCTCCGTGCCGACCAGCGCGCGGGCGACGTGGAAGCCGTTCTCGGGAAGCAGAGAGTCGAGGTTGAAGCCGGAAACGCGGCGGGGGATCTGTGGAAAGCCTGTACGGATGTCCTCGAGATACGTGTCGCGAAGGTCACGCAGCTGGCGGTAAATCTCGCCCTTGCGCCCGCCCGCCCGGACGATGCGGTCGAGCTCGCGCGGGGTCGTCGCGCCGACGGTCATGCGGGTGCCGTCGTAGAGCAGGATGTCGAGCTCGTCGATGTTTTCCGACGTCTTGCCGCCGAGCACGGAGTGCGGCCCGCAGGAGTTGTTGCCGATCATGCCGCCAAGGGTGCAGTACTTGTGCGTGGCGGGGTCGGGGGCGAAGGTCAGGTTGTGCTCTTCAGCGGCGTCGCGCAGCTGGTCGTTGATGATGCCCGGTTCAACCCACGCAAAGCGCTGCCTGGGGTTGAGTTCGAGCAGCCGGTTGAGATACTTCGAAAAGTCCAGCACGACGGCGACGTTGCAGGTCTGACCGGCGAGCGCGGTTCCGGCGCCCCGCGCCAGAATCGGAACCCGGTGCTCCCGACAGATCGCGACCGTTTCGATGACGTCGTCGACCGTGCGCGGGATGACAACCCCGATGGGAATCTGGCGGTAGTGGGAAAGGTCGGAAGCATAGATGGCGCGCGATCCGTCATCGAAGCGGACCGCGGCCCCCGTGCGTCTCTCGAGCTCGGACGTGAGCCGGGCAACAACGTCGGGGGAGGGCTGCGGAGGATTGGGCGGGCTGAGCCGCTGCTGGGAAAGGATCGGGAGCAGGGGTGCCGTGGCCGGGGACGAGGGCGAGAGAGACATGGCTGTGAAGGGCCTCCTTTGGCGCGCGGCGTGCTCGCATGCAGGATGTGGCTCTCAGGATACCGGTGTCGCGAGTCGCTCGGAGCGCGGTATTCTTGGAGGTCTGACCGTGGTGCAAGGGGGCTGCCATGAGTATTGCGACCAAGACCGGAGACGGGGGCGAGACGGCGCTGGCTGGCGGAACCCGGGTCTCGAAGGCGGATCTGCGCGTGGAGGCATATGGAACCGTCGACGAGCTCAACGCGGTGCTCGGCTGGGCGCGCAGCGTCTGCACGCATGCGGAGATCGCAGCTTGGACGGAGGGGATTCAGCGAACGCTGTTTCGGGTAGGCGGCGCGCTGTCGGTCGATACCCGCGCCCAAAAGGAAGATCGCCGGCCGGCGACGCTGGTGTCGGCGGCCGATGTCGACTTCCTGACGGGGCTCGTCGAGCGGATCGAGGGAGTGGAGGGCATTCTCGCGGACTGGTCGTTGCCCGGAGCGCATCGGGAGAGCGCCGCCTACGAGGTGGCCCGAACCGTCTGTCGCCGGGCGGAGCGATGCGCGGTGCGGCTGATGGAGGCGGGCGAGGAGGTCTTGCCCGAGGCGCTTCAATACCTCAACCGTTTGTCGGACGCGCTTTGGCTGTTTGGACGATGGATCGAGCACGAGGCAGGCGTCGATGGCCGGCTGCGCGGAGAACGCGGCGCGAGCTGGTCGCGGGCGTGGTGACGAAGGCATCTCAAGGTAAAGAACGCATGAGCCCCTCCGTTGGGCAGATCTGTGGACCCGACGATATCTTGCCGGGCCTGGCGCATCTCACCCTTCAGCATTGTGCCGGGGCACAGTCACAGGGTCCCGGCTCCGTTCGGCGATGAGCGGGGGAAACACGGCCGGCGCTCAACCTGCGGGAGGAGTCTGAGATGGAACGGATCACACCAAACGGGGTCATCGGGACGGACCAGCTTCGCATCGACGGGCACGCCAAGGTGACGGGGCGAGCGCGATACGGGGCGGACCACCCGGTGGATGGGATCGCATGGGCATACCTGGCCACGTCCGCGATTGCGCGCGGACGCGTGACAAACCTCGGCGACGAGGCGGTTCGGTCCATGCCGGGCGTCCTGGACGTGCTGACCTATCGCAACGTGGGCAATGACGTGAAGGCAAACAAAACCATTCTGGAGGGCGGCTACATGGCGCACTCCGTCGCCCCGCTGCAGTCCAATCGCATTCGCTTCGCAGGGCAGATCGTGGCGGTGGTGCTTGCGGAGACGTTCGCTCAGGCCGAAGCGGGCGCCGCCGCGCTGACGGTCACGTACCGGGTCGACGAGCCGGCCGCCGGCATGGACAGCCCGGGAGCGAAGGTCGTCAAGCCGAAGTCGCTGGGCGAAACCGAGCTCTCGGCCGGCGACTTCGAGCAGGCGTGGCAACGCGCTCCGGTGTGCGTGGATGCCTGGTACGAAACCCCGCCGCAGCACCACAACCCGATGGAGCTGTTTCAATGCACGTGCGCCTGGGACGGCGATCGGCTCACCGTGTGGGAGTCGAGCCAGAGCGTGCGCGGGTATCAACAGGGGCTGGCCAAGCAGCTGGGGCTGAAGCCGGCGCAGGTCCGCGTGATCTCGCCCTTGATCGGGGGAGCGTTCGGATCGAGGGGCGAACTCGGGCAAAGTACCGCCTTGATCGCGCTCGCGGCCAAACGTCTCGGACGTCCGGTAAAGCTGGTCGCCTCGCGGCGCCAGGGATTTACCCTCCGGACCTTTCGCGCCGAGACGCGCCACCACCTGCAACTTGGGGCCGAGCATGACGGGAAGCTGACGGCCCTCGCGCACAGGAGCTGGGAGCTCACGAGCCGCAGCGATCGCTTCGCAACCGCCGGGTCGGATTCCACGGCGCGCCTCTACGCCTGTCCAAACGTGATCACGGACGTGAAAAATGTGGAGGCGGACCGGCAGGCGCCAGGGTTCATGCGCGCGCCACCGGAAATGCCCTACCTGTTTGCGATGGAGTCGGCGATGGACGAGCTGGCGGTGAAGCTCGGGATGGATCCGCTCGACCTTCGCCGGCGGAACGAAACCATGGTCGAAACGGTGACCCACCGGCCGTATACCAGTCGAGGACTCCTTCGGTGCATCGATCATGGCGCGGAGCTGTTTGGCTGGGAAAGGCGGGACCCGCGGCCAGGCTCCATGCGCGACAGGGATGACCTGGTCGGTTGGGGGTACGCGTCGGCGTTCTATCCCACGCAGGTCGGCCCGGCGGATTGCCGGCTGACCGTGGACGAGCCGGAGCCGGGCCGCCTGCATGCGACGGTGGAGGTGGGAACGCACGAGATCGGTACCGGCATCCGGACCGTGATCGCGATGACCGCCAGCGATCTGCTGGGGCTGGAGATGGACGCGGTGACGGTGCGGACCGGCGACAGTGAACTTCCCGCCGCGCCGATGTCCGCCGGGTCGAACTCGACGGCAAGCGTGTGCTCGGTGGTGGCGATCGCGTGCGAGTCCATCCGGGCAAAGGTGGCCAAGGCGGCCGTCGCCGCAAAGGGGAGTCCGCTCTACGGCCTGGAGGCGCGGGAGGTTCGGCTGCGGGCCGGTTGCGCGGAGGTGGAAGGACGCGACGGCGCGAGTGAGCCGCTGGTTGCGGCGCTTCGGCGCACCTCGCGCGGTCGGCCCATCGTCGAGAACGCGACCAACACGCCCCACCTCGTGCCACCCGTCATCGGACCGGCGCTGGTTCGCAAGGGCAGGCCCATCATCATGGGCGGCGCGAACATGAAGGACCGCATGCAGTTCGCATTTGGGGCGCAGTTCGTGGAGGTGCGGGTGAATCGCTGGACAGGCGAGCTGCGCGTGCCACGGATGGTCGGCGTCTTTGCGGCGGGGCGCATCATGAACCGACGGACGGCAAAGGCGCAGCTGCAGGGCGGGCAGGTCTGGGGTGTTTCGTCCGCCCTGCATGAGGCCACGGAGATGGATGTCCCAACGGCGCAGTACGTCAACCAGAACCTGGCGGAGTACCACATGCCGGTGTGCGCCGACATCATGGATGTCGAGACCGTCATGCTCGACGAGGCAGACTCGCTGGTCAATCCGCTGGGAATCAAGGGCGTCGGTGAGCTCGGCGTCACAGGGGTCAATGCGGCGATTGCGAACGCGGTGTTTCACGCGACAGGGTTGCGCATCCGAAAGCTCCCGATCCGGGTGGACGCGGCCATGCTGGATGCCGTAATGCGGGCCGACGGTTAACGGGAAACCGCCCCCGCCGCCGCTTGGGAAGCGTGCAGGTCGTTCCGCAGCAAAACTGCGGCGCTGCGAGCGAGCAGCCATGCACCTGCCCGTCCACCTTCGAGGCGCTGAGGAACCCGCCGCTGGCGAAGCCGCAGCTGCCGTTCGTCACTTCAAGCGCCCCCCGCCATGGGCATACGGCGGAACGCAGCTCCGCGGGGAAACAGCCCAGCGCTCGGTGCCGCCGCTTGGGACAGGGATGGGGAGTGTAGATGGGTGTCCGGAAGCAACGGGGGATCCCCAAATCTCCTTGCCCGCAACGCGAGGAAAGGCGCTACCGCGCCAGTTCCCCCACATAGACGCCAAACCCCGGCACCGCCACCGCGTCGAGCGGCATGCCGCCGAGCCCGCTGTCGGACCGCGAAACCGTCTTCAGAAACGTCCCCCGCAGATGGAGCTGTGCCATATCGCCGGTTAGCGACAGCCGCACCGGTTGCGACGAAACATTGCACAGCACCACGATCACCGCTCCGCCCGGCCCGCGCCGAAGCCAGACCGCCGCGCCCTCCGCGTCATGGTCGAGCAGCGTCGTCGCCCCCACGAGAAACGCGGCGCGATCGTGATGCAGATCGCTCATCTGCCGCACCTGGGCCGCGACCGAGTGCTCGTCCGGGGGCGTTGCCGTCACGGACGCGCTCCCTGCTCCCCCGGCTGCCAACGGACCGGCTGCGGGCGCACCGAAAGTCCTCGCATCGAGCAGCGCCGCGACAGGCTCGCTCAGCAGCGCGACCGCCGCACGAACCCGCGACAACTCATCCCCTGAACCAGAACCTGAACCAGAACCAGGGCCGGACACCGGACCGGAGCCGGAACCCGCGCCCGGCAGGTCCTCCGCCGAAAGCAGCACCGCTCGGGCCTCGCCGCGTTCGCCCTGCATCGCCTCCAAAGCATGCCGGAGGGTCGCCGCCGCACCGGCCTGTGCGCCGAATCCGTCGATGCGCACCTCCTGCACATCCGCCTCGCCCCGCATCGCCCGGCCTGAGGCGCTGGCCGAGGCGCCTCCGCTTACAAGCAGTCGTTCCCCATGGACCTCCCGCATCGCACCCCGCACCACCCGCGTCGCGTCATCGCCCCCACCCGCCACGTCGAGGCCGGCCACACCGCGGTTCAGCCACATGCGCGCCGTGCTTGCCAGTTCCGTGCCTGGCAGATCACCGCGCAGCTCCACAAGCACCCGCATGCCGCGCCGGCTCGCTTGGGCGATCAGCTCGTCCATCGCTTCCCCTGAGGTCCGGTCCCCATCCGCTCCGGCGCCTCCGGTGGTCACGTCGCCTGCCCCGCGCAGCAGAAGCGCGTCGACCCCCATACCCCGTAGTTCGTCGAGCCGCTCGGTCATGCCCTGCAGGGCCGCCGTCGGCGAGCCCTCGCCGGCGGACATCGGCACATCGACCACGACGGCGTGCTTCCACCACCGTTCCACCGTCATGCCGGAGCCAGTCCACCCCGGTCGAGCCAGGGTCTGCGACCGCGCCGGCCCGCAGGCAGCCACGCTGCTCAGGACAACGGCGCAGGCGATCCGGCGTCGGAGTCCTCTCCGCAGGTTCGGCCGCCCACTGTCGTCCGCGAACCGCTTCTGTTCCGCCAAGCATTGCCTCCAACGAAACGATCCTACGCGCGCGGGATGATCCTGGAAACGTCTTCGCTCGCCGGAGCGGGCGCTCGCACGGGGTGAACAGGCAGGCACGGCCTGGGTACTGCATCTCGCGGGAAGATGTGCAGCCGGCAAGCAACACCGACGGCATTTTCTGAATCCCGAGCCCGTTCCCTGCGTCCAATGAGGGAATGGAAAGAGAGGTCCAGATGAAGATCAAACTCCTTGTAGCTCTTACACTTAGCCTGCTTCCCGCGATCGCTCTGGCGCATCCGACCGATGCTTCGCTGCACGCCCATGCGCAGCTGCCCGATCACGCCAGCAAAATGCACAGCCGCACCACTGCATCCCGCCACGCCTGATCGCCCTCACCTGGGATCGGTCTGCGTGGCATCGAAGCCGTTGGCCTTTCCGCCCCTTACCTGCGCAAAAAATCTCTCCATCTTGGAAGCGTCCTTCTGGCCGGGACTGGCCTCCACTCCGCTGGCCACATCCACACCCCACGGCTCGAGCGTGCGGATCGCCTCCGCCACATTGTCCGGACGGAGGCCTCCGGCAAGGATCAGGTGCGTCCGGCCCTGCTGCTCCCTCAGCACACGCGCAGCATCCCTCCACCGGAATGGGACGCCTGTTCCGCCCGTCGTCGAGCCGACGCGAGAGTCAACCAGAACGCGGGTGATTGCCGGCAGCTCGGCAAGCTCGCGTAGCTGCCGTTCCACGTCGGCAGCCGATGCGGCTGCACTCGGATCGACCGCCCATGAGACGGTCTGCGTAAGCGTCACCGCTGGCCCAAGCTCGCCGGCAAGACGGGCGACCATCTCGCGATCGAGCCGCGCATGCAGCTGAACTCCGGAAAGGGCCGCCTCGCGAACCGCCCCAACAATCTCCGACGCGGTCTGCGTATCAAAGACGCCGACGCGCTCGAAGCCCGTGGGCAGCTCGGAGGTGATCCTGGCCACCTCCGCCGCGGTAACCCGGCGCTTGCTCGCCGCAAAAACGAAGCCGAGCGCATTCGCTCCGAGTGACGCCGCCAGCCGCGCATCCGGCAGGTTCGTGTTGGCGCAGATCTTGATCCACATGGGGAACTCTGCGCCTACCTCTCGGACGAGAACTGACGATCCAGCAGCAGCGCCAGCGCGGCGGCCGGCTCCGGTTGCCGCATCAGCGCCTCCCCGATCAGAAATGCCTGGTAGCCTCCCTCACGCAGGCGCGCAAGGTCGTCCGCGGATCGAATGCCAGACTCCGCGACCCGCAAAACGTCGTCGGGCAGCAGGTCGCTCAGCTCAAGCAGGCGGTCGGTGCTCACGGCAAAGGTCCGCAGGTCGCGGCTGTTGATACCGACAACCTGCGCGCCCGCGTCCAGGGCGCGCTCAATCTCGATCGCGTCATGAGCTTCAACCAGCACGTCGAGCTCCAGATCCATCGCGAAACTGTGCAGCAGCTCCATCTGCTCGTCAGCCAGCGCCGCGACAATCAGGAGAATGGCGTCGGCGCCAGCCGCCCGCGCCTCCAGCACCTGAAACGGGTCCAGCATGAAGTCCTTGCGCAGGCACGGGCTAGACACAGCGGCCGACGCTGCCTCGAGGTCTTCCAGCGCTCCGCCGAAGAACTCAGTGTCGGTCAGCACGGAAAGCGCCGCCGCGCCGGCCCGGGCGAGGGTTTGCGCCAGCTCGACCGGTCGGAAGTCGGCGCGGATCAGACCTCGCGACGGCGACGCTTTCTTGATCTCGGCAATCACCGCCGGCCCGTCCGCACCGGCACGCCGCAGGTTCGCGGCAAACCCTCGCGGCCGATGCGCGGCGGCGCGACGCTCCAGCTCCGGCAGGTTTGCCCTGGATTTGCGCTGACTCACCTCGAGGAGCGTGTGCGCGAGGATCTGGTCGAGCTGCGTTGGCATGTGCTCATTCTAGCCACAGACCCGCTAGCCTGACGCGAGTGGGCGCGCCTCACGCCTGGCCCCCACGAGCACCGCGGTCTCCCGCCGGCTGCCGCCTGCGGTCCGCTCCCCCGCGCGATCAGTACGGGTACACTAACGTTGCATGAATCTTCGCAACTCTCTTCTCTCCAGACGTTTGGTTTCCAGGTCTCCCATCTTCAGGTCTTCGTTTCTCGCGGTCGTGAGCCTCTTCGGACTCGCGGCCGCTGCCCGGGCGCAAACCAGTGTCTACGGAACCGTCAGCGTCGAGCACGTCACCGGCATCCAGTGCCTGCAGACAATCTGCGGCAGCGGCGACGGTACGACCAATCCTCTGGGCGGTTTTGGCGGCGGGTGGTACGACTTCCACAGCATCGGTCCCGTCCGTCTGGGAATCGATGTTCGTGCCGGCAGCACGGTCGGCAACAAAAACGCCGCAACCTACTTCAACACCGCCCGGCCGCGCGTCTTCTCGGTGCTGGGCGGGGTCCGCGCTTCACTCGGTACGCCCATCTTCCATCTGCATCCATACGTCGAAGGAGCGGTCGGGCTGGCAAAGAGCAACGTCACCATTCCAGAGGATGCCACCACCGGTCAGGTGGTCTACCACTCCGGCATCCAGTACCGCGGCTTTGCCGGAGTCGACCTACCCCTGTTGCCGGCGTTAGACTTTCGCGTGGTAGAGCTCGGGGCGGGCAGTCTGCGCAACCTCGGCAACAACTACCCGATCGAATCCATCAGCAGCGGCCTGGTCCTGCACCTGCCGTTCTAGATTCCCGCGCACCGGAGATACGGAGATTGGTGCCGAAGAGAGGACTTGAACCTCCACACCCTTGCGAGTACATGGACCTGAACCATGCGCGTCTGCCAATTCCGCCACTTCGGCACGTTTCACAGAAAGATCAACCGGGCGGCTGACCATGGCAGCTGTGAGGATTCAGTCTCGCAAAGCTGAGGGTCGATGTCAAACCGCGCGGGCAAGGCAGCGCTTGGAAGAGCTTGCCTGGAACCCACAGAATTCTACGCGCGCGCAGATCGCGCCGCGGTTGCGCTTACACTGACTGCACAGGAGGAGAGCAGACGCAATGGCAGAAACAGGCACTCCGCACGTGGCGCCCGGCGCCGATGGAGACGTGGTGATCCCCGATGCGGCGGCAACGGAACTGCGCCGGCTCGCGCACGATCTCAGCAATGCTCTGGAAATCATCGTGCAAACCAGCTATCTGCTGAGTCTGGCGGAGCTCAAGGAGCCTGCGTCCGAGTGGCTCACGATGCTCGACTCCGGGGTCACAAAGGCCCTGGACATCAACGGCACTCTCCGCAGCTACATCCGGCAGCACTCGGCCACGCAGCGGTAGTCGCACCTCTTCCCACACCCCGCGTTACATTGCCGCAAGACGCTGGCCCATCGCGAACGTCTCGCTAGGCACTGGCAAGCTTCTTCGCCCCGCCGGCCTTTTTTGCCGCTTTGGTCACGGCCGCCGGAACCTCGTCGCCGAGCGTTGCGGCATCCGAAAGCGGCAGCTTACGCTTGGCGGAGCCCGCGATGCTCCCGTTCCCGGCAGCCTGCGCGGCCAACTTGGAAAGCTTTGCCGCGTGGCTGGCAAACAGCTTCTCGATCTGCTGCAGCAAAACGCGGGTGTGCGTTGCTTTCACCAGAATCTTGTCCGGTTCCGCCCCGTCCCAGCCCTCTTCTTCGACAGGAAACGCGGTCAGCAGAGCGACCGCGGGATGGTACGGAGCCAGCCGGGCAGCTTGGATAACCTCGGCCCCCGCAGCGTCGCTCTCCATCCGCATGTCGCTGATAACCATGTGGTATTCGCGCGAACGCACTTTGCCCTTCGCCTCCCGGGCGGAGGCGGCTGTGTCTACGTCGAAGCCGCTGATCTCGAGCACGGCTTTCAGGGTAAGAAGAATGGCGACGTCATCGTCAACCAGCAGTATGCGACGCTTCATGATGTTCCTGGGATGACCTTCCTGATGCCGGCGGGCCTGGCGTGTCCGGCACCGTGGCGCTATGCTCTAGCTCTCTCACTATAACGCCGAAGGCATTCCGGTGGCGAAGTTTGGGCGAAGTTCTTGCTCCTGCTGTCCCGAAACGGGAAGGATGGCCGTGAATCAGGGGTGCTATACTCTTCGTTGCCGTGCGACCTGCCCTGCGTCCCTCGGGCCGGCGCGAGATTCTTCCCATTTCACATGGCCGCTGCCCCGCGGCTTGGAGGCAACACATTCCACCAATCGATAAGCGTTCCGCCAAGTCTTTTATCCGCACCAATGAACGGATCCGCGCGCGCGAGGTCCGCGTGATCGATGAGAACGGCGAGCAACTGGGGGTGATGGCTCCATTTGAGGCGCTCAAGATGGCGCGAGAGCGGTCCCTCGACCTGGTTGAAATTTCGCCGAACGCCGTGCCGCCGGTCTGCAAAATTCAGGACTATGGCAAGTTTCTCTACGAAAAAGACAAGAGCGATCGAGCGGCGCGCAAAAAGCAGAAGGTCATCGTTATCAAGGAAGTAAAGTTCTCCGTCACCGTCGATGAACACGATTACCAGACCAAGAAAAACCAGGCGGTACGGTTTCTCGGCGATGGGGACAAGGTCAAGGCGTCCCTGCGGTTCAAAGGCCGGCAGATGGCCCATCGCGACCTCGGCTACAAGATCATCAATCGGCTGATCGGAGACATCGGCGAGGCTGGCTTGGTGGAGTTCATGCCACGCATGGAAGGCACAACGCTCCATGCCATCCTGGCCCCGTCGAAGAAGGTGGAAGCAGCCCCGAAGAAGCCTCCCACGCGCCCAGAACCGCCGGCCGGAGCGGTGGCCCAGCCGGTCGGAGCAGCACAGAGTTGAGCCGCGAGGAGCTGCTCTAGCTCCCGCCCTGTCTGTACGTCCTTAACGAGCGGCCATGGGAATTGGATGGGGTGGTTCCCAGGCCCGAACTCGACCGTTCCCCTCGCTCCGATTTCAGGTGTGGGCGTCTCTCCTGCGATTAGACACCCGTTTTCCTGCAGAAAACGCCAAGTCGACCCGACTTTCTCGCGTTAACAGTACCTTAGTAATACGTGGCCTTTACTCGATCCGTATGTTCCTCTAAAGGATGGACTTACGTCTTCTTCAATTCTATGGTTGCTTCAACACAGAAGTCCAGCGAAATCACAGAGCTGGCTCTACAACTTTAGGAGAAGACCCCCAATGAAGAACGTCGTTCGCGCCCTCACCGTCACCCTCGCCCTCACCGGTTTTTTCGCGACCACTCAGACCACGGCCAAAGCCTCGAAGGTGTTGTCCGGTAAGGTAAATACGGTTCCGGTTCCGAGCTGCTCTCCGAACGACCCCAATGCTTGCGGCTTCAAATAGCGTACGCGTTCCAAAATGGAACTGCTGCCTAGTTCCAAGGCAATACGATGCACGAAATTTGTTGTGTCCGTCCTCAGGGTACGCTAGGCTGACAGAGCCTGATGAGGACGGACGATATGCAAGACACAGTTCTCAATCTCCTTACTTACCTCGAACCCACCGTCTGCGCTCTCGCACTCGGTCTACTGTTTTATCGTGGTGTTGTTAGAACCTATACTTACCTCGCTTGTTTTCTAGCTATTCGTTTCGCCTCTACAGTGATCTGTCTCGGGATCATGCACCTGTCTTCCGCAGGTATCGAGCGTCACTTAGCCTATAAGGCGTACTTCCTTACATACTGGAGTTCGTACGCGCTTGAAGCCGTACTCTCTCTCGTCATTATTTACAGTTTGTTTAAGATCGCAATGCGTCCTTTCCCCGGTCTTCAGCGATTAGGAGTTCTTGTCTTTCGCTGGGCCGCGACCATCACCGGCGCTCTTGCATTCGTGATGGCGTGTAACTCACACAGCTCAGGCGGGGACTTATTCCGAGTAGTCGTAACCCAGTTGCAGCAGACATCCAGCATTCTGACGCTCTGCCTCTTGCTGTTTGTGTGCTTTGCAATCCGTCCGATGGGCCTGAACTATCGCAGTCGGGTCTTTGGAGTCAGCTTTGGCCTAGGCATTATGGCCACAGCCAGCCTCATCGATTCCGCATGGATCACCCAAAGTCCAAACGTGCACTCCAGTTTAAGTCTCGCGAACGGCGTCGCGACCTGCCTGACCTTTCTCACGTGGTCACTCTACTTCGCGTTCCCGGAAAAGGTACAGCGTATCATCATGGTGCCTACCACCTCGCCCTTTCTCCACTGGAACGAAATCTCTGAGGCGCTTGGGGACGAACCGGGATACGTTGCCATCGGGGGCGTTTCGCCGGAGGTCTTTGCTCCGGCTGAGGTCGAGATGATGTTCCGGGCATCCGCGAAGATGGCCGAGTTAGCCGCGCAGGATAATGAGGGCGAAGGCGATAGCGAGGATGAGCAGATCCAGGATGAAAGGTCAGCGCAGTCGATGATCGCCTAAGCGGGGTTTCGGCTCTCACAACCCATAAGCCGCACGAGCTCTGCTGTCCACCTGGCTTGTCACGGTCAGGACACCCTGCACGAATGTACCTTAGCTGGGGGGTAACAGAATCTGATCGACTGAACAGAAAAGAGCGGAGCTGCCATAGCAGCTCCGCTCTTTCGTTTCCGGCAGTTCTGATCGTAGTGCTCAGCGCTCAGACCTCTTCCAGTTGATCAAGTCCCCAAGCGTCGTACTGCTGCTGGACGAAGGGCTGCTGCTGGCCTGCTGACCGCCGCGCTCCCGCTCCTTGTAGCTTTCAACCTCTGACCGGCTGGCCTCATCGCCGATTGCCTTGATGCTGAGCCCAACCTTCTTCTCTTCCTGGTTCATCTTCACGATGCGGAACTCGTGTTCGTCGCCAACCTCAAGCTTCACGGGCTGATGGTTCTCATCCACGGCTTCGGAAACATGGCACAGCCCCTCGACGCCCTCGGCGATCTCGATGAACGCGCCAAACTGAGCCGTGCGGAGCACCTTGCCCTTCACCACGTCGCCAACGCGGTGCTGGGCAAAGAAGGTGTCCCACACATCCGGCTGCAGCTGCTTCACGCCCAGCGAGAGACGGCGATTTTCGGGCTCGACGCCCAGAACGATCGCCTTCACCTTTTCGCCCTTTTTGAGCACCTCGGAAGGATGCTTGATGCGCTTGGTCCAGCTCAGATTCGAGACATGCACCAGGCCGTCGATGCCGTCTTCAATCTCGATGAACGCCCCAAAGTCGGTCAGGTTGCGCACCCGGCCTTCGATGACGGCGCCGGTCGGGTACTTGTCCTCAAGCTGCTCCCACGGGTTATCCTGCAACTGCTTCATCCCGAGCGAGATACGACGGTCATTCGGATTCACCGACAGAATGATGGTATCGGCCTCATCCCCCGGTTTGACCATCTTCGACGGATGCTTCATCCGCTTGGACCAGGTCATCTCCGAGACGTGCACCAGACCCTCGATGCCCTGCTCGAGCTCCACAAACGCCCCGTAGTCGGTGACCGACAGAACGCGGCCCCGAACCTGTGCGCCGATGGGATAGCGCTCCGTCGCGTCCAGCCACGGATCGGGTGTGAGCTGTTTGAAGCCGAGCGAGACGCGCTGCTTGTCCTTGTCGAACTTCAGCACCTTCACCTGAATCTCGTCGCCCACGTTGACCAGATCACGGGGGTGTGTCAGCCGTCCCCAGCTCATATCCGTGATGTGGAGCAGGCCGTCGAGCCCGCCCAGGTCGACAAACGCGCCATAATCCGTCAGGTTCTTCACCGTTCCGGTGAGGATCGATCCCTCTTCCAGAGTCGCCAGCGTCACCGACTTCTTCGCGTTCTGCTCCTCTTCGAGCAGTTCCTTGCGCGAGATGACGACATTGCCGCGCTTCTTGTTCAGCTTGATCACGCGGACTTCGATCTCCGTGCCGATATAGCCGTCAAGATTGCGAACCGGGCGAACCTCCACCTGCGACCCCGGCAGAAACGCTTTGATGCCGATATCGACGGTCAACCCGCCCTTCACGCGGGAGAGGACCATGCCCTTCACCGGTGTTTTGCCGTTCGCAGCGGCCTCAAGCTTGTCCCAGACCTTGTGCCGCAGGGCCTTGTCGTAGCTGACCAGATAGCCGCCTTCCGGCTCCTCGCGCTCCACAACAACCTCGACCTGATCGCCGGCCTGGAACTTCGGCTGCCCATCGGGAGCAAGGACCTGTTCGATCGGAATCAGTCCTTCGGACTTCAGGCCGATATCGACCACCACGTGCTTGTCGGTGATCTTCACCACCGTGCCGGTGATGACCGCTTCTTCGGCAGTCAGACTCTGCGCTGCGGCGCTCTCGGCCGCCTGTTCGCGGTCAAACGACGCCAGAGCCGCGGCAAAATCCGCAGCATCGTAGTCCTCCAGATCGTCCGGCGCAGCTGGGGCGGTGCCACTGTGGGACTTCTCGGTCGCTCCCGCCACGAGGGCGTCCGGAGCCGCACTCTTCCCCGCTTCGGCGTGGACTGCGGGCACAGTGTCGCTGGGTGAAACCGCGGTTTCGTCAGGGCTCACTCCCTGCGATGCGGCATTGTGAGTGGTGGATGACAGGGCAGCGTCGTTCTGCTCCGTCGCCTCGGGCGCCAGTGTTTCCAGTTGGGTGGTCAGGGGTGTGCTCTCGTTGATGTCGGAATAATGGTGGTCAACCATGATGATGCGAACTCCGGGACCCAAGATTCATTCCGAGTACATCGAACCCTCAGGAGGCTGGCCAACGCCGGTGATGCAACGGAGTGGGCCGAACCACGCTCTGCTGGGCGGCAGAGGTTCAGATGGCGGAATGAGTGATTCTTTCAGAGGAGCGGCTGCCTTGGATCCCACGCGCAGAGGCTCATCTCAAATCATAAGTCCGCGAACACAATTCGTCAACTCCGCGGGTGCCCGCGCATCCACCCTTATACTTCACCAATGGATCGGCTCTGGACACCCTGGCGCTACAGCTATATCACCTCCGGCGACCACCGCCGCGAAGGAGTTCCGGCTGCCCTTCAGGCCTGGCCCGGGGACGACCGGCAGTGCGTCTTCTGCAACATGATCGGCGCCGTGGAATGGGCAGCCGGGCACACAATGCCCGCCGAGCAGGCCGAGCGCGCTGCGTGGATCCTCGAGCGCGGGCCAAACTGCTACACCTGCCTCAACGCCTACCCCTACTCGTCCGGCCATGTCATGGTCGTGCCCTACACCCACCTCGCGTCGCTGGCCGAACTCCCCAGAGAAACCGCCATCGAACTGATCGAAACCGCGCAACGAGCCGAAACCGCGCTCCGTTCGGTCTACCATCCGGACGGGCTCAACCTCGGCCTGAACCTCGGACAGGCTGCCGGAGCGGGGGTCGCAAACCACCTCCACCTCCATGCCCTGCCCCGCTGGGTGGGCGACACCAACTTCATGACCGTCGTCGGCGAGACGCGAATCCTGCCGGAAACGCTGGATGTCACCTGGACGCGTATGCGAGACGCGCTTGCTGTGGGGCGCCCGTCGTCCGCACCGCACACCTCGCCGGCGCGGAAACCATAGCCTTCTTCGCATCCCGCGCACCTCGTGCCGCCCGGCCGGTCAGGATGAAATGCGCGTCACCTCAAAATTCGTGATCTTCCATGCGCCGCCAGGGGCATGGAGGTACACGCGCGTGTACCGGTACGTACCGGCGAGCGAGCGGCCGTCACTTGTGCCCTCGATCCGTGCCCGCGACGTGACCACCGCCACCTGCCCGAGCAGCTTGATCTTGACCTCGTCCACATGAATCCCGGTCAACACCAGCGCGTGGCTTCGCATGCGGTCCAGCCGCTGTGTCTTGGTGTTCACCTCCCCGCTCATGGAGATCCCGACAAAATCATCCGACAGAAGGCGATCCACCACGCCAACATCCCCCGCGAGTTCCGCCTGGCGCATCTGCTCTTCCATCTGTTCGATCTCACGCCGTTCCGTGTGCTTGGTGTCCCGGGTATGCGCGAAAGCCGACATGCCGATCGACAGCACCGCCAAAAACACCAACACCCTTCCGGGAAGCCCCCGGGTGCCGTGCTGCGCGAGTGTGGTGGACGGGACCATTTTGCACGGATAGTAGATCGAGCGGCTGGCGCCCGTCAAAGCAACTTTCGTTGTAGATCGCTCGCTGCCGATCCCTGGTAGTCTTGGATGCCCCCGGGGCCGGTCCCGCGCTCAGGCCACAGCCATCAGCGTCTCCACCTGCCGGTCCAGCATCCGCTGGTACAGTCCGCCGATCGCGTACTGGCGAAAGTGTGGCGTCGACCGGTGGAACTCCGCCGCGGCCTCGTCACGGTACTGCTCGTAGATCAGCACGGCTCCCGGGTCGCCGTCGACAAAATGAGGGATGTAGCTGACGCATCCAGGCTCCTCCCGCGAGGCCACGGTCAGCTGCCGAAGCGTCTCGGCAACGGCCTCATGTTCCTTCGGATCAAACCGCATCCGCACCGTAAAGCTGACCATGGATCTCCGCCCTCCCCCCAATCCAGCACCGTCGGCCTACGCCGACAGAACCTCCGCAAACCCGGGCATCGTGATCGTCTGATCGCGATCCGGTCCGGTCGAAACCATGCCGATCTTCGCGCCGGACTCGCGCTCCAGAAACTCGAGGTACGCCCGCGCCGCCGCCGGCAGCTCGTCGTACGCGGTGATGCCCTCGGTCGAGCTCCCCCATCCCGTCAGCGTCGTGTATACCGGCTCGATCGCGTCGAAGCCGCGGATATCGGCCGGAACGCTGTCGGTCAGCTTCCCGTTGATCTTGTAATGCGTGCACACCGGAATCTCCGCGCATTCATCCATCACGTCCATCTTCGTCACCACCAGCCACTCCGTCCCGTTGATCATGTTGGAGTAGCGCAGCAGCGGCAGGTCCAGCCATCCGCATCGCCGTGGCCGACCCGTAACAGCGCCATACTCCTGCCCGCGCGCCCGCAGCAGCTCGGCCGAGCTGTCGTTGATCTCCGTCGGGAACGGCCCCTCGCCCACCCGCGTCACATACGCCTTGGTCACCCCGATCACCGTCCCGATCCGCGTCGGCCCCACGCCCGTACCCGTCACCGCGCCGCCCGCCGTCGCCGAAGAGCTCGTCACAAACGGGTACGTCCCGTGATCGATGTCAAGCAGCGCCCCCTGCGCTCCCTCAAACATCACCCGCTTGCCATCCCGCAACGCCCCGTTCAGCAGCGCCGCCGTGTCGGTCACAAATGGCGCAAGTTGTTCCGCCGCTCGCGCGTAGTCCTCATACATCTGCTTGGGGTCGAGCGGCTCGGTGCCGAAGAGCGCATGGGCAATGGTGTTCTTTTCGTGGCAGGCATTGTTGATGTGTGTTCGCAGCAGCGACGGGTTCAGCAGGTCGACCACGCGCAGCCCGTTGCGGTGGATCTTGTCCTCATACGCCGGTCCAATGCCGCGTCGCGTGGTCCCGATCGTCATCCGCCCTGGAGCCGTCTCCGCCGCCAGCTCGATCATGCGGTGATACGGCAGAATCACCTGCGCCCGGTTCGACACAAACAACTGGTCATTGACCGGCAGACCAGCCTCCCGCAGCTTGCGCACCTCGCTCAGAAATGCCATCGGATCCAGCACCACGCCATTGCCGATCACGCCAACGCACTCCGGCCGCAGCACCCCGCAGGGAATCAGCTGCAGCACAAACTTCTTGCCGGAAATGATGACGGTATGCCCGGCGTTGTGTCCGCCGGCGTAGCGCGCCACCACGTCGAAGTGCTCCGACAGCACATCAACGATCTTGCCTTTGCCTTCATCGCCCCACTGGGCGCCGAGAATCACCGCTGATCTGCGTTGGGTCACTCAAAAACGTCCGCTCTGGACGGCATCTCGCTGCGCGCCGGCCCCCTTTGATCTTATACGC